>NZ_JAUBPP010000018.1:0-125120 GCF_036700765.1 Microcoleus sp. S1D4
AGCGATTAATCTTCGCTTCGCTGAACGAGTGTCTTTACGCTGAAGAGTCATCCGTGCTTTATGGTAGCGGTTAGCTTGATGTCTAGCATTGTTCTCTGAGTAGAATTTAGACTTATTTTGCAAGTCTGTTTCCACCGCTAAGTAGCGCATACCTACATCAACACCAGAGACTCTAGTTATTTTCAATGGGTTAATTTCAGGCGTTTCTACTTCGATACTTACCATCAGATAGTAGATCTTGGAAGAGCGCTGATAGACAATTTTAGCTGCTCCAATCCTTGCGCCATTGGCAATTAAATCTAAATGTTTATTGTAACCATCATACAAAACTACTATTCGACCTTGGAGAGTGAGGATGCTCACTCGCCTTTCGGTTTTAAAAGAGTAGTCGCGCTGATAATTTAGGGTGCAAGTTCGAGATATATATTTGGGGGCTTTGTCTAACCCTTTATACCGTCTCTTAGTGTAGCATGAAGCAATAGCATCGTTAGATTGTTTTACCTTAGTCCACAGAGTTTTGTAGGTTCCAGAAACTTGTCTGGGTACGTTGCAAGCCATTTGGGCTCCAAGTCCAAATCTCACCCGCAATTCGTTGTAGACGGCTTTTTGCAGCTTAGCACCATTGCTGGTTTTACCTGCGTCAAAAGCGACTTGTGAAGTGTAATTCAAGGCATCTCGGTAGGCTAAAGTAGTCTGAGACACCAAAGCTTTTTGCTCGGCAGTGAGTTTGAGTTTTAGCTTGGCGGTGATTACTTGGGACATTACATTCACAAACTCTGGTGTTATCGTATCTCGTGAAAACCAATACTGCAATAGCGGAAATCAAAGATTTGCTCGGCAGTCAGGCCTGACGCGCATTCCTCCCGTCACTCAACGGAGTACAGTTAGAGTGCGGGACTCCTGCTGTCTAGTTGAACTTCAACATCCCAATTTTCGATTACCAATTTCCCAATGACTCGCTTAGCCACAACAATAGAAGCCATACTTTACCTTAAAGGTCAGCCGGTCTCAATAGCAGAAATTGCCGAGATTGCTAAGTGCGATCGACCTGCCGCCGAAGATGCCATTATTGAACTCATGTCTGACTCTTCCCGCCGCGACAGCGCCCTAGAAGTCGTCGAAACTCCCACGGGATACAGCCTACAACTGAGAGACGAGTTTGCCAGTTTGATGCAAACTTTGATACCTCCAGAATTAGGTGTGGGAGCTTTGCGGACGCTGGCGGCGATCGCCCTCAAAGGCGGCATCGCACAGCCGGATTTAGTGAATTTGCGGGGTTCTGGAGCTTACCAACAAGTGCAGGAACTGGTAGAAATGGGCTTTGTTCGCAAGCGGAAGCCTACCGACGGGCGATCGTATTGGTTACAAGTTACCGAGAAATTTCATAGGTACTTTCAAGTAGAGCAACTCCCCAAACAACTGCAAATTGACTTTCAGGCAAATTTGTGCCGAAGCAATGACGAGTAGTTTGAAGTAGAATGTAGCCAGCCAGAAATTAAGAATCGCCAAATGGTTTTTCACCCTGACTTTGACCCAGACAATGCCCAACAAACCGCAGTCAACCCACTTCTGAAGTACCTCCAACACCAATCTCCCGAGGTTCTAGCCCGCATCGCCAAGTCCGCCAGCCCTGAAATCAAAGAAATTATCTCTCATAACGTCCAAGGACTTGTCGGGGTATTGCCTTCAGACAATTTTAATGTCCAAATTACCACCGACCGCGAAAATTTAGCAGGTTTGCTAGCTTCCGCGATGATGACAGGCTATTTTCTCAGGCAAATGGAGCAGAGGATGCACCTAGAAGAAAATTTAGCCAGCACGAGTTCGATTAAACCAAACTCTCCTAAAGAAAAGTAAACAGATCAACGGTTTGCCGAAGCCATAAAGATGAATGTTGTTCCAAAAATAAACAATCCTGGATGGACAGGGAATTAAGAAACCGGGTTTTTAATCCTATATACCTCGCGATAGACGGAGGATTGTAGTAAAAAACCCGGTTTTTGTGTCGGGAACGATCGAGCATCAGATTCATTCTCCCTCGGCATCTCCTCGCGCGATCGTCCTTCTGTAAACTCTCAACCTGTATGCTGCATCATGTCAACTGTTGAAATTATCCACCGGCGGGGCTAGCGGATACGGGAAAAGCACCCGGACGTACTTTAATTTTCTGAACTTGACCCAAACGGTTAATTTCCACTTCGAGTTCTTTGCCGACAGCAGCGTTTTCCACCCGTTCTTGCACGTCTCCGGGAGTGTTGACCGCAATTCCGTCAATTTTTTGAATCACATCTCCGGCGCGCAGGTTGGCTTTTTGAGCGGGGGAATTTTCCACCACTCGCATTACGGCTACACCTCGATCGAGGGTGATTTTATTATCTAGTTGTTTGTTGACTTCTGCTTTGGTGGCGGGAGTCAAGCCGATCATTTGAATGCCGAGATAGGGATGTTCGGCTTTTCCTTTGGCGAATAACTGATCGGAAACTCGTTTGGCCGTTTCGATCGGAATTGCAAATCCCAAGCCCTGAGCGTCGGCGCGAATGGCGGTATTGATGCCAATTACTTCGCCTTGGTCGTTGAGCAGGGGGCCGCCTGAATTACCGGGGTTGATGGCTGCGTCGGTTTGGATGAATCGGACTCGTTTGTCGGGGATGCCGACTTGGGAACTGGTTCTACCCGTAGCGCTAATAATGCCCACAGTCACGGTATTGTCGAGACCTAAAGGATTGCCGATCGCGATCGCCCACTGTCCGGGTACAATATTGTCCGATCGACCCAAAACAACCTGCGGCAGTTCCTTAGCATTAATCTTAACCACAGCCACATCCGTCAGCGGATCGACACCCTGCACCTTACCCTCAAACTCGCGGCCGTCTTTGAGCGTCACCTTAACAGTATCCGTACCGGAGACAACGTGAGCATTCGTCACGATGCGGCCGTCAGCAGTCAGAATAAACCCCGAACCGGTGCCGCGTTTGATTCGTTCTTCCGGCTGCGGCAAATTGTCCCCAAAAAACCGGCGAAACAAAGGATTTTTGAAAGCTTCCGGTACTTGATTCGTCACCTTGCTCGATGCGTCAATCCGCACGACTGCAGGCCCGACTTTTTCTGCTGCTTCAGCAATAAAATTAGGATTGGTGCGATCGACTGCGCGATTTTCTGTAACCGGAGGAGAAGCATAGGGCGGGATTTGCTGGCGCACCACGGGCAAAACCGATCCAGTTTCGAGATAATTTGGGGCTTGCAGGTAGCGATTCCCCAACCATCCCATGCCTCCGCCGATCGACAGCAAAGTCACATAAAGGGTCATTTGCTTAAAAGATAAACTCATATTTAACAACTCCCGCTGAATACCTCATCCCCGCAGAAACCTTTGGCATCAAGCATTTTTGTCTTGGCCACAGGTTAAGGAAGCGGGGCGGGGCTTACCGCTTCCTCAAGAACATAGCTGTTAACAGACAAGTGCTGATGTGCCCAACAAGCAAAAATTGCTTGATTTTCAAACAGCCAAGAAAACCAATAATTCTTATCGTAACTTGGCTCGGCCTGGGATTTGCGGTATCGGGTGCGACTAGAGCTTTCAAATAAGCACTTTCACTAGGTGAAAAAATTGTCAATTCTCCGAAATGAATACTTTTTTCCGTGCATATTGACTTTTAAACGCTGATTTTTGGTCATTTGTGCGATCGTAAAGGTCGATCGCCCCTGTTAGGTGATCTTGTGGCCAATTCCGGGCCCGCCCCTGAAAATATCGTGATTTTTTACCCCCACCGACTCAACTGGAGTTTAGACTAACAAGGGAAAGAAAAGGGAGCCTGTGATTGCCACAGGTTCCCTAAAGGCAGAAAATTGAGAATTAGCAAAAAACCTCAAATCTTTGGAGTTTAGACTAAGCACAAATTGACTCAGCATGAACTGAGTCGAAGCGCGACAAGTATTGTGGGCCGCATAAGTTTACGGTACTCCATAGAACTTTTTGTCCCCGATGAGGTAAAATAAAATGCCCGATATTGTTGATATTATTGAAAGACGATATCAGTGGAAAATCAGCGCCCGCCGTCAATCAAAGATTGAGTGAGACTGCTAAAGGACGCAGCCATAATGATTGGAAAGATAAGCCCGTGGCGAGATTTGAACTCGCGACTTCCTCCTTACCAAGGAGGTACTCTACCCCTGAGTTACACGGGCATAAAAGATTAAAAGTTTTAATTTAACACTTTTAATTTTTAACTTTTATGTAAATTGTGGTGGGCCGGGCTGGATTTGAACCAGCGTAGGCGTAGCCAGCGGATTTACAGTCCGCCCCCATTAACCGCTCGGGCACCGACCCATTTGTACCCACAGTTATACACCTTAGCAGCTTCATCTTGATTTTGCAACATTACATTTAAAACTCTAATCATTCAGTTCGGAACCGATAAGTCAGTTAGCGGTAAACTCGAAAATCGAACAGGAAATTAAAAGTTAGGTATAAAAGAAGACTTAACGCTTTTTTGTCATTGCGAACGTCCGCGTGTTAGCGAAGCGATCCGTTCGCCGAAGGCGTTCGCGAAGGGTAGGAAAGCGATCGCAGTATATATTTTTCACCTGGTTTTACAGACTGAACAGTCTTAAGTGAACCGTATTGAGCTATAAAACAATGAATTCACAACTTTCGACGTTTTGGAACTTGCCTGCCGATCGGGTGCTGACTCAGGTGAAGTCTACGCCCGCAGGTTTAAGCAGTCAGGATGCTCAACAACACCTGAGCGAATACGGTGCGAACAGTCTGAAACAAAAACAGCAATCGAACTCACTGACGCTGTTGCTCAACCAGTTTAAGAGTCCGATTATCTTGATTCTGATTTTTGCTGCTGTGCTGTCGATCTTTCTGAAAGATGCGGCAGATGCGATCATCATTTTGGCGATCGTCCTAATTAGCGGCTTACTAGGATTTTGGCAAGAAAGGGGAGCGACAAATGCTGTTGAGAAATTACTGGCACTGGTGCAAGTAAAAGCCACGGTGTTGCGGGATGGTAAATCTCAAGAAATCCCCAATGAAGAGGTGGTTCCGGGTGACATTGTGTTGCTTAACGCTGGCGATAGTATTCCCGGTGACTGCCTGATTTTAGAGTCGAAAGATTTGTCTGTGAATGAAGCGGCGCTGACTGGGGAAACTTATCCGGCTGACAAACTTAGTGGAGTTTTGCCTGCTGAAACCGATCTGGGTAAGCGCACTAACATCCTTTATATGGGTACCAATGTCATCAGCGGTACTGGCAAAGCAGTGGTGGTGCATACCGGAAAGGAGACTGAGTTTGGTAAGGTATCGGAACGATTGAAACTTAGGCCGCCGGAAACCGAATTTGAAGCGGGACTCACCAAATTTGGCTACTTTCTGATGGAGGTGACGCTGATTCTGGTTGTCTTGATATTTGCCGCCAATGTTTACCTAAAACGCCCAGTTTTGGAATCATTTCTATTTTCTCTGGCGCTGGCGGTTGGCCTGACTCCTCAACTGCTGCCGGCCATTGTCAGCCTCAATCTGTCTCGCGGCGCTAAGCAAATGGCGAAAAAGCAGGTGATTGTGAAGCGGTTGGCTGCGATCGAGAATTTTGGCAGTATGAACGTGTTTTGTACGGATAAGACGGGCACGCTGACGGAAGGGGAGGTGAAAATTCACTCGGCGGTTGATGTGGATGGGCATGAGAGCGATCGGGTTTTGCTCTACGCTTATTTGAATGCTGCATCTGAATCTGGCTATGTAAATCCGATCGACCAAGCGATTCGTCAACACAAGACATTCGACATCTCTGCCTATGAAAAGCTCGATGAAGTTCCCTACGATTTCAACCGCAAACGCTTAAGCATTCTGTTTAAACAAGAGAATACGCATCTAATTGTCACCAAAGGAGCACTCAAGAATATTCTGGATGTCTGCTCAACGGTAGAGACTGGTGACGGAATTGCGATCGACATTGCGCCGCAGCAGGACAAGATTCAACAACGCGCTGAAGAATTGGGCAGCAAAGGATTTCGAGTATTGGGAGTTGCTTACCGCAATTTCGGAGCTTGCGTGTCGTCTTACGACAATCGCGATTCCTTCAGCAAAGACGATGAAACGAACATGACATTTATGGGCTATCTTGCCCTGTTCGATCCACCAAAAGCAGGTATTGCTGACACCCTCAAAGAATTGATAGCCCTGGGCATCACCCCGAAGATGATTACGGGCGATAGTCGGGCTGTGGCGATTAGTATCATTCAACAGGTAGGACTACCCAAACCAAAGGTTTTGAGTGGTGCCGAACTGCAAAAGCTCAGTGATGAAGCGCTACTGCATCGTGTTGGAGAAACCAATGTCTTTGCTGAAGTTGAGCCGAATCAAAAAGAGCGGATCATCATCGCGCTCAAAAAAGCGGGGAATGTGGTTGGCTATCTCGGAGATGGTATTAACGATCCCTCGGCGCTTCATGCTGCGGATGTGGGCATTTCCGTTGAGAGTGCGGTTGATGTGGCGAAGGAAGCAGCCGACATTGTGCTGATGGAAAAAGACCTAAATGTTTTGGTTGAGGGTGTGAATGAAGGACGGGTGACGTTTGCTAATAGCTGGTAAAACTATAGTCATTTATTGCAACGACATGGGAGGCGTCAGCCCTCCCCTTTCTGTTTTACTTTGAGCGGATTAACCCGCCTAGGCTGAACTACGCAGCTCCCTATCCCATCGCTGAACGCATTTGGGATTGCTTTTCTGAGAATGTTGTACGAAGCATTCACATCAGAATTAATTAACCGACCAGTCGATGTTTTGTACAATCCTCGTGAGATCCGTTTTCCAGTGAATACAGGTTCTTTTTCTGTTTTTCCATAAACAGGAATTGGGTCTAGTCCCACAAAATTTGCTCTGGATGTGTAGGATTCCTCGTGTACAATTACCGTGATTCCTACCAGCCGAGCTTTGTATTCTAACATCTCAACTAATCGAGAGTGAGGAATGCTGACAAAATTTTGGTTGGTTTGTTTACCTAGATTGATATCAGTTTTCCACTGTCCATTTTTGCCGATGACCAGCGTCCCAATTTGGTTCACTACCAAATGGTCAACAACCACACGACTAGCATGATGCAAGTAATTATCAACCTTCTGGTTGCGACAGCGAGTTAATCGCTGAATTCTGGATGAGGTTTGACGATTCCCTTTTAACTGGGATTGTAATCGGGATTTATGTTTGTTGTAGAACTGGTTAATCGATTTTAATGGTCGCCCGTTAATCAACAAAGGGATAAATCCCGGTTGATTTGAAGTTAGCGCTACTAAATTGTCCAGCCCTAAATCAATACTAGCTACAGAGTTGGCATTGCTGATGGTGGACTCCGGTTCATCGTAAATTACCTCAATTACATAGGAATCACATTTCGGAACCAGTCTAACTTGACAAATCTGGTTGGGATTGAGCCGGGTTTTAATTGAAAGTTCAGTGCCAGAAAGTTTAATTATTCCTTTCTTCAACTGTTTGCTGCTAATTGCTTGAATCGTGTAGACAAGAATGTTTCGCCCTTTAGTTTTATCTTTGTACTTCGGCCATTTTGGGCGACTCGTGAATTTTGAAGGGTCAGCTTTGTAAGCTTTAACGGCTTCAAAAAACGATTTCCAATTCTTGTCTAAGATTATCAAAATTTGCTGACTAACTTTAGCAGGCATTGCCTTATAAGCTTCGTGAGACTTCATCAAGCCATTCATTTCGTTGTAGCCGATATAGCCCCATCCATAAATAAAGCTCTGACGAATGACGTAATTGGCGGCATTGTAGAGATTTTTGGATTTAAAAGCTAGTTCGTCAATTTGAGCGAAACGGTCTTCCGTGGATTTGATGATGTGTCGCTCTGTTAGTTGCATTTGAGACTTCCGTTCTTTGAGTTGTGCGTATTCCTTGTTCAACACTCATAGCGATATGATACCATTATTGTTTATAATTGCTTATAAACTCAATGAAGTTTTACAATACGCTTAAATACGTGTTTATGGCAACGAGCGCTAATTTCGGCAATATGTTCAGCATGGCAGGTATTTCTCTGTTTTTACCGTTTTTGCCGCTACTGCCCAGTCAGATTTTGCTCACAAATCTATTGACTGATTTTCCTGAAATGACGATCGCCACCGATCGCGTAGACAAGGAATTGGCAAACAAACCCCGCCGCATGGATATCAAGTTTATCCGCAAATTTATGTTGGTATTTGGTTTACTCAGTTCTGTCTTTGATTATCTGACGTTTGGAGCATTGATATTCCTGCTGCACGCCAACGAGGCGCAATTTAGAACTGGTTGGTTTATGGAATCGGTGATTTCTGCATCCATAATTGTGTTGGTGATTCGGACGCGGCAATCGATTCTCGCGAGCAAACCGGGAAAATATTTGTTGATGGCCACGATCGCGATCGTCACGATCGCACTCTTCCTTCCCTATACTCCGCTTGCAAGTTTACTGGGATTCCAATCCTTGCCGCTCGAATTCCTGTTGGTGCTGGCGGCAATTGTCGGACTCTATATCTTCTGTGCCGAAAACGTTAAACGAGTTTTCTATCAACACATCCACTCTTGACCATTCACAATTCACCGCATCAATTTTTTGGTAAGCTGAGAATAAAAACATGATTACTGTCCACCACTTGAACAACTCTCGCTCCCAGCGAGTGCTCTGGCTGCTAGAGGAACTCGACCTAGAGTATGAAGTCAAGCGCTACGAGCGCGACCCGAAAACAATGCTCGCTCCCGCGTCGCTGCGTGCAGTGCATCCACTGGGCAAGTCTCCGGTGATTACCGATGGTGCGCTGACTCTGGCTGAATCCGGTGCGATCGTCGAATACTTAGTTGACCGTTACGGTGGCGGACGACTCGCTCCAGAGCTTGGCACGCCGGAACGGTTGCGATACATCTACTGGCTGCATTATGCTGAAGGCTCTGCGATGCCCCCGCTAGTGTTGAAGCTAGTCTTTAACCAAGTCGAAACAAGTCCGATGCCGTTTTTCGCTCGACCGATCGCGCGGGCAATTGTGGCTCGCGTCAATAAATCGTTCATTGATCCTCAAATCGCACTGCATCTGGGTTATGTAGAAGCAGAACTTGAGAAAAGCTTATGGTTTGTTGGTAGTGAGTTCACCGCAGCCGATATTCAGATGAGCTTTCCATTGGAGGCGGCGGCTGCACAGGTAGGGTTGGACAGCAGCCGACCGAAACTGATGGGCTTTCTCGATCGCATTCACGGGCGTCCCGCATACGGCCGTGCATTAGAACGTGGCGGGGCATACGATCTGCTGAATTAACTGGAAATCCTTTCATAAACTGAGGTGAAGCGTTCAGCCCGAAACGATTGTTAATAATGCTGGAAAGTCTCTGATGCCTTTGACATGATCACACTTTCTATTGTTGAGGCGATCGCAAGGTGCAATTGACGATCGCTGAACGCTTGAAGTTACCCATCAATGACATTAAAGTTGCGATCGACGCTCAGCGCGATCGCACACGTGGAAGAGGATCACAACGGCAATCTGAGATTTACGCGGAATGGCGAGACGCTGACAATGCACCCCCCGAAGCACAAAGATTTATCTGATTTGAACAAACGATGTGGCAGTCATCGCGATCGCCTACGCTTTGACAAAAGAAGTCCAACAGAAAGCTAAAATATTGGGAGAAAAGATTCAGAACAAGAATGGAGTTGATGGGGCAGTTCAAGCGCTCGCGAGCTGTCTTCAGCAAAAATGAACCTGAGAGATGGCAATATTTTCCCTATGGTGCAGAATTTACATTCACGCACAATTTTTTTTTTGCGATCGCCTCTGCACGCTTTAGCAGACGATTGTTGAAGAGATCGCAATGACCTTGTAATAAAAGATGCGGTAATGTTACGTTAAAATAAGAATTAAGCCTCAGTTGCGTGATAATAGATAGGTATACTGCTCGTTCTATCGGTGGAGGTGCAGCCGAAAGCTTATCTGTCATTATCCATAGTTCACCTACTTTGGAGTTATCGATAGAGCAGCAGTCGGACAAGCCACAAATTTAAAGTTATCTTCAGTTTTTCATTAATATGCAAACTATTGAAGTTGAATACTCAGGTCAAATCCAAGTTAATAAAGGCAAAAATCCTAGAGAACTTTACGCCCATCAAAATGAGGCAATTAAGGCACTTGATCAGAAAAATAAGTCTCCTTTTGAGGGTTTGTTAGTTTTGCCTACGGGTGGTGGAAAAACGTTGACAGCCGTTCATTGGTTACTACGCAATTTCATCGACAAGCGTAAAAAAGTTTTGTGGATTGCTCATCGACATGAGCTACTTGATCAAGCGTTTGAAACCTTAAAATTTAGTGCTTACCCATCATTACTAAGTGATACTGAAAGATTCAAGTATCGCGTGATTTCTGGTCATCCCAAGCACGATCGCCCTGTTAACATCGAAAAAACTGATGATATTATTATTGCCAGCAAAGATAGTTTAAACAGTGGGCTAAATTACCTCACAAATAATTGGGTTAATCATTCCGACGCGATACTTTTAGTAGTGGATGAAGCCCATCATGCAACAGCAAAGACTTATCGAAAATTAATTGACAGCATTAAGCAAAACTTTAAAGATAGAGGAAAAGCAGATGGTTTCAGAATGTTAGGGTTGACAGCAACTCCATTCAGAACAGATAAAAGTGAGCAAGGTTTGCTTAAAAAAGTTTTTCCCGATGACATTATCTTTTCAGAACACTTGAGGACGCTCATTACAAGAGGAATTCTTGCAGAACCAGTTTTCGAGAACTTAGAGACAGAGCTAGATTTCTATAAAGAATTAACAGACAGAGATATTAGATCAATTGAGGACTTCGACAAATTACCTAAGAAGGTTGCCGAAAGAATTGCGATGTCGAGTATCCGCAATAAACGGATTATCGATCACTATGTTGAGAACCGAGAAAAGTATAAGCCCCTTTTGGTTTTCGCAGTTGACATTCAACACGCGATCGCATTAAATGGACTATTTAAAAACCGAGGAATAAAATCTGACTTCGTGGCCTCAAAAATCATGGACGAAGGTACTGGAGCTACGATTTCTGTAAAAGAGAATTCAGAAAAAATCAAGCGCTTCAGGGCAGGACAACTCGAAGTTCTCATAAACGTAGAAATGTTGACCGAAGGAACTGATTTGCCTAATGTTCAAACAGTTTTTCTGACACGCCCAACTACTTCTACACTTTTAATGACCCAAATGATTGGTAGGGCTTTGCGCGGACAGAAAGCAGGAGGTACAGAAAAAGCCTATGTTGTAAGCTTCATCGATAATTGGGAAGATAAAATCAACTGGGTTAATCCTGAGAAATTGACTGATCTTGATGGCGCTGAGTTTGTTGATAGAGATATCGAGACAATGAAGAGAATTGCTCGACTTATCTCAATTGAAAAGATAGAAGAGTTTGCCCGTATGATGGATGATTCCATCGATAATGCTGCTTTAGAAAAATTGGATTTTCTGAGACGAGTTCCTGTTGGAATTTATCGCTTTTCTATTCTTGAATCTTCTGAGTCTGCTGAACCAGTGTCTAGAAACTATGATGTACTTTTATATAACGGCACTGAGGAAGCCTATGATAGTTTTGTTAATGACCTAGATGCTGTATTTAAGAGTGTAAATATCCAAAATAGAGAAGTCTTGACTGACGAGGAGCTGGAATATTTACTGCAACTAACGAAGAACCTCTACTTCCCAGACTATCCTTTCCTGCTTGGATACAGAGATGATGATGTTAAAAATATTTTACGCTTCTATGCTCAAAAGGAGATGGAGCCAGATTTCATTGCTTTTAGTGAGCGTAGAAAGTGTGATTTGTCAATTGTGGCAAGACATATCTACGAGAATGATTTAACACTTAGGCAGGTGACTGAATATCTTACATCGCTATGGAATGACGGTAAATCCTTTTGGCAGGTTTTATTTGGATATAATTACCTTTATTTCAAGAAACAGGTAGATATCGAAATCAATAAGCTACTTGGAGTTTACCCCGATGTAACAATTACCCCGCCAATTGTAATTCCTGATACAGTTCCATTAGAAAGCCTTTCATTTGTGGAAATCCGAGAGCGTGATCCAGCAGAGTATCGGGATATTAAGGATGCTGTCTTTGCCAAGTATACTGACGGGAAAGGATTCATCGTCTGTGCCTCTAGTGGGTTTAAGAGCCAGATGCGAATAGATTTTCAAATTGACCACATTATACCAATGTCAGAAGGTGGCTTAACTACATTGAAAAATCTTCAAGTATTGTCGCGTAAAGCACACACAGAAAAAACTCGGTTAGAGAATCTAAAAAGGTAGTGACTCGCAAAGCTTGAACGAATCCGCAGTATAACAATTCGCTTGGAGCAGACTGCTGAAAGATATTGGTACTGAGTGCAAGGTTACTTGCAGCCGCTCAAACGAACCGTTATGCCGAATCGATAAGTCCATTAAGATTATCTGTTTCAGTTCGAGATTAGGCAAGCGAATATAGTAGACTTCGTTGGTTAGTTCGGAGAGATTATTAGCGATCGCCCTCTAAAATATCAAATCATTTGAGAATATTTGTTGTTGGGTGAAATAGCGATCGCCTACAGCAAACTTTAACGGTCAAGTCATCGACATTTCCTGCTTGCCAAAGTGGTTTGCCGATCGCATTTTCACGCTCTATGGTGGCTTGCTGATAGTTGCGCTTCTGTTTCTTGTGATTAGATTGTTGAGTTGATGGGCAATCAGAATATCCCCCTGCGGATACATATATATATATGATGCGATCGCTATTCTGGATGATATAACCAAAAGCTTTTAACCAGTAACATACATCGTATTTTTAACCAAACCTTCAGCGCAAAGTGCTGTATCTTGCCCTTTCCACCTTTAAAAAGATGACTAAAATCCCAGAAATTTCTCTAGACGATTTGTGGGAATCAGCACCGAAGAGCGATCGCCCCTTCAATCCTGAATCATTAATCAATCTTCCCAATCTAGCCCGTCGCTATTTGGAGAATGCGATCGCCCCCGGCACACCCCTCGCATCCGCCGTTCGATTGTGGATGCACGGTGAAATCAAACTCGATCAAAAATGGCATCCCTTCAAGGGAGAAGAAGTTATCTACGGTGATCGGGGGATGATCTGGCGGGCGACGACTTGGGCGAAGGGGTTGCCGATTTGGGGAGGCGATCGCTGGGGCAATCCAGAAGGTGAAGCGTTTCACTACGTGGATTTTGGGGGAATTGTCGAGCAAAGCAGTACCTTTGACGGCTACACAATCCCGACTCATCTTCGGGTAGGCTGGTTTTTGGGGAGCGATCGCTTTGAGTCTGAAGGCGAATTCTTCCGCTGTGCGATCGATAAAGCAATCTATCAATAAAGGAGTCATTTATGTCTAAGTCAATGAACCAACAAATCCTGCTCAAAAGTTACCCGACGGGAGAACCCAAAGAGAGTAATTTTGCCGTTGTCGAAACAGCAATTCCAGAACCGGGAAAGGGAGAAATACTCAGCAGCACCATTTACCTATCCCTCGATCCGTATATGCGAGGGCGAATGAGCGATCGCGAGTCCTATGCAAGTCCGGCAAAGTTAGGCGAAGTCATGGTGGGGAGCAACGTCAGCCAAGTGGTGAAATCAAACCATCCCCAATTTTCAGCCGGAGACTTCGTGCTGGGATATGGCGGTTGGCAAAATTATGCGATCGCCAAAGCCGAAACCTTGAGAAAACTCGACCCCAATCAAGTACCAATCTCTTACGCATTAGGCATTACCGGAATGCCCGGAATGACAGCCTATTTTGCACTGCTAGATATTGGCAAGCCGAAAGCCGGCGAAACAGTCGTGGTTTCTGCTGCTTCTGGTGCTGTTGGTGCAGTTGTCGGTCAAATTGCCAAAATCAAGGGTTGTCGAGCAGTAGGCATTGCTGGCAGCGATGAAAAATGCGATTACGTTGTGAATGAATTAGGATTTGATGCCTGCATCAACCGCAAAACTCAAGACCTGAATTCAGCATTAAAAGCTGCTTGTCCAAATGGAATCGATGTCTACGTCGATCATACGGCGGGCCCGATTCTAGAAGCAGTTTTGCAACAGATTAATCTGGGAGCCAGAATTCCATTAGTAGGTTTAATCTCCCAGTACAATGCCGAAACTCCACCTCCCGGCCCTAATCTGATGCCGCTATTGGTTAAACGTGCGCTGATCCAAGGGTTTCTGGTTGGCGATTACCAGCAGCGTCACGAAGAGTTTATCAATGATATGTCTCAGTGGTTGCAGGCAGGCAAACTGAAGTACAGAGAAGACGTTGTAAAAGGGTTGGAAAACGCACCCCACGCTTTTATTGGTTTACTCCAAGGGAAGAACTTTGGCAAGTTAATAGTTCAGGTTAGTGACGATTCAACAAACAATTGATAGCATCAAAAAAGATTGAGTATTTTGACGCGCATGACCTATTAGACTTTTTGCCAAAGTCCTTTTAATTAATTTTGGGTATGGAAAAAATGCCCATCACACAAGAAAGAAAAAAAATGGGCTGGGCATTTTTCCCGTCTGGGCTATTTTTACAAGAGGTCTATTTTTTGAGGTTTTTGAGTGCAGAATAATCAGATTTTGAGGATTAAATCATGCCAACTGCAACCGACTTCAAAGATTACTACACCATTCTGGGAGTCAGCAAAACTGCAACTCCTGAAGAAATCAAACGAGCATATCGCAAACTTGCCCGCAAACATCATCCTGATGTGAATCCCGGCAATCCAGAAGCTGAGGATAAGTTCAAAGATTTGAATGAGGCAAACGAGGTTTTATCAAATCCTGAAACGCGCGAAAAGTATGACCGATTTGGGCAGCACTGGAAGCAAGCAGGAGCTGGCGGCGCTCCTCCTAGAGGAACTAGCACGAATGCCGGGGGATTTGATTTCGATCCGTCCACCAATTTCGACGAATACAGCAATTTTGATGATTTTATCAAGGATTTGCTGGGTCGCGGCGGCCAAAGCCGATCGCGACAAACTTCTTCGGGTACCTCGACTCAGGCTGATGATTTTGCGGGATTTCGGACTCAAGCACCTGCACCTGATACTGAAGCGGCGATCGCGCTTTCGCTTTCAGAAGCCTTTCACGGCGTGCAGAAACGCTTGCAGTTGGACGATGAAACCCTTAACGTTCGTATTCCCGCAGGTGCTAAATCAGGCAGTCGGATTCGGATTAAAGGAAAAGGTCGCGTCAGCCCTTTTTCTCAACAGCGAGGCGATTTGTATCTGACGATCGAACTATTTCCCCACTCATTTTTTAAGTTTTCGGGTGATAATTTAACCTGCGAGGTTCCTATTCGCCCAGATGAAGCTGTTTTAGGTACTCAAATCCAAGTGCCAACGCCAGATGGTTCTGTGACGATGACTGTTCCTAAAGGGGTAAATTCCGGGCAATTGCTGCGGCTGCGCGGCAAGGGTTGGATATTACCCAAAGGCGATCGCACGGATCTAATTGTGAAAATTCAGATCCTGTCTCCGAAGGAGTTGAGTGAAATCGAGCAGGAGTGTTATGAAAAAATTAAGGCGAGTAGCAGTTTTAACCCACGTTCTGCAATAGAAGAGGTGACACTATGAGCGAATTTAGCTTGTCCACTATGGTTGTTTCCGAAAATGGCGATCGGCTGTATACGTTTGAATATGCAGCTTTGGTGACGGAAACTTCAACGATGATAATTGAGCAATTTGTGCAAGTCGGGTTGATTGAGCCGATCGGCTCAATGCTGCACGCGCGGGAAATTGCGCGCATTGGTCAAATCCAACGGTTGCGCCAAGATTTAGGACTAAATCTCGTCGGGGCGGTAATGGTTGTAGATATGGCGCAGGAAATCGCCCAACTTCGGGCCAGGCTAAAAGCATTGCAGGCTTGACTTAAAAAATTATTAATAATTATGTTGCTGTAGTGCACCAAGCCTCGGCTAAGCCCAAATCCCTAATTCAATAATTCGCCGGTTTCTTGCAGGGAGTGCAGGCGGCGGTAAATGCCTTGTTGCTTCAAGAGTTCGTCGTGGCTGCCAATTTCAACGATTTTACCGCCGTCTAATACAACGATCGCATCGGCTTCGCGAATTGTACTCAGTCGGTGGGCGATAATTATGGTGGTGCGCGTACCCAAGATGTTTTGCATGGCTAGTTGGATCGATCGCTCCGACTCATAATCCAAACTAGAAGTAGCTTCGTCAAAGATTAACACGTCCGGCTCCACCAACAAAGCCCTGGCAATCCCCAACCGCTGCCGCTGACCGCCGGACAAACGCATTCCCCGCTCCCCGACAACGGTATAGTAACCTTGGGGCAACAAGCCGACAAACTCGTCTACTCTGGCGATGCGACAAGCTTCCTCAACTTGCTCAAAAGTTGCTTTCCGGTTGCCGTAAATCAAATTTTCCAATAAAGTACCGTTAAATACGTCTACTTCTTGATGCACGATGGCTAAACGCTTGCGGTAGCGAGTCACGTCTAAGCTGCAAATGTCCTCGCCGTCGATCAGAATGCGGCCGGAGTTGGGCTCGAAATACCGAAATAGCAGTTTAACTAATGTTGATTTCCCCGAACCCGATCGCCCGACTAATGCTACTGTTTGACAGGGATAAATCAACAAATTTACATCCTGCAAAACAGGCTTTTGGCGATCGTACCCGAATGTCAGCCCGCAAAACTCGATTTTGCCAGTAAATTTATAGGGCGACGCCGATACAGCATTTTCTGCATATAAATTGCCTGCATCTACACCGTCTGGCAATTGCATAAACTCGTGAAACCGGATCATTGAAGAATACCGGCGGGCCAATAATTCGGCGATAATGCTAATCGGACGCAGTTGGGAATAAGCCATGCTTGCTAAGGTGTAAACCGTAACAAAATATCCCAGAGATATCTGGCCGGCGACTGTTGCTGCCAAACTAAAACCTAGAACTGAAAACAAGCAAAGCTGGACGATCGTCTGCTGGTATGTCCCCAGGATGACGTATCCTTTGTGAATGCGGTTAACTACTACTTTCAATTCGCGATCGAGTCTGGTTGTTTGTCTTTTTAGTTCGTCTGTTTCCGTCGCAAATGCTTTGACTGTTTTGATGTTGGTAATAATTTCTGAGTTGCGGCTTTCGGTATTTTCGATGTATTCATCCAAAATTGCTTCGCGCTGAGTGACTTGTCGGAGGCTTTGGAGGGTGAAACTGAGGATAAAGAGGAAGGAAACCAAAATTAATAAGCCGATCCGCCATTCAATTAACCAGATAACTGCAAAGATGCCGATTAAGCGCACGACTTCGGGGATGAATTCACCGGCAATTTCTGGGTAAGTCCAAGTGTGGTTGGCGATGCCTTTGGCGATGCGGCTGGCAATCCGTCCGGCGTTGTTTTCGTCGTAGAATTCTAGGGGTAAGGTGAGGATTTTGCCGATCGCTCCTTTCATTCGATCGCGCCGCGCTGTTAATGGTAGCGCCCAGTGGAACCAATTTCCCACCCAAGGCTGTATGGGTGCTTTGGCGACTGTTACGATAAAAATCAAGCCCAGCAAGACGGATAAGGATAATATTTTGCTTGGTGACTGCTGGGTAAATGAGGCGATCGCAGCGATCGATTTTTGCGTTATTGTGTCTGTAGGTCGATCGGACAATACGTTTAAGAGTTGCCCGATCGCGTAGGGTACGGCTAAATCTGCGATCGCAAACAGGCTGGATGCACCGATGCTCAGAACCGAGGTTTTCCAGTAATTGTTGTAGTATTTGATGATGTCCTGAAAGCTTGCCATAAATTTCTTGTGAGATACAACCCCTTCCAAACACTTGAGTTTGATAATTGCGCGCGACTGCGGTCGGACTACGATTATACTACAAAAGTAGTTGGTGGGGGAAATCTATGGGATAACAGCAGATAGGCTCAGCTAACTCAGGAGTGCGATCGCTGATTTGACATAGATTATGATGGGGAAGGGGCGATCGATCTGCTGCACTCGATCGCCCGCGATGATATTTCAAGCGTTGATGCAGCAACAGGAAACCACAGATTAACGTTCCTTAACGCAGATAGTTTCCCAAGAGCGATCGAATTAATGCAATGCCGAACTCAGTTGTGGTGTCGCAGAAGTCCTTGTACTTGTAGTTTTGGGCAACAATTGATTTAGCGCATCGCACAAGTATTTTTTCACGGTGTCCCTGCTTGCACCCACGCCACTGGGAATGGTAAAAATCATCTCGACAGTTAACAGATTGTCATCCTCTGAGGCAAATACATCTATCGGCAAAGCGCGCTGAAAAGCTGTTGCGGGATTTTCTGCTTTCATCACACCCATACTCACATCAGTGCTGACAGTCTTGATCCCCTCGCGGGCTAAAATGGGTCGCAATTGCGAAAATGCTTTTTCTACTGATAATCCCTCAACCTGAACCCGCGCCGAAAAGGCAGCACCACTGAGAAAGTCGCCTTTTTTTTGAAAGCTTTCCTCGCAGGTTGCAGCAACAGCGGGGCTAGCTAAACACATGAGAGCAAACGTCAAGAAAATCGATCGCATATTAAGTTACAAGTATAAAAGCCTCATCAAGCTCAGGATAAGCACCACATAAGAGTTTGGCAAGTGCTGTCTGAGGGCAAAAAAATATAGAAGACAGAATTTGCTGAAAATTCTGCCTTCTGAGCAATGCTTTCTAATTCTTAGGTTCTCAGTGCTGGAGGCGCGCGAACTCAAAAACCCGGTTCCTGCCTCAAGTATCTCCCGAATCTATCGACGATTTTTCTGAGAAACCGGGTTTTTGCATAAGTCCTAGTTCTATGCGCCTGTTAGCTGAAGGCGTAGGCTGATTGCATCGCCCACCAGATCAGGAAGCCGATGCCGCTGCCAATGACGATCGCCGAAAGGCCGATCGCGATCGGGCTGTCAGCTCCTTTGAACTTCATGATTCCGCGATTTAAGTCTGACATGAGCAGTGTTCTCCCACGATTGCAGCTTGATTGTAGCCTTGCCTTGGGCGAATGACGGTTAAAAGCACTGCAATTACTGATTTTTTTAACAATCAAGCTGCTGCAAATTCAGGCGGGGCGCGGCCCGGCGCGCTGTCTGAAGTGTCTGAAAAAAAAACTTATAAAAAAGACTTGACAAATTCGGAGAATTGAGACATGATAGTTAAGACCGCAGGAAATGCGGGTGTGGCTCAGTGGTAGAGCGTCACCTTGCCAAGGTGAATGTCGCGCGTTCGAATCGCGTCACCCGCTTTAGAAGATGGAAAAAATCAACAAGATCCAAGAGTATCAAAAGAAACTATTTGGTATACTCACAGAAATGGTTGAAAATACCTAAGTTAGTGGTACAATTGAGTCCAGAACTTGCAAGTCAAAATTGCTGGTCGAGCTTCGGCTAGAAACAAGCAATTGAAAGCCTCGGGCAGAATTGACAAGCTTGATAAAGTGGATATGTTAACGATTATTTTTGCAAAAACGCTTTTTTTATCCGATCGCTCGTGCCATCCCAAAAAGCTCAAAAAATTGACTTAAACGATGAGTACCCGTGCCCTTGCCGGCGCAAGGGTCGTCTCGTACCCATAACGCTGACAGAAGCCTTTGGCTGCAACCGCTGTCAGCAAATATTTGTATTGGATGAAAGCGGACAGGTTATCGAACAACTATCAACAAACTATCCTTACAAGCAGGCTTGGCGCTGGACGGGGAAGCAATGGAACAGAGCGAATCCGGGTTTTCAAACCCACTACTTGCCACTGGCGCTAGGGATGATTTTGGTCCCGCTAGTGATTTGGTTGCCCCTGGCGCTGAACTCGCCCGGGCCGAATGTGATTCTGTGGGCAATGGTCGCCGTGCTGCTAGCAATGCTGCCGGCTCTGATGGTATGGCTGGCTTACAGGCGTTAGTTAAATGATAATAGAAGAATTTAGTCATTCATCAGATGGGGCAAATGTTGCCCGCCGCGCTTATCAAGCTTCTTTGGACTTGGCGGCGACAAAAAGCACCGATCGCGCTGCTGGTTTGCAGGCGATGGCGAGATCGCTAAAAGACAGACAAAATGACATTTTAGAAGCAAATACTCTGGATCTAGAAGCGAGTCGCGATATGGCGATTCCCGACTTGATTGTGGAGTGGCTGAAGCTGACACCGGAACGGATCAAGACAACTGTCCAAATTCTGGAACGGTTGGGGGAAATGCCAGATCCGATCGGCAGAGTGATCAATGCTTCCTATCAGGTCGATCGCTGTCAAGTATACTGTCAATCGCTGCCGCTGGGGGCGATCGCCCTAATTTACGAGGCGTTTCCCGAGTTGGGGGCGATCGCGGCGGGTTTGTGTCTCAAAACCGCTAACAGTTTGATTCTCAAAGGTGGCAGCGAAAGCTGGCGAACTAATGCTGTAATTGGAGAAGCTTTGAAGTCGGCGATCGATGAGGTCGGTTTGCCGTCAGGATGTTTGCAGGTATTGCCGCCGGATCGGGGCGCTGCAATCCGCGATTTGGTGACTCAAGACCAATATCTCAATTTAATTATTCCCTACGGCAGACCGAGTTTGGTGCAGCAGGTGGTAAGGCTGTGCACTGCACCGGTGTTGCGATCGGCAATGGGCAATTGCTACCTCTATTGGTCGCCGACTGGTAGTTTGGAAATGGCAAGGTGGATGATTTTGGACAGCCATCAAAGTGTGCCAGATCCGGTAAATGCGATCGAGAAAGTGCTGATCGATCGCAACCAAAAGCCTTCTTCCTTAGTCAGGCTGTGGAACAGTTTAAAAGAAAAAGGCTTTCAAATTAGCGGAGACGCAGATCTCGTCGCAGATTTCCCAGAGTTGAAGCTGGCTGAACCCTACGAATGGACTCAACCTTACTTAAACAAAACCATAGCGTTTAAAGTTGTTGATAGTTTAGAAATTGCGATCGGTTGGATCAACCGCTACAGCAGCGGCCACGCTGACTCCATCGCCACTGAATCTTACTTAGAAAGTCGCCAATTTGCTCTAGATGTCAACAGCGCCTCAACTTTTATTAATGCCTCCCCTCGGTTTTGGCGCTATCAAAATCGGGGAGATGCGATATTTTTGGGAATGTCCAACCAAAAAGGTTATCGCCGGGGATTAATCGGGCTAGATACGCTGACGACAATTAAAGAAATTGTTCAAGGTAACGGACAATTTTAAGGTAAGTTGCTTCTTGTGAGCTATATCAATTCCGGTTGCACTCAAACATCATTGTTGACTGTTGACTGTTGATTGTTGACTGTTGACTGTTAACTGTTGACTGTTAACTCGATTTTATTATTCTGATGCAACCGGAAACGATATTATTGGTTATTGGTTCAAAATCCGATAACTTATATATACTATTATTTTCAATAAGCTGTTTGGAAACGGAATCTCCGGCTTATTTCACAAGAACATTAAATTTTTGCATAACAGGAAAACCTGTTGCTAACAATCATGCAATATCTCAGATACAATTAACTGTAGAAAGTTATTGAGTGACATCGAAATACTCTTATCCAAAACATGAAATCAGAAAAAAAACTCAATACTCTAGACAAGACTGAAACACCGACCTTAAGCGAAGAAACGCTAATTCACCACTCGGTATATGTTAAAAAATTGCGCCCGCTGCTGCCATCAGATGCCTTTGAACCGAATTCAAGCAAGTTAGGGATACTGCTGATAAATATCGCGATTTTATTGTTGGGATGGGGAATTGCTGCTAATCTCGATCGCTGGCCTGTCTATTTTTTATGGCTTTACTTACCTTTAGCCGTCATCATGGGCAATAGTATCATAGTTTTGCTATTTAGCTCCCACGACTTGATGCACGGTAGCGTTCAGAAAAAGTCTCGCCTCACTTATCCGATCGCCTTTTTTGGCCTAAGTATGCTGTTCATGCCGCCTACTCAGTGGAAAAATCTGCACAACCTCGTACACCACAATACCACCAACTCCTTAGCAGACCCCGATCGCAATTACCTGTCCCAGCAGCCCGACACTTGGGGAAAATGGATTCAAAATCTATTTGTACCGTCGGTGGAAGTCAATCCGCTGTGGTTAATTGTCGGGATGGCCGGTTCCTGGTTTGTACACAATTTCCGCAATCTCACCTCGGTACTGTTATTCAACGATAAATCTGTCGATTACGTACCGGCTGCCTTTACAGTTAGTCCGAAAGATAGAAGAACGATCGCCTTTGAATGTCTGGGAATTGTCGCAATTCACCTGAGTATCTTGTTCTATCTAGAGTTTAACCCGATTAAAGTAGCTCTTGCCTACATTTTGCCGATCGCGATCGGTCATGCAGGTGCCATGTTCTACATCTTCACCAATCACATGGGCTGTCGGATGACCGAGATTAACGACCCGCTGATAAATAGTGCTTCGCTGCGGGTTCCTAAAATATTTGATTTGCTGCACTTAAATTTTTCTTACCACACAGAACATCACATTTTTCCCAGCATCAACTCAAACTATTACCCGATGGTGCAAGAGTTGTTGCAAATTCACTATCCCGGCCGCATGAATTTAATCGATGCTGGAGAAGCTTGGCGCTTGTTGATGCAAACCCCCAGACATTACAAAGATGAAGTCACCTTCACTGATTCCTCTGGAACAATGGTCGTGAATTGCTCGATTGTGGAAGAATACAAAGGCTGATATAGTCATATTTTAATAAGTAAGGTGCGCGAGCGCACCTTACTGCTAGTCAACAGTAAGGAGCGAAAACTTAATAACTTAAGCACCTCCTACAGCTTTCTCTCCTGTAAGTTTTGAGATAAAAGTCGGCTATTCCTCGCCTATCTACGTTATCAAGAAGATCGTGGTAACAAGCAATATCATTTCCGTTTGATGCAGAATTAGAGCGTTTTAAGTTTTGTCGGTACGGGTGCAGTTAAATATTTGATAAAAATCGAAAAATTATATAAACCCGCCCCGCCCCTACTACAATTCCGATGTTACCGGATTTAATATAATTAGCCGGACATGACATCAAAGCCTGTCCGGGAATGCTAGCGATTAGGCATGAACCATTAAATATTGACCGTTGCCGTTGTATTCGCCGTCGCAACTCGCAAAATTAGACACAAACCACATCAAGTAAAACCGCCAGATGCGGCGGAATTTGGCATAGTCGATGCCGTAGTCTAAATCTTTGACTGTTGCCTGAGAATCGTCAAAGTTTTTCAGCCAGTTAGCAAAGGTTGTGGAGTAATTGTATCCGTTGAGATACCAGCTTTTTATGGTTTTGAGGTCTTTGTTGTGGCTGGGAACTGCATCGTATTTCCAGTAACGGCCGTGGGGGAAAATGTATTTGTGCGTGAAAACGCTGGATATATTGTTGGGAATGCGGACTGTAATAATGTGAATGAAAACTTTGCCGTTATCCTTCAGGAAAGAGGCAAGCTGTTGGAAACCCTTCGTTAAATTGCCTATATGCTCAAAAACTCCGATGGAGAGAATTTTGTCAAATTTTGTCTCGAAGTTGGCGTCGTTCAAATCGCCTTCATATAGGGTAAATCGACCTGAACTAAGGTAGCTTTCGGGGTCTTGCATCTTCTGACGCATATACTCGCATTGGTTGTGGCTGAGGTTAATGCCAGTAAACTGGACATTGGGGAATTTGGAAAGAATGTAATTGGGAACGCAACCCCAACCGCAACCAAAGTCTAAAATGCGATCGCCATCCTGAATCTCTAGCTTTTCAATCACATCATCAATCATCTGCATTTGCGATTGTTCAAGGTTGGCGGCTCCTTTTTCCCACAGCCCCATGCTGTACTTAGGATAAATGAGTTTTCCGTCGCCTAACATCGGATTCAGCATTGCTTGAGGTAAGTCGTACTGAATTTTCATTAAATCCCGCGGCCCTTCGGCTGTATGGTCTGTTTCTGTTAGTACCCATTCGTAGGGTGCGAGCAGAGAGGGAAAATACTTAAAAAAGACGGGCATACAGGTATCAAAAAGCGATCGCAATACAGAATCTGGTACTTCTAAGCCGTTGATATAAGACTCTGCTACTGCCATTTGCACCGCGTTAACTGCACTGACTGCGAGGCGGGTTGCTCGGTAGGCAATCGGGCTTTTGAGATGGATATTACCTACGATCGGAATGTGCTTTTCGATGTTTTGTAGGGCTGTTGATGAACTCATGATTATATTGGTTTTAAAGATGCTGCTATTCTATCTCACAAAAATTTGCTGGCCGTTATAGGGTCAAAAACCTGAAACTATTACTAATTAAGGTTCTAAGAACTAAAGCCTGCTAAAATATAAAAATATGTGGCTAACAGGTCGGATTAGGCAACGAATTTATAAGGCTTTCAGCCCCTATTAAACTATTAAGAATAATTTAATTTTGTCAATAAAAGTAACGCTAGAAAACAGAACTCCCAACTCTGCGACTTCTTGAAGAAGTTGGGTATCTAATAGCGATCGAGTGAGGCGATCTTTTTCTGAATGTCCCGTATCGGGCCTCAGCTTAGCGGTTGAGTTCGGAAAATAAGAGAAAATCCTGATACAGTTAAGCAATCAGGGCATATAGAAAAGAGTTTGAAAAATTGGGTTGGCATCGCACCGGTTGATGGCGATCGCAGATTTGAGCGAGATTTCTCGCGCTATTCAGGTTGGAGATGCCACAGATGCCGCACATTCACTATCTGCCGGACGATCGCACGATCGAGATAGACGACGACGATATAATTCTCGAAGCTTCCCTCAGTGCCGGCATTCCCCACACCCACATCTGCGGCGGTAGCGCCCGGTGTTCGACTTGCCGCGTCTTGATTGTCGAAGGTTTGGAATTTTGCTCTCCGCGCACCTCGTCGGAAGAGGAACTTGCAAAAAAATTACGCTTAGAGCCCGAAATTAGGCTGGCTTGTCAGACACAGATTGCTGGCGGGAAGGTGATTTTGCGCCGATTGGCGATCGATTCTGAAGACTTGGAAGCATTTAACGACGAAATGGTCGGAAATTTGATTTCTGCACCTGTGGGACACGAGAAAAAAATTGCAATTTTGTTTGCTGATATTCGAGGGTTTACTGCGTTTGCAGAATCGCTGCTACCCTACGACGTAATTTATATTTTAAATCGCTATTTCCAGAAAATGGGTTTTGTAATCAATAAGAATGGTGGGATGATTAATAATTATATGGGAGACGGTTTCATGGCGCTATTTGGGTTAGAAAATCCCGAAAAGGCGGCGGAACAAGCAGTGAGGGCGGGAGTCGAGATGCTGGAGGAACTAGAGAAACTCAATCCCTATTTTGAGGCTTTATACCGTCACCGATTGCGGATTGGGATTGGGATTCACTGCGGTTTGGCGGTTGTGGGGAATTTGGGGGCGTCGAACAGTCAGACAGTTACGGCGATCGGAGATGCGGTGAATTTTGCCAGCAGGATCGAGGCTGCGAACAAGCAAGTAGGAACGAGTTTGTTGATTTCCGAGGAGACTTATCAGGAAGTCAAGGAATTGGCGATCGTCAATCAATGCGTATTAGTTGAAATTCCGGGAAAAAGCGGCGAATATCCGCTCTATGAAGTAGTCGGAATGCCGCCGCTGCCCGTGGAAATCGAAGATTTATTTGAGGTAAGAAAAGTTTCAATTTGGCAAATTTTTGTAAATAAGTTACGGGTTTTGTCTGCTGCGGTTTACAATTGGATTAGGAAAATGTTGAGTTAAATTATAAAACTATAGCCTTTCTCAGAAAGAGGAAGTACTATCCGGCCTAGGGCATAGGGCTATCCTCACTTTTGTGATAACCGCTATATAAAGCAAGTTTCTTTTTGTTATAAACTCGATAATATGAATATCCCCAAGTCAATAGTTCGCATTTTTATAATGCTCCCGAACGGTCAGATTGGAGTACAACTGCGAGATAATATTCCCGGTATTGCCAGTCAAGGAATGGTTTCTACTTTTGGTGGTGGCGTGGACATTGGAGAAATTCCACAGCAGGCAGCAGTGCGAGAAATGGAGGAAGAAACTTGCCTCGCAATACATGATTACACAATGGAATTTATCGCAACTTTTACTCACCAAAAGACCCAAAACGATATAAAGATTTTACAAAATAACCATCTTTTTTTGGCGATAGTTAGCGATTACGATAAAATAGAAATCAAAGAAGGTGTCGGTTTGGTAGTTTTGAGAAAAGATGTAGATTTTGAAAAAGTCAACGCAGGGGAGGGTACTCAAATGGCTTGGAAATTTTTACAGGAATATTTAAAATCGCAAACCACACACGACCTTTTAGCCACCAGGAAAATGAAATTTTAATAGAGAATTCATGTACTATGTTGTCGCGCATTTAAATCGCATATTCATGGCGGGCAGGATGCCCATCCCACAAGAGTTTTATTATTTTTTGACATACAGTCAAAATGGAGAATAGCTTATGTTGTCTAATACGAATTCCGACTACGAATTATTACTGCAACGGGCGATCGCGATCGCAGCCAAAGCACATGAGGGGCAGGTTGATAAGGCAGGTAATCCCTATCTCGATCATCCGCTATTTGTGATGGAAAATGTAACTTCTCTAGAGCAGAAAATCGTAGCGGTTCTCCACGATGCAGTCGAAGATTCTGAACTTACACTTGAGCAACTTAGAAGCGAAGATTTTCCTGAAGTTATCGTCTCGGCGATCGCGGCGATTACCAAAATAGAAGGAGAGGCTTATGCAGCTTATTTAGAACGTGTGATTGCCAACCCGATCGCACTGCGAGTCAAAATCGCTGATGTTACTCATAACCTTGATATTCGTCGCATCGCCAATCCGACAGAGGCAGATTTTCAACGCATGGCAAAATACAAAAAAGTCCTCAGTCAGTTGCGTGCGGCCTTAAAGTAATTATTAACCGCAGATATCCGCTTTCATCCGCGTGCATCTGCGGTTAAAAAAACTCCAAATCTAAGCCATCACCATTCCCCCATCCACATTAAAAACCTGCCCCGTAATATAAGCCGCCGCCGCATCCGCCGCCAAAAACTTGACCATCCCCGCAACTTCGTCAACTTCGCCGTATCTTCCCAGCGGAATGTATTTCAAAATCTCATCAGACTTGACATCCTTCGTCATATCTGTAGTGATAAAACCCGGTGCAACAGCATTCACAGTTATGCCACGACTAGACAATTCCTTCGCCACAGTTTTAGTAAAACCAATTACCCCAGCCTTCGCCGCACTGTAATTAGCTTGTCCGGGATTGCCCATTTGTCCGGTCACCGAAGCAATATTAATAATTCGGCCGCTGCGCTGTTTCAGCATGATTTTACTCGCAGCTTTCGCGCACAAAAACACGCCGGTTAAATTCAAATCAATCACAGCTTGCCAATCTTCCAGCTTCATCCGCAACAGCAAAGTATCGCGGGTGATGCCTGCATTGTTCACCAAAATGTCAATCCGCCCCCATTTTTCCATGACTTTACTGATGAGTGAATCCACTTGGTCAGTTTTGGAGACATCTGCTGCAAGGGCGATGGCTTCTCCGCCAGCAACGTCAATTTCTGCGACAACCTCATCAGCAGCAGCGCTGGAACTGGCATAGTTGACGGCGACTTTAGCGCCCTCTGCGGCTAGGGCTAAAGCAACGGCGCGGCCGATTCCCCGCGATGCACCGGTGACGAGTGCAACTTGACCCCGCAATCTCTGATATGTCTCTGGCAATAATTCCATAATTGTATCCTCGCAATCTACCAGAGAATTTTGCACTAAAATCGAGCCAGAACCAAAAAAATTATTTTGTCTTATGGCAGTTCAAAAACAGTTCAGCAGTTTTGAGGAGTTACTATCGGGCTCCGATTTGCCCGTGTTGGTAGATTTTTACGCTACTTGGTGCGGGCCTTGTCAGATGATGGCACCGATTTTGGAGCAAGTCAGCGGTCAAACGAAGGATAAGCTGATGGTGGTCAAGATTGACACGGATAAGTACGAACAGTTGGCGTCGCAGCATCACATTTATGCTTTGCCGACTTTGGTACTGTTCAAAAATGGTGCTGAGGTCGATCGCATTGAGGGAGTGATGCAAGCGGCGCAGTTGATCGATCGACTGCAACCTCACTTGTAACATCAGCCAATTATCTCACACGTAGGGTGCGTCAACTAATATCTGATTAATTATGAATAAGATAATCCTAGTTGACGCACCTTACTCATGAAAACTCCCAGCCACGCGATTATCAATCTCGCCATTCTCGGTAGAGCCCAGCATTCTGAGTTGAATTTGCTCATCGTTACGGGTGGAATCTTACCCGACATTCCGATATTTTTATTTTACTTTTGGGCGAAATACATTGCTCGTTTGCCGGAAGCTACAATTTGGTCAACTGCATATTATGAACCTTTTGTCCAGAATATTGTGGCGCTGTTTCATTCAATTCCTCTGGCGGTTATTGGCTGGGTAATTGCTTATTACTTCGGCTGGCAAAGCGTGCAAATTCTGTTTCTCAGCATCATCCTGCACTCTCTGGGAGATTTGCCAGTCCACAATGACGACGCTCACCGACACTTTTTTCCGTTCAGCAATTACCGTTTTATCAGTCCGTTTTCGTATTGGGATAGAAAGCACTATGGGTCTATTATTTCTGTGGTGGAAATGCTGTTAGTGCTGCTGTCTACTTTCCGCGTTTTTGGTTTTGTCCACTCTTATATTGGGAAAGGATTGTTGATTTTGGTGAATGGTTTTTACTTAATTGGAGCGGTGTCTTTTTACGTTCGCTCTTTAGTTTCTAGTTCTTAACTATGCTGCTGCAATTGCTCTCTCACCTGATTATCGAGATTGTTTTTGCCCAATTGAGGGCGATCGTACTTATGGCATTATCATTGAAGCTGACCCACCCTGCTACTACTTCTTCAAATTTAAAATTTACCTTCCCTAAACTCTCCCCGCCAGTGTTCAGTAGCGTTGATAGGACCAGGGATAAATTCTCCATTACTCCAAGTAGTATTGTAAAAGAATATATCTCCTTGTATAGCACCGCATACTCGTGCCCCCAGTAAGTTGCTTCCTATGAATTTAGAATAACTAATGTCAACTCCTGCTAAATTAGCATCTCTCAAATAGCAATAAAAAAAATAGACACCAAACCAATCTTCATCCCGACTAAATCGAGCATTTCTGAAATCAGAAAATATAGCCATTCCCAAGCCAACATTTTCCAAACAAGCACAACTAAAGTTGACATAGCTTAAGCGAGAACGACTCAGGTCAATATCACGCAAGTCAGCACCGCTCAAATCTACACGATGCAATATTTTCTCCTGAAAATTTCGCTCGCCCTCGCCATAGCGCCGGAGCAATTCTTCAGCAGACAACGCTCTGTTTAAATCGTTTTGAATCCTGCCGTCAGGCATAGTCACTTGATGAAAAATAGTCTGCTCTGTTGTTTTAAGATCATTCAAATTGGCATCAGTCAAATTAGTGTCAATCAGCACAGCACCCGTCAAGTCGGCATTCGTCAAGTCGGCACCCGTCAAATCGGCAGTCCTCAAGTCAACATTAAGCAACTTAGCATTCCTGAGATTGGCATTACTCAAGTTTGCCCCAATCAGTAGGGCTGAATCCAGCCATGCTTTTTCTAAATTCGTATGGCTCAAGTTAGAATTAATTAAATAAGTACCGCCCAAACTAGCGCCTTCCAAATTAGCACCGCTCAAATTAACATCAATCAGCCAAAAGTCGTACAGGTAGGCGTTGCTCAGATCGATACCTCTGAAATCGCGATCGCCAGTCCTATACCGTCTAACTAACTCTTGAGCCATATATTTGCTATATAGCAATTTTGGGTTCATAACTGTTTTTCCAGATCGCGAATGGTTTGATTTTAGCTTAAATAATGTCACTTTTGCGGATAACTACTATTAGACAGTACCGAATTTATTAAGCGGTACGGTTTCGCCTGCGGGTCGGGATATTCCCAATCTTCCGTTTACTGAGAATAACAAAACAGCCTCCGGACTTAAGTTACCGCGAGAAGGTTGGAGGTCAGAAAATCCCGATTCATCTGCTCCGCTATTGGGAAAACCGGATTTGTCGGTTTTGCTGGGAACTAATAAAGATCACCCAGATTACAATAGCAGTCGTGCTGGGTTTACGAAGGAAACCGATCCTATTTTGGTATTGCTGGCAGGGGCGCTGTACACGGACGTGTTTTGAGCTGGTATGGGGGAACATCAGACCTCATTTCATCCTATAACAGGCTACTTTTGATTGATAAGCTAATGTACATTTAACTTGCTTAGTTTAAATTGGACAGGCTTAGATTGCCTCAGCAAACTAGATGTCCGTTAGTTTACCAAGTATTTCTCAGCTTAAATATATCCATATTTTTTCTCAGTAAACTCCCAAGTAGATTCAACGAACTGACCGTTAGGCAATATGATTTGGTGTCCGGCTACATCAGCAGGGTCGAACCCTGTCGCTCCTGTTAAATCAACTAAAGCCATTAGAGTTTCGTTCCAAATAGCTCCCTCAAAATTAACGTTTTTCAAGTTACAATTTTCAAACCTGGCATCACTCAGATTGACATTTTTCAGAGTAGCTCCTTCTAAGTCAACAGAGACCAAATAAGCTTCTTCCAAACTAGCATCCTCCAAATTTACCCCTCTCCAATTAGCATCAGTAGAAACAACACCATACATAGTCGCAAGCATTAAGTTAGCCCCTTCTAATTGGACTTCATACAGGTGGCAATCTCCCAAGAACACTCGGCTCAAATTCGCTCTACTAAAGTTAGCTCTACGCAAGTTAGCACCAGCTAGATCGATTCCAGACAAATCAGCTCCGCTCAAATTAATACCCTCTAACTCGCTACTCCGAAAATCTCGCTGTCCCTTGGCGTATCTTTTGAGTATTTCTTCAGCGTTCATAGCTTTATGATGCAAATTGTTTATGCTTTCATCGTAGCACTGTCACTTTGAGTTTATCATTTGAAAGTGTAAATAGATTAAAGAGGCAAGTTATGAACGCAGAAGAACTGCTCAAAAGATACGCAGCGGGTGAAAGAGATTTTCGTCGGGTTAACCTAGAAGGTGCCGAACTAAGAGGCGTAAACTTGAGTGAGGCTGATTTCAGTGAAGCTGATTTGACATATACCACGCTGAAAGAAAGCAATCTCAGACGTACTATTTTTACGTCAGCTAGATTAGATTATGCTGATTTAACTCATAGTATGCTGGACGAAGCAGATTTGTCTAATGCTAGTTTAGAAACTAATCTAGAAAGAGCTTCATTGGAGAGAGCTAACCTAAGTAATGCCAACTTGACAGATGGTAATTTGGAATATACTAATCTCCGAAATGCCAACCTGCAAAATGCTTGTTTATTTGAAGTTAGCTTGAAAGGAGCCAATCTGGAAGGAGCAGACCTTAGAGGTGCAATGATGGGTGAAATTTGTCTGTATGAGACAAATTTGAGAGGAGCACTTGTTGAAGGTTGCGATTTAGGCGACAGCTACAAGCGAAATACTATCATGCCAGATGGACAAGTTGTGACTGATGAATATGCTGAGATAGAAACTGACGATTAACCAAATCGAGGAGTTGGGGCGGTTTTACAAGATTGTCAATTTATATGAAATATTATGGCGAAGTGAGCTCCTACAAGAATCATGGGTAATCGACCGAAATTGATATAACTTGTAAGGTGCGTCAGTTGGTAGCGATTTGAGAGCGAAAATGATTGAATCTGACGCACCCTACTAATATCATGTCCTTGTAGGGTGCGTCAGTTGGTAGCGATTTGAGATTGAAAATGATTGAATCTGACGCACCCTACGACTTCGATCCCGATCCCGATGACATCAATGAATAATATTACATCCGTTTGATTGTCGCAGTACATTAGGGGCTATCATAGGGGGATTTCCCCTACTTATCTACGTGCATTTAACCGGATTTGATATGAGCGATAGCACAAGGCAAAAACAACAAAAATTATAGGAGAGAGTGTATGAATTATAGCACTCGGGAATCTTTAGTTAGAAAATTCTACGAGGAAGAAATCGGTAAGTTTTACGATCGCTCTGACTCTTTCTCGGATTTCTTCCCAGACTGTCGCATCGGATGTCTTCAGTTGTTTGGTGGGTTTGGTGATGGTTTGGAGTCGGTGGAGATTGAAAGACCTCCACAAGACATACCTAAAACTGTGGCTGACACTTACGATCGACATTTTTGCTACTCTCAGCACAGCCTCAGCGAGATATATCTTGTAAAAGTTCCCGTTGAATCTCAAATTTCATTTGCTCTTCTGATACAAGGCTATGTTGATGATGGTTGGGATAATAGCGGCTCTTTTATAGAAGTTTTTGATGAACAAGGTCAGTTTCTGGGAGCTGGTTGTTGCGATCGCAAATGTCAACATACAGGAGCGATAAAGTGGTTAGAGCGACAATTAAATGGTCGTGACTTATCTATGCCTTCTCCACCTTGGATTGGCGATGAACCTGAATCTCAGCCTGTTTCTGAGCCAATGTGGTCGGAAGAAATACTTTCGCAACACGCTGTAAAAATCGATCGCGAAGGTTCGATTATCCGCTATGTAATGTTAGCTAATTTCAATCAGGTGCGTCATATCGTTTCCGGTTTCATCGGTATGATATAGAGGACACGGCAGTGCCGTTTCCCTACCGCGATTAATTGTAGGGAAACGGCACTGCCCTATCCTGATTTCGGGTGATATTAATTCCGAAATAATTGTAAGGTGCGTCAGTTGTTAGCGATTCAATACGCATCCAAAATCATCGAATCTGACGCACCCTACTACTAATATATATATCGAAAAACTCAGAACACTAACTGCGCCGAATGTTAAAACAACACCAATCTTGGCGCTTCCATAGAGTAGCGACAATCCAGCCGTGCTGTTCGAGAGTATCAGCAATTGGCTTAGCTTGTTCGAGCAAAATGCCGCTGAGCACGGCCCATGTACTCGGTTTGCTAATGGCGGTGAACTGCGGGATTAAATCTATGATTACTTCTGCTAAAATGTTGCACATCAAACCGTCGATCGGCTCATCTACCATTTCTTTCAAACGATCGACCGTTCCGAGTTCTGCGATTAACTGCTGCGGGTTAACGCGGTTAAGCTGTCGGTTGCTAATGGTCGATCGCACCGCCAAAGGATCTGTATCCAAAGCATAAACCTTTGTAGCGCCCAACAACACCGCGCCGATCGACAAAATACCCGATCCGCAGCCAATATCGGCAACTATGCACTCTTTGTCATCAAAACCGAGACGCATTTCCAAAGATTCCAGACACAGTTGAGTGGTAGCGTGAGCACCCGTACCGAAAGCGACACCGGGATCTAAACGCAAGATTACCCGATCGGTATCAGTCGGCGCGGGCAGCCATGCGGGATTAATTAAAAAGCGATCGCCCACTTCTTGAGGCTGCCAGTGCTGCTTCCAAGTGCTGCCCCAATCCTCCTCTTCAATTAAATTCCACTGCATCGCAGGTAGGGGCAAACCTGCACACAGAGCATCTTGTCGCAGCCACAGAGACAGGGCAGCCAAATCCAGCAATCGGGCTTGTTCTTCGGGCAAATAAGCCGACATCAGGCAGGAATTGCTTTTGATCTGAGTGGCTGTTCCCCGACACTTAAATTGTTCCAAACGCCAAAAAATGATATCTTCCAGCGCCGGATCGCAAATAATTCTAATTTCCCACCAGCTATGTGCCATAACAATTTTAGATTTTAGATTTTAGATTTTAGATTGGCCCGTCAGGAATTGGCAACTGGGAACTGGGTAGTGAAGAATCAGGATTGACTAATAGAAACAATTCAGCTTTCTGGCTTTTTTACCAATGACTAATTACTCATTACCAATTATCAGTCCTTGTATCCAAAATCTAAAATCCTTAATCCTTCAAAGATTTACCGTGCAACGATTTTATATTTTAGATTAGCAGCTTCTAAAATCCTTAATCCTTCAAAGATTTACCGTGCAATGATTTTATATCAAGGATTCTTCGACTTTGCGAGCGAACAAGTTTTAGCTTTTAGATTGGCAGTCACTAAAATCCTTAATCCTTCAAAGATTTACCGTTTAACGATTTGAAATTAAGGATTTGAGATTTTAAACTTCGCAAGCGAACAAGTTTGAGAGTTTAGATTTAAAATCCTTAACCCTTTAAAGATTTACCCTGTAACGATTTTAGATTTTAGACTTGAGATTTAAAATCCTTAACCCTTTAAAGATTTACCCTGTAACGATTTTAGATTAAGGATTTTAGATTGACATCTAAAATCCTTAATCTAAAATTCTTTAAAGATTCACCGTGTAAGCATCCCGAATTCCCGGAACTTTGAGAATCTCCGCCAATATGCCCTCTGGTAGAGGGTCATCCAGGCTCAAAACCATCACCGCATCGCCTCGCACGATTTTACGGCCTACTTGCATACTGGCAATATTGACATTAAAACTGCCCAATTGGGAACCAATTTTGCCAATAATCCCCGGCATATCGCGGTGCAGGGTAAACAGCATATGGTTAGTCGGGCAAACGTTGACTGGGAAATCGTCAACGCTGGTAATCCGAATTTCGCTTTCGCCGAGCACTGCACCCGTGACTGTGTGTTCGCCCAGAGTTCCCTTGGCGGAGAGGCGCAGAGAGCCGGTATAGTCGCGAATTGAGGCGTCTCTGGTTTCGACGACGCGAATTCCGCGTTCTTTAGCTTCAATGCTGGCGTTGACGTAGTTGACACGCTCTCGCAGGGCTTGGGAGAGCAGGCCTTTGAGGGAGGCAACGACTACGGGCTGGCTTTGGTTGTTGGCGAGTTCGCCTTGGAGTTGAACGTTGAGGTAATCGACTCGGCCTCCGGCTAGCTGGCTGACGAGGTTGCCTAGGGTTTCGGCTAGTTGCAGGTAGGGTTTGAGTTTTTCGATCGAGTCTGGGTAAATTCCTGGGATGTTAACAGCCGATCGCGCCGGCAGCCCCAACAGTACATCGCGAATTTGTTCGGCAACATCGATCGCCACATTCACCTGAGCTTCCGCCGTCGAAGCGCCCAAGTGAGGTGTCAGCACGATGTTTTGGCCGACACTCCGCAGCGGGGAATCGGCTTCGAGGGGTTCGTGTTCGTAAACGTCGATCGCTGCGCCGGCTATCTGGCCTGATTTTATAGCTTCTGCGAGGGCTGCTTCGTCGATGATGCCGCCTCTGGCGCAGTTTATGATGCGGGCCGTGGGCTTCATTTTCGACAGCACTTCAGCGTTAATTAAGTGCAGGGTTTCCGGCGTTTTGGGGATGTGCAGGGTGATGTAGTCAGATTCGCGCATCAGCAATTCTAGTTCTACCAAACGGCAGCCCAACTGTTCGGCTCGTTCGGTGGAAATGAAGGGATCGTAAGCGAGCAGTTTCATGCCCATTGCTTTAGCTGCGGCGGCTAGGTGGGAACCAATTTTCCCCAAACCGACGATACCGAGGGTTTTTTTGTAGACTTCTACGCCGATAAAGCGGTTGCGTTCCCATTTACCGCTTTTGACGGAGGCGTTGGCTTCCGGGATGTGGCGGGACATCGAGAGCATCATGGCGATCGCGTGTTCGGCAGCGGCGATCGTGTTGCCTTCGGGGGAGTTGACGACTACAATTCCTTTGCGGGTAGCGGCGGGTACATCGACATTATCTACGCCGACTCCGGCTCTACCGATGATTTTGAGTAGATTTCCGGCTTCAATGATTTCTTTGGTAACTTGGGTGCCAGAACGGATCATTAAAGCGTCGTAATCTGGAATAATTTTAACCAGTTCGGCGGCTGAAAGTCCTGTGTTTACGTCAACTTGCGCGACTTGGGAGAGGATGTCAATTCCGGCTTGGTCGATCGGATCGGATACTAGAACTTTAGGCATAGCAAGCAATCGAGTGCAATAGTAAAAATAGGCCGAGCGTTGGCGAGCTCAAAGTTGAGACTTATGACTTAGAGCCGTATCTGACAGATCAGCTCAAGCTTGCCTTTGTGCAGTTTGAATTGTATCTGTATTCGGTCATGGTCGGTCATTTTTGCGGGAAATATTTTAGCTTTGGGGGCGATCGTCCTGGCCCGACCTCTATAAAACGCCCAATTCCTTAGCTAGCAAGTCTTTTCAGGCTATAATAAATTCCGGGTATCCGAACCTAACTATCAGGAATTGTTCTCAATGAATTATCTTATCGCCGTACTGCCCGATCGAATGCAAGCCGAAGCGGCCTACTGCGCCCTCGAAAAAGAAGGCTTACCGATGAAGCAAGTGAGTATTTTGGGCCGCGGCTACAAAACTGCCGATGAATTTGGTTTGATAGATCCCAACCAGCAAGCAAATAAACAAGCGAAACTCATGGCTATTTGGCTGATACCGTTTGGCTTTATTGCCGGGGTTACTTTCAGCTTGATGACTGAGTTGAAAACCTTTGCCTGGGCGGGCGAAATTGGCGATCATGCGATCGGTGGTGTACTCGGTGCGATCGCCGCTGCAATGGGCAGTGTGTTTGTTGGAGGCGCGGGCGGTATGGCTTTTGGTAGCGGCGATGCTTTGCCCTACCGCAACCGTTTGAATGCGGGTAAATTTTTGATTGCGGTTAAGGGTACTGATGATTTGACTGGGAAAGCTGCGAAGATTTTGCAGCAGTTTAAACCGGAAAATATCCAAGGTTATACAGAGACTTAGTTATTTGTTTGTTAACAGTTGACTGTTGACTGTTAACTGTTGACATTCAACTCGTGTAATATTTGGAGGCAGTTATGGAATTACAAACTATCCCCCTACATTCTCCCCTAGAATTAACGCTGGAATTAACAGACGAGCAGTTTTTTCAGTTGTGTATTGACAACCGGGATTTAAGATTTGAACGGACTGCTAGTGGAGGATTGATTATTATGCCACCTACGGGTAGCGAAACTGGTAATTTCAACATTGACTTATCGTATCAACTTCAATCTTGGAGCAGACAAAATAAGCATTTGGGAATTGCTTTTGATTCTTCAACTGGATTTAAGCTGCCCGACGGTACAGATATTTCTCCCGATGCTGCTTGGATTCGGCGCGACAGGTGGGATGCTTTAACTGCTGAAGAAAAAAAGAAATTTGCGCCGATTTGTCCCGATTTTGTGGTGGAATTGCGTTCGACTACTGACTCGCTAGAAAAATTGCGGGCTAAAATGAAAGTATATGTGAAAAATGGAGCGAGGTTGGGATGGTTGCTCGATCGCAAAAATAGAAAAGTAGAAATCTCCCGTCAAGGTTCAGATGTGGAAATTTTAGACTCGCCTGCAACTCTGTCCGGTGAAGATGTACTACCCGGTTTTGTGTTGGATTTAACTGATATTTTCTAAATTTGTAAGAAGACTCGGCGTTTGAAACCGCATCTATCAAGTCAAAATACGCAGAGGCGGGTTAAAGAGTAAAGAGTACAACTGGGGTAAAATTACCGAAAAACTGGGTCTAAAGCCCCGTCCTTCTAGGACGGCTTTTCCTCTTTAAGTTTATCAATCCAGCCCTCTATAAGTTGGGTCATTGTTTTTTCTTTCTGTTTGGCAATTCTCCGCAACTTCTCTAGCCGACTCACGGCAATGCGAATACTTAATCTTTCTCTGGTCATTTGGCTACCCAATTGCTACCCGATTATGTTATCATGGTAAGCATGAAAGCAAGATATCAGTACCGTTTCTATCCAACAAGCCAACAGCAGCAGAGCTTAGCTCAGTTGTTCGGTTGCGTTCGTGTTGTGTATAACGATGCTCTTGCAATCTGCAAACAATCTCAAAAGAAGCCTAAATCGGCTGAACTCCAAAAGATTGTTATCACTCAGGCAAAAAAGACTGAGCAAAGAGCTTGGCAAGCGTGAAGTGTCGGCAATTTCTTTGCAGCAGTCGGTAGCTGATTTAGAGGCAGCCTTCAAGAATTTTTTCGATTCCTGTAAAGGTAAGAGAAAGGGGCAAAAGGTTGGCTACCCTAAATTCAAAAAACGCACCTCTAGTCAGTCAGCTAGACTAACTCGCGGTGGGTTTTCAGTCAAGGGGCAGGGTGTTTATTTAGCAAAGATTGGTATTGTCAAGCCGATTTGGTCTAGAGAGCTACCGTCAGAGCCTAGCTCAGTTACGATAATTAAAGACTGCGCTAACCGCTATTTTTTGAGCTTTGTAGTAGAAGTAGAACCAGTTCAACTCGACGCCAAAAACCAAAGTGTCGGGATTGACTTGGGTATTAAAACTTTTGCTGTGATGAGCAACGGTGAAAAAGCTGTAAGCCCCTGCTATAAAGTGCTAGACCGCAAGGTTCGCCAACTTCAGCGTAAGTTAGCGCGTCAACAGAAAGACTCTAAACGAAGAAGAAAAACCCGTATTAAAATTGCCAAACAGCACAACAAGATTGCTGATACTCGCAAAGATTTCTTGCACAAACTATCAACCAAAGTAGTTAGCGAAAACCAAACTATTGTTGTGGAAGAATTGAATGTATCAGGAATGGTTAAAAACCGTAAACTGTCTAGAGCAATTAGCCAGCAAGGTTGGAGAGAGTTTAGGGTCTTAGTTGAGGCAAAGTCGGAAAAGTATGGACGTGAGTTCGTAATTATTAGTCGATGGGAACCTACAAGCCAAACTTGCTCTGATTGCGGATATAAATGGGGAAAAATTGATTTGTCTGTGCGTTCTATACTTTGCTTAAATTGCGGTACAGAACACGACCGAGATGAAAACGCTTCGGTAAATATAGAAAAAGTCGGCCTGGGGCATCGGCACGACTCTAAATGTACGTCGAGACAGAGTAAGACTACCGGGCGTAGCGTCCGTCAATGAAGCGTAAAGAATCCCCACGCCTTCAGGCTGGGGAGTATGTCAAGTTATTCTCTTTAGTCGGCATCCAGCAGACATGGTTTGTATAAACCTGCTTTCAACCGCCGTCTTATCTTTTCCCACTCATTCATGATATGATAGGCTGCCAAAGGTTGCGTTTGGTATGACCTATGAAAATCCTCCACGGGACTTGGATTCCTCAAACAGAAGAGAGTTTTGTTCAAGGTGGAACTTTTTGTCTTTGGGTTGAAACCACTCAAAAGAAAAAACAGCCTGCTAAGGTTCATCCCCGACAATTGGAGACGGCACAGTTAAGAGAGTTTCTAACGAAAGAAGCCGGGATTCAACTGTCAGCAGTCAGCAATACAAGTGCGATGGGGCGAGAATACGCGATCGCCCCTCGGTACTTTCTACTACCCGCCGCCGACAACCAGCCGTTACCATCTTTAGAGTTAGCGCGATATTTAGAGACAGAGTTACCCGAAACATTGGAGTTGGAGTATTGGCAAGTTGATTGTGTGTGCATCGCCACCCACACTTTGACTAAAGTATTGAACGATCTGCATTTTTTTGCCCTCTACGATGTAGCAGAAGTTCAGTTTGGTTCAGACTTGCTATTTTGGTATCACTACACCCAAAATTTTAAGCAAATTGTTCTGAAAGATCATTATATTCCGGCGTTGCGCTATCGAGAAACTGCTCCGATCGCGATCGCACCCATCGAAACATCCGAACCCGCTGAGAAAGCCACGCGCGGGCGCAAGAAAGCGGGCGAGACAAAAACCAAAACAACTGCAAAAACTCCAAAAACACCTGCCAAAATTGAACCCAGCTTTGAGATTTATCCGGGATGGGAAATTGTTTCAACACAGTACGAAACAGATTTACAACGCTATGTTGAATGGATGCCTTTAGTTTGTGTGTCCGGTTTTCGGAAGATCCAGCTACAAGATACACCAAAGTTGTACGATCGCGAACGGTTGCTGCGGCATTTCTCCGAGTGTGCGATCGCGGAAATTGTCACTCAAACCCCCATCCCAGCATCGTTTGAAAAGAAGATTGCGGATTCTTTACTCCACATCTGCCTCAACCAAACACGAAAAATCGCGCGAGTAAGCCTTGATCAATACCGGCAATGGCAAACCTGGCGCGATCGCATTACGCGCAATCAATCTGCTGACTCATTCTCCCTCTGCTTTCAACTACAATCCCCCGAAAACCCCGAACAGCCTTGGGTTTTAGAGTTTCAGGTGGCTGCGAAAAAAGACCCATCTTTGCGGATGCCGTTGCAGGATTATTGGCGATCGCGATCGACTCAACAAAAACAGTTACAAACACAATTCGGAGACAACTTCGAGCAACATTTGCTGACAAATCTCGGCTACGCTGCCCGCATTTATCCCCAACTTTGGCAAGGGCTAGAAACCGACAAACCAGTTAATATTACCCTCAGCTTAGATGATGCCTTTACCTTCCTCAGCGAGTCCGCTTGGGTACTAGAAGATGCCGGATACAAAGTGATTGTCCCCGCTTGGTGGACGCCGAAGGGACGACAACGGGCAAAGATTCGCCTGCAAGTCAAAGGGAAGGGTAGCAAGAGCGCTGCAATCAAGGGTAAGGGATTGTTTTCGGCGGATTCCTTGGTGGAATATCAGTATGAATTGGCGATCGGGGGTGAACGGGTTAGCGAACAAGAATGGCAGGCGTTAGTAAATAGCAAAACACCGCTGGTACAGTTCCGAGGACAATGGATGGAACTGGACAAAGACAAGATGCAGGAGATGTTGGAGTTTTGGAAAAAACATCGCCAAGAAAACCCCGATTTAAGCCTGATTGACTTTATGAAGTTGACGGCAGAAGGAGAAGCGAGCGAACAGTTGGAGGTTGAGCGCGATCGCACTTTATCGGATATGTTGGAGAAGCTGAACGATAAAAGTAGGCTAGAGTTAATTGCTGATCCGGCAAAGTTTCAGGGCAAGTTACGGGATTATCAAAAGCGCGGTGTTTCTTGGTTGAGTTATTTGGAAAGTTTGGGATTAAATGGCTGTCTTGCCGATGATATGGGTTTGGGTAAATCGGCGCAGGTAATTGCTCGATTATTGCAAGAGCGGGAAGTTTTATCTACTACAAAAGAGACAGAAAAAAAGACAGAAAAAGCGATCGCACCTTCGGTTCTACCCACGCTGCTAATTGCGCCCACATCCGTAGTTGGTAACTGGCAAAAGGAAATGGAAAAATTTGCTCCAGAATTGCGATCGCTGATTCACCACGGCCCTCAACGTTTGCAAGATGCCAAAGCATTTAAAGCCGCCGTCCAAGGTTGCGATATGTTGATTACTTCCTTTACCTTGGTGCGAAAAGATGAGAAGCTGTTGAGCAGCGTAGCGTGGCATCGCGTGGTAATTGATGAAGCGCAGAATATTAAAAATCCGAAAGCGGCGCAAACCAAGGCGATTTTAAAGTTACCCGCTACCCATCGACTAGCATTGACTGGAACACCGGTGGAAAATCGATTGCTGGATTTATGGTCAATTTTTAATTTCCTCAATCCCGGATATTTGGGTAAAGAGGCACAGTTTCGGAAGTTGTTTGAATTACCGATTCAAAAACATGGGAGTCGCATACAATCAGCCGCGCTCAAAAAATTAGTAGAACCTTTTATCCTGCGCCGTCTGAAAACCGATAAGTCGATTATTCAGGATCTCCCCGACAAAGTTGAGCAAAAGCTCTACTGCAATCTCACCCGCGAGCAAGCTTCGCTTTATGAAGCGATCGTGAAAGAGGTAGAACAAGAAATTGACGCGGCGGAAGGGATGAAGCGCAAGGGGATGATTTTGGCGACACTGCTGAAGCTGAAGCAAATTTGTAACCATCCGCGCCAGTTTTTGCAGGATGAAAGTGAGTTTACACCAGAGCGATCGCACAAACTGGAACGGCTGATCGAGATGATTGAGGAAGTTAAAGCAGAAGGCGAAAGTTTATTGGTATTTACGCAGTTTACAGAACTGGGAAGCGCGTTGGAAAAATATATTAAACAAACGCTACATTACAACACTTACTACATCCACGGGGGAACCAGTCGCGAAAAACGGGAACGGATGATTTCAGAGTTTCAAGATCCAGAGTCTGAACCTTCGGTATTTATTCTGTCACTGAAGGCGGGCGGCGTGGGAATTACGCTGACAAAAGCCAATCACGTCTTCCATTTCGATCGCTGGTGGAATCCGGCGGTGGAAGATCAGGCGACGGATCGGGCGTTTCGGATCGGGCAGGAAAAAAATGTATTTGTGCATAAGTTTGTGGCGATTGGCACTTTGGAAGAAAAGATTGACCAAATGATTGAGGACAAAAAGAAATTGGCAGGGTCAATTATTGGTGCTGATGAATCGTGGTTGACTGAGTTGGATAATGAGGCATTTAAAAAGTTAATTAGACTCAATAAAAATGCGGTTCTAGATTAGGAGAAACAACATAAAAGAGGGAGAGGGGGAGAGGGGGAGAGAGGGAGAGGATTTTTGATTGTCATCGAAATATACAATTTAAATGCAGAACAGCTTATGTCACAATTTACTCGGACTTGGTGGGGCAATAAATTTATCGATGCGTTAGAAAGATTTACAGATTCTGGGCGACTCGGGCGGGGACGTGCCTATGCACGAAACGGCAAGGTAAAAAGCTTTGGCATGAATGATGGGTTAGTGATGGCACAGGTGAGAGGCTCGGTTAATCCTTATTTTGGGGTTTATAAGGAGCCTCTGTACACAACTCAAATTGAGTTTGAGCCAATTAGTCAGGAAAAGTGGCAAATGGCGATCGCCCAAATGGCATCGAAAGCCAGCTTCATTTCTCGGCTGCTAATAAACGAAATGCCTGACAACATTGAAAATGCTTTTGCACCCCTCGGATTGCACCTTTTACCCAGCAGCCGCGAGGACTTTAAGACTACTTGCTCTTGCCCAGACTATAGCAATCCCTGCAAACATATTGCCGGAGTTTATTATTTGGTGGCGGCAGAATTGGACAAAGATCCATTTTTACTGTTTGAATTACGGGGGCTTTCTAAGGAAGTGCTGCACCGCGAATTGGCAAAAACGCCTTTGGGAATGGCGCTTTCTGCCGAGTTAACGGCTGATGCAGCGGCCCCTGTGGCGGTGGATTCCTATTACACGCGGGCGATCGCCAGTGAGGCGCAAACGGTCAGCCTGAAAGAGTTTTGGCACGGTGCGAAGCGGTTGCCGCAGACGATTGAGGTGGCAGCGCAAAGTGGCGTAAGTGCGATCGTGGTGAAGAAACAGGGAGATTTTCCACAGTTTTGGCACAAGGATGGTTCGTTTATTGAGGCGATGGAAGAGCTGTATTTGCGGGTGAAGAAGAATAAGTAGTTGGGTGGACAATGTGGCATTGCTGATTGACGGTATGAATTAAGTTCTACGAAAAGACTCCAAGGCACAAAAAGTCTGTCTTCGGCAAAGATTAAAAAATGTACATTCATACTAAAGTTCAGCAACGCCTATCCCTCTACTCTGCAACGCCAAAATCTGTTATCTACTCTACAGGGCGTGCCGGATAAGCTGCTGCAAAAAATTGACTACCGACAAGTCTGAACATGGCTCCGTATAGTTGGGATTTTGTGCTGCCTGTTCGCGGTTTGTCACTAAAAAACAAGCAGCGGTGAAATGCCTTTCTCGCACCATCTTCTGACAAAACAGTTCATAGCGTTTAGCATAGCTTGCCCCTCTAAACTCCGGCAAAACGGCGAAATGCGGTTCTGCAACCTGTACCGGGGTGCGCGAGGCAGGACAGTCTTCTAAAACAAACAGATATCCTAACCACGGTGGCGGAGGTGCTGCGCCAAACACCCCTTCCCGGTAAGCTGTCCAGATGTCGAGAGCAGCCCCCATCGCTTCTTCTGTGCGGTTGTTGAAGTTGTTGCCAAAGCTGCCAACCTGGCTCTTCAACTCGATGACTACTTTGAGTTGCCGTTTTTCAGGGTTTACCACCAAAAAGTCGTACATCTTCGTCGGGCGAAAGAACCCCGGTATAACGGTTAGGCTTTTTTTAACGTGGATATGGTTTTGAGGCACACCTGCAGCCAGCAAGAAATTAGTCAGCGTCAGGATGAAACCGTCCATCTGCTTGCCTCCTGTCACCGCACTGCGGTTCCCTTGGTCAACTTTGCCTGCTAGCACCTGGGCTTGTGCCTGGGCGATGCGGGTATCCCAGAAACCCTGCACAGCTTCCCGGAACACATCATCGGGGATGATGGGTGTCTGTCCCGTCATTCAGCAACCTCCCCCATCGTTCTGTCGTAGACTACGCGCAAGCCATACGTCTCCTGCATCCGTTTCAGCGCTAGGTGATGGTAAGTTGGCTCAACATCTACCCCGATACTGTTGCGCCCCCAATTGGCGGCGGCGACGCAGGTTGTTCCTGTCCCCATAAACGGGTCAAGTACCGTGTCCCCTGCAAAGGAAAACATCCGCACCAGTCGTTCTGCCAGTTCCAAAGGATATGGGGCGGGGTGTTGCTTGGTGGAAGCGCCTTTGATATCCTGCCAAATTTGTTGAAACCACTGCCGGTGGAGAGTTTCCGGTATCACGGACAATACTCGTGCTGTCAGGGTGGGACTGCGGTAGCCGCCAGGTTTGCGCTGCATCAGGATAAATTCGATGTCGTTTTTGATGACACCTCCGGGCTCATAAGGTTTGCCGAGAAAACTGGTGCCATTCCCCGCTGCTTCTAGGGAAGCATTGGCGATTTTGTACCAGATAATCGGTGCGAGGTTATCAAATCCCAAATGGCGACAGTGTTCCTGAATACTCGCGTGCAGGGGAAATACCATGTGCCTGCCAAACCGCCTGCGGGCAACACAGACATCGCCCACCACAATCACCAGTCGTCCGCCGGGGACTAAAACCCGCCATACCTGCTGCCATACTCGATCGAGCTCCTGCAAAAACTTTTCGTAGTCTGCTATTTCGCCAAGCTGGTTGAGATTTTTGAGATATTCTTTTAAATTCCAATAGGGGGGCGATGTGACTACCAAATGTACGCTTTCATCGGGAATATGTGTCAAGTTTCGGCTATCGCCCTCTAGCAGGGAATGGAAAGATGGCAACCCCTGCACCCGATTCTGAATTTCCTGGATCAACGCCTTATTTTTGCTGATGGCAGGAATGGCGCGTTGCTCGTCTGCTGTTAGTAATGCCGTTGCTTCATCGGGTACAAGGCTTTTATCCTGTAGCGCTTGTTTCAACGGTTCGGCTGCTTCCTGACACAGTAACCGCGTTGAAATATTAACCTTGCTTAAACTGGAAGACTTCATACATTTGGTACAATAATCATGTTCATCATATCAGTTTTGCGAGTCCCAAAAATCATAAGTTCGTTATTGGATTATCTTAGACTATAATTAAAGTAGTGTGACTGTTAAAAAAGTAGACTTTTTAGTTACAGCAATTTTTGGCAATTTCAAATTAGAATCTAGCATTAACTGATGTTACAAAGAGAAGAACTGTTAAAAGGCATTGAAAACCGCGAATGTGTGGCGCGGGCGATCGACCAAGCGGAACAAGCAATTAAAACTTGGGAAGTTACTCTGACTGATTTTCTGTCGCCTCCAGAATTGGCGGACACTCTGACGGTATTTAAGCGCTTAACTGATGTGGAATTAGTGGCTTGGGGCGGCTACCCGCAAGCTGAAAGACAAAGAATTGCGATCGCGCGATCGGATATCCCGATCGACTCTGGTAGCGTTAACGTTGCTGCGGTAGAAATTGCTGGCAATTTCTTGTTCGATACAGCTTCTCACCGCGACTTTTTGGGGGCGATGTTGGGTACGGGAATTGTCCGCGAGAAAACGGGCGATATCATTGTGTTGGGAGAACGCGGCGCGCAAGCGATTGTCATGCCCGAAATGGTAGAGTATTTGGAGATGAGTTTGCAGCAAGTGCGATCGGTTCCGGTGAAAACTCGGCGCATTGAATTGAGCGAGCTCAAAATTAGAGAACCGAAAAAGAAAGAAATGACAACCGTTGAAGCATCAATGAGATTGGATGCTGTTGCTTCGGCCGGATTTGCCATGTCTCGCAGCAAAATGGTTGAATTTATTGACAGAGGCGACGTGCGAGTTAATTGGAAAGATATCACCCAATCTAGTTATCACGTTAAATCTGGAGATTTAATCGCCGTTAGCGGTAAGGGAAGATTGGAAATTGGGGAAGTTATGGTAACAAAAAAAGAACGCTATCGAGTGCAGTTAACTCGATATTTGTAATTGACGAATCGAGAAACCGGGTTTTTTACGAAATTGAGGGCGAGAATGAAGTGCGGGTGGTTTTGTGTTGGTTGGGAATTGACGAAAGGGCGATCGCACTTCAACAGCCTTTTTGCAAGCAATGAGACAAGGTGGGGAAGAAGTGAGGATAGAAGTGCGATCGTATTTGAAGAAGTCGAAAAAAAGTTATAAAATAGAGTAGAGCTGTAGACACAATTGATGCCAAGAAAAATTAGAGAGTTAAAGCTCAAATTGCGCGTAAAAATTTTGTTGATCTACCCAAGCGTGGCAAAGATAGCCATGAGCGTTGGCGACATCCAAGGCTCAGAAAAACATTGACAATTCCCGGCCAAGATGGAGATGATGTGGCACTCTATCTAGAAAAGCAGTTAGCACAATTATTAACTGAACTCAATGAGTTAAGGGAGGGCGAGGATTTATGAGTCGATACAGTATGATGGTTCAATGGTCGGATGAAGATCGGCTTTTCTTAGTCACGATTCCAGAGTTTGGCGATCGCGTGGTTATGAATCGCTTCCTCACGGCAAAACTCGTGAGGAAGCGATTCATAACAGCGAAGAAGTGATAGAAATGTATTTGGAAGCTTGGGAAGCAGAAAGTGAATCTATCCCTGAACCTAGTACGCTTCAAATTGCTTGATTGGTATTGTAAAAGTCTGTTTGTGTGGTATGCGATTGCCTTCACATCTACATCGTCACACTAAGCAGCCTGAGTATTCACGATTGAGTCACTCTCCAAAACATCCGGTGCTGTCAAAATGTTTTGAAGTTGCTGCACAACTTGAGTTTCATTTGGGTATAACATAACTACGTGATCTTTTGCTCTTGTTATTGCTGTATAAAGTCCTGCTTTTTCTTGAAAATCTTTATCTGGATCTGGCAAATCTTCCACTCGGTCAACGCCAGCAATAATAACGGCATCAAACTCAACTCCTTTCAGGGCGTTCCAAGAATCTACAATTACGAAAGGTCGGTTTACAACGTTATGAGCTCGGTCTTGAGAACGCATTGGAGCGTGATGGGGAACATCCAATCTATGCAGGCATTCACTAATTTCTGATTTAAAGGATCTTGGCTCTTGTGGATGCAATAAAACTCCAATTGAAGACTCTGGATGACTGCTCAATGCCAGTTTAACCTGTTTAGCTATATTGTCTGGAGACATATCGCTTTTTACAAGCATTGGCTTAATAGATGAACTCCGAGAAGACTTTTTGACTGGTTCGACAATATGACCGATTTTACCAGCAGCTTCTGAGCGTTTAGCTATCTTCATATTAGCACTAGCTAAATAAGGATATATAAACTGCCAAGCTAATTCTATAATTTCTGGCGCGTTTCTATAGTTTAAATCAAATATTTGCGAACGACCCCTGACATCAAATCCAAGCTTAGACCAACTCCAATCTTGCTTTCTTCGATGTTGCTGACCTTCGTACACTGACTGAGTATTGTCATAGACAAAAAACATAGAGTTTGTATCGGGACTTACAGCACCTAACATCGCCATAAACCATTCATCATAAAAATCTTGAGCTTCATCAATTAAAATGGCTTGATAACGATTTTTGGCGTTCTTTTGAACTAAATCAATAATTTGCCGTCGCATTTCAGGATTTTTATCCCACTCATAAGTATACCCTATGCGATAAGCCCAACTATGAAAAGTTCGACTCTCTACTTTTAAACTCAAGCCTTTTTCTTTTATTATTGAATCAATCCATCCATTCATAAAGCGATTGTAACACAATACCAAAATATCCTTATAACCCTCATCAATTAGTTTTGCAAGACGATTTCGCAATACTAATGACTTGCCAGAACCGGCAACGCCTCGCACTAAAGAATGACCTTTAAGCGAGAAGTTTTTGGCTTTATTCTGTTGTTCGTCTAAATCTTGGCAATTTAATCGCTGATTCAAAGATTGCTCGAAGTTAATCCACTGTTCCACGATGGTTCTCCTTATATTGTTTTTGTTGAGTGCTTTTTATTCAAATTAGCTTACCCACTCTGGATGACATTTACAGTGACAAAAAGTAATAAATAGTGACCAAAAGTAGCAACATCTTAAAAAACGTGCTAAAATCTACCCAGAGTAAGGTGAAAACACAGGCAAAATGCCACAATCCCTACCAGCACAACCTCAAATCTGATACTACTTTAAGAGGATTTAACCCATGACTGCCGAGGAAGCTCTCGCCATTGTCGAAACAGCCCTAGATGAAGACGAACAGTTAAACGACGTGCAAGAGCTAATCTTCAGACAATGTTGGGAAGGCAGACACTCTTATGATGAAATTGCTAATAGTTCCAAATATGATGATGAATATATTAAATCTGCTGGCGCTAAACTCTGGAAACTACTATCAGAAGCTTTTGACGAAAAGGTAAAAAAAAACAATCTTAAATCAGTTCTAAAACGATATTTGCGGCGACACCAAATAACTTTGCATCGCACTCAGGTAATAGGAGTTAACCTCAGTGGTGCTAACTTAAGCGGAGCCAGATTATTGCTCACAAACTTAAGCGAAGCAGATTTTTATCAGACTGATTTAAACAAATCAATTGTAACTGAGGATAATACAGCATCAGATGAAATTGTCAAGGCTGAAAACGATCATAACCAAGGAATTGAATCTCACCCAAAAGAACGGATTTATCACTGGAACGATTTGCGCTTTCGCTGCGAAGAAGAAGTAAAAATAGCCGAAGCGCTCGATCGCACTTCCGTCCTTTTCTTCCCCAACTCCAAAGCCCGCCTCACCACACCCGCAGGGCGACAAAACCAAGAACCAGATTTTCTCATTTTCCACCAAGGCAAATGGGGTATTCTGGAAATATGGCATCCCGACACAGAAAAAGATGAAACGCGCGATCGACTGTTTGCATCTCACGGTATCAGTATCATCCACTATTGCGAGGCCCACAGGTGCAGTCAAGAACCCGATCGCGTTGTCCGAGAGTTTTTAGACATATTGAGTCAGGGATAGAGGGAGTGATTTTCGGATAAGGGCGATCGTATAGGGGCCCAGAAACCGGGTTTTTTAGGAAAATACTTCGTTGTCACCGACAGATTAGGTAAAAACCCGGTTTCTTTGTCGGAGTGCGTCAGTCCATAAGCGCGATCGAGTCTAATTCTGCAAAACGGGCGATCGCGATCGAGCCAAACTCATTCTCCAGCAGCCTCAGCCGACGCAGCGAATCTCTCCGCTACAGCTTTGCCAATTAGCGCCACCTGGCTCAGAGGCAAGAACCTAATTTTATTGACAATATCTTGAATATCTAACGGATCTGAAACTGGCTTCCCATCCAAAAATCTCAGAAGTTCTTCCAGCGAATAACCAGCTCTGGCAGCGAGCTTAGCCAAGTTTTCAGTATCAGGAACCGTATCGCCCCTTTCCCAAAGCTGAACAGCAGTCGCAGAAACGCCTAAAAGCTTACCAAACGCTCGTTGACTCATTGTTCCACTAGCAGTTTTGATGATTTCACTAAGTTTTTGTCTATTTTGGATGTTCACAAGTTAAAAGCTACTTGATCGTACCTACAAGTAAACTGGTCTATATCTACATCAACCATACTTCCCAGAAGACTCAGCCGCCGCCGCGAGTCTATCCATCACGGCTCTACCAATCACTGCCAACTCACTAATCGGCATACATTGAATTTTCTTCAGCAGCTCGTTGGTATTGACAGGTTCCGGCATTGGCTTACCTTCGAGATGAGCCATCAACTCTTCCATTGTAAAGCCCGCTTTTGCCGCAATCTGAGTCAAATTTTTCGTATCCGGGAGTACCTGGCCCTTTTCCCAATACTGAACAGCAGACCCAGAGACTCCCAATAGCCTACCAAAAGCGCTAAAACTCAGGTCGCCACGGGCTAGCTTAACAACTTCGCTCAGTTTTTTCCTAGCTTCTGCGTCCACGGTATCAACCACCAGATAACCACAATTCCTAGTTTACAGAACATCAACCATACTTCCCAGAAGCTACAGCCGCAGCAGCCAGTCGCTCCATACCAGCTCGAACAATCACTGCTAAGTCACTCAGTGGCATACATTGAATTTTCTTAAGCAGCTCGTTGGTATCCAGAGGTTCCTGCACCGGCTTGCCTTCGAGGTGAGCCATGAGCTCTTCCATCGTAAAGCCTGCTCTTGTCGCAATCTGAGTCAAATTTTTCGTATCTGGAAGTACCTGCCCCTTTTCCCAATACAAGACAGAAGCAGCAGAAACTCCCAACAGCTTGCCAAAAGCAGTCAGACTCATCGAGCCCCGCGCTAATTTAACAACCTCACTCAGTTTTTTCTTAGCTTCTGCGTCCACGGTATCAGCCACGAGATAACCACAATTCCTAGTTTACTTGTGTACCAACAAATTTACCTGTCTTGCTTGACAGGAGAAGATTTAACAGATATTATTTTAATTAGATTGAAAATCTTAATTTTAATGAAAACCGATTTAGGAGAAATAGCAATGACCAAGAGACGCACTCAAAAAACTCACAAGGCTAGCCGCACCCGTCAAAGCCTTACAGCCTCCGGTTGGCTCAAACCCCAGTGCTGGCAAATCTCCAAAATAGAAGCAGCCGAAGCCCTGAGAATGCCCGTCAACCGCATAGTCAAAGTTTACCCCAAACAACATCAAGTAATAGTCGTTTACCTGAACCAGAAAGGACAAAAATGCAGTTCCTTTTTCAGCTATAGACTGTTTGCCAGATGGGAACAAGAGACGATCGCCACAATTGCCAGTTGTAGAAACCAGCAAGCCCTCGCGCCTCTAGAAGTCATTGTACAATACGACCTCGAACATTTCAAGTATCCCGTTCAAAGCGCCGATGCAATTTGGGACGCCCTGCTCCACCACATCCGCCGAGCCATCACAGAACAAAGGCACACCCAAAAATGTGCCTAATTCCCCATCGCTCCATCAATTAATAGAAGCAGCCAACTCAGCCAAACGTTCCTGCTGATCCTGAGAAATACAAGTCTGAATAATCGCCTCAATATCCCCTTCCAAAACACTATTGAGCGAAAAATTTTCCCCCAAACGGTGGTCGGTAGCCCGATTATCCTTATAGTTGTAAGTGCGAATCTTCTCCGATCGCGAACCAGTACCAACCTGAGCCAAACGCCGCGACTTCACCTCATCCTGCTGTTCCCGCAACTTCATCTCATAAAGCTTAGCCCGCAAAATCTGCATCGCCCGCTCCTTATTCTGCAACTGACTGCGCTCCTCAGTACAGAAAATCCGAATACCCGTCGGCTTGTGAAACAAATCTGCAGCAGTTTCCACCTTGTTCACGTTTTGACCACCAGCGCCGCCCGATCGAGCCGTACTCATCTCAATATCCTTCGGATCGATGTGAATCTCCACATCATCCACCTCCGGCATTACAGCCACAGTCGCCGTTGAAGTGTGAACCCGGCCGCCAGCCTCAGTCACAGGCACCCGCTGCACCCGGTGTACCCCAGCCTCAAACTTCAGTTGGCTGTACACGCTATCGCCGGTAACTTCCAGAATCACCTCTTTAAAGCCGCCCATTTCCGCCAGCGACTCGCTCACCAATTTCACCTGCCAGCCTTGAGTTTGAGCGTAGCGAGTGTAAAGCCGCAGCAAATCCCCCGCCCAAATACTAGCCTCATCTCCGCCAGTACCAGCGCGAATTTCCAGCATAATATTTTTGTCATCGTTCGGATCGCGCGGTAGCAGCAACACCTTCAAACGACTTTCCAAATTTTCCAGCTTCGACTCAAGTTCCTCAACTTCCAGTCCAGCCATTTCTTGCATTTCGCGATCGCCCGCAGCTTCCTTGAGCACCTGTCGCGCGCCCACCAAATCTTCCTGAGTCGTTTTCCACAGAGCAAAAGTATCGACCACTTCCTCTAAGGACGATCGAGCTTTTGCCACCCGTTGAAACTCATAATTGTCCCTAGCCACATCCGGGTCAGCCATGCGGCGAGTCAACTCATTAAAAGTTTGCTCTACCGACTTCAATTTATCCAGCAAATAAGATTCAGCCATTGTCAGTTGTCCTCCGTCAATCGATTTTAGATTTTAGATTTTAGATTTTAGATTTTAGATTTGAAGAGCAGTTGGAGTAGAATCGCGATCGAACTTAATTGGATTTAACTCAACCGCCTGCTACGGCAAGTCTTCTATCTAAAACCTCCAATCCGAGAGCGGTTCGATTTGAGATGTTTAAATTTAGATTTTTGATTTTAGAACTCAAGAGCAGTTTGGAGAGAATCTCGATCGAACTAAACTGCCCGCTACGGCAAGTCTTTTATCTAAAATCTCAAATCCTATAGCAGTCAGTTATTTGTAGAAAACACTACTCTTAACCGACTGCGGACAAATGACAATCCAGCTACTTCTTCTTTTTCCCTTTAGCAGCAGCCTTAGCAGCATCTGCTTTCGGGTCTTCCATTTTCAGAGGGCCAGAGGAAGCATCTGCCTGCGGCATTTCTACATCTGTCATGCCATATTTCCGCATAAAGCGTTCCACACGACCTTCAGTATCAATAATCTTCTGAGTGCCAGTATAAAAAGGATGATTCCCCGACCAAACATCAACTTGAAGCTTTGGTCTAGTCGAACCAACCGTCATCACGTGTTCCCCGTTGCAAAAAACCTGAGATTCGGGATACCACTCAGGGTGAATGCCATCTTTCGCCATTTTTTTTACTCTCTAATTTTTGACTTTACAACCATTTTAGCTGTCATCGGACTTACCTACCAACAACAGCAGGAATTTTCCGCAATCGTTGGCTGCGAAAGCGCGAATCAGGAATCAGAAATAGACCTTGAAAAAAAGAAGGATGGAATCTGGATAATTTTTCCTTCTTCCCTCTTCCTTCTTCCTTCTTTGCTCGATTACCGCTTCGAGTATTGAGGAGCCTTCCGAGCTTTCCGCAAACCGTACTTTTTCCGCTCTTTGGCCCGCGGGTCGCGAGTCAAATAGCCCTCAGTCTTCAGAGGCTTGCGGTTATCCGGGTCTAACTGACAAAGCGCTCTAGCGACACCCAAGCGAATCGAGTCAGCTTGACCGGTCAAACCGCCACCTTCGACTTTTACCAAAATGTCATATTCATTTTCCAGACCCAAAGTTTCCAGAGGAGCCTTAGCGAGTGCCAAATAGGTAGGGTTGAATTGCAGGTACAAATCCCCTTCTTTACCGTTGACAGTCAGTATGCCTGTGCCGGGAACCAAACGTACCCGCGCTACGGAACACTTGCGGCGGCCAGTACCCCAGTAAACGGCGCGCCCGGATGTATCTGTTGCTTGCATTACTCATTTCCTCCCGGAATCGTGTGAACAATTAATTCTTCTGGTTTTTGAGCTTCGTGCGGGTGGTTGGGGCCAGCGTACACCTTTAGCTTAGTAAACAGTTGTCGGCCCAGAGAAGTGTGAGGCAGCATTCCCCGGATAGCTTCTTCGACGATTCTTTCGGGCAAACGTGCTTGCAATTTGGCAAAAGTTTCTGTTTTCATGCCGCCCGGTCTGCCAGAGTGACGGCGGTAGATTTTCTGGGTGCGTTTTTTACCAGTAACAGCGATTTTGTCAGCATTGATGACAATTACGAAGTCGCCGGTATCCATTGAAGGAGTGTAAGTGGGTTTGTGTTTGCCCCGGAGGTATATGGCAACTTCTGTTGCCAGACGGCCCAGGCGCTGGTCGGCAGCATCGACCACGTACCACTTGTGCTCTAGGGAGTCTTGAGTAGGGACGTAAGTTTTGTTCATTGTTAGTTGTCAGTTGTTATTTGTTATTTGTTAGTTGTTCATTGTTAGTTGTCAGTTGTTATTTGTTATTTGTTAGTTGTTTCCAATAACTAATAACCAATAACTAATAACCAATAACTAATAACCAATAACTAATTTTGGCTGAGTATCGTACCAAACATCTGGGGGAAAGGGAAATTCTGAATACCCAACCCGCAGCAGGCATAAACCTCGAGCGGGAGCGGCGTATTTTACCATTTCTCGGCGTTCGTTGACCCAGATATCTGTGAAATTGTCGATCGCCCTTTCCCCGCGACCCACCTGCACTAGCAACCCCACCAGCAGCCGCATCATCCCGTACAGAAACCCGCTCGCTTGAACCTCGATATAGATAAGAGGCCCAGAACGATGACACTCTGCTGCTTGTACGTCCACCCAAGAATGGGGGCGGGCAGACCCCGCGCGGTGAAAAGCCGCCAAGTGATGCCGCCCGATTAGCGGTGTCAAAGCTGCCTGAATCAAAGATTCGTCCACAGGCGCGTGGTAGCAGTGCCAAGCATAAGGACGCACAAACAAATTAGGAATCGGGTCTGTATAAAGGGTGTAGCGATAGCGCCGCCAACTGGCTGAGAACCGAGCGTGCCAGGTAGGTTCCACCTTTGCCGAAGCTCGAATTAAAATATCTTTTGCCAGTCGAGAGTTGAGAACGCTTGCCCAGCGGTGAGCCGGAATTGGGCCGCAGACGTCAAAATGGGCTACTTGAGCAGCGGCATGAACTCCTGCGTCAGTTCTCCCGGCAGCGTGCAGCGTTACCGGACGTTGCAGGACAGTCGATATTGCTGTTTCAATTTCTTCTTGTACTGTACGCTGGTTCGGCTGTCGCTGCCAGCCGTGAAAGTTAGTGCCGATGTATTGGATAACTAAAGCAACGCGCTGTATCGATCGGGCATCTTCGATTGGGGATTTTGGATTGTCAGTCATAAATCAAAAATCTCCAACCCAAAATTTCATTAAACCAGTTCAACGATCGCCATTTCGGAATTGTCTCCTTGACGGGGGACAGTTCGCACTACGCGGGTGTAACCACCGTTGCGCGAGCCGTACCGTTCTGCAGCGGCCTCAAACAAGGCGTGTACTAACTGTTTGTCGTAGATATAGCCCATAGCTTGGCGGCGAGCGGCCAAGGAGCCTTCTTTTGCCAGGGTAATCATTCTGTCCGCTTCTGGGCGCAGCGCTTTGGCGCGGGCGAGAGTGGTAGTGATTTTACCGTGACGGATTAATTCGGTGGTCAGCGAGCGCAACATGGCGCGGCGCTGGTCAGCCGGTTTGTTTAGTTGGGGGACGCGACAGCGGTGGCGCATGGTAATTGGTAATTGGTAATTGGTAATTGGGCGCGGGGATAGATAGTCTGCGAACTCCGGGGGTGAATTCTGGGTTTTTAAGAACTCACCCACTTAAAATTCCGCACTTTTTTACCCGTTACCCGTTGATTAACTTTTAGCTGATTTTTCCTGCGGCAGGGTAATCCCCAAGCGTTTTTGTAAAGCTTCAATCACTTCTTCTGCGGACTTCTGCCCGAAGTTCTTGATCTCTAGCAAGTCTTCTTGGGTATAATCCAATAAGTCGGCGACTGAGTTGATCTGAGCCCGCTTGAGACAGTTGTAAGCCCGGACTGACAACTGCAATTCTTCGATCGGGATTTGGCTCGTGGGATCGGCCTCACCTGGATACTCTGGTTTGAGAGAATCGTGGGTGATGTCTTTGAGAGGGGCAAACAAATCTACCAGGATGTGGGCAGATTGACTCAGAGCTTCTTGAGGAGTCACGCTGCCATCAGTCCAGATTTCCATAATCAGCCGGTCTTTCTCGGCCGTGCCACCCAACCGAGCATCTTCAACGCTGTAGTTGACTCTGCGAATCGGCATAAAGATGGCGTCAATTTGGAGAAAATCCAAAGCCGACCCATCATCGCGACTGCGGTCTACTGCTCGATATCCGATGCCTTTTTCAATTCTGAATTCCATTTCCAGAACTGAACCGGGGGAGAGAGTCGCAATGTACTGCGATTTATCGATCAATTCCACCTCAGAAGGTAAATCGAATCGATCGGCAGTAACTGTGACTGGCCCCTCAATCCGCAACCTGCCGATTTGCGGCTGCTGGGAATGAGTTTTAAGAACCACCTCTTTCATGTTCAGGAGAATTTCCAGAACATCCTCCCGTACCCCTTCGATCGTGGCAAACTCGTGATTGACACCCGCGATGCGGACTGAAGTTACTGCCGTTCCTTCCAAATTTGACAGCAGCACTCGCCGAAGCGCATTCCCAACCGTTGTTCCCTGACCGCGATCTAGGGGTTCTAGGACAAATTTGCCGTACTGACTGCGGTCTTTGTCAGTGTTAGACTCTATACATTCAATTTGAAACTGCGCCACGGAGTGACCTCCCTTTTCCACTTTGGATTTTTGATTTTGGATTTTAGATTGCAGAGCATACCCCTGAACGGATTTCGGATTTTGGACGGACGGGGCAACAGTTGAAACCATTATTAGTTTTTGATTTTAAGCAGTTAACCATTATCCAAAATCTAAAATCTAAAATCTCAAATCGTTTTAGACTCTACGCCGCTTGGGAGGGCGACAGCCGTTGTGAGGAATCGGGGTAACATCTCTAATCAGGGTAATTTCCAGTCCCGCCCCTTGCAGAGCCCGAATTGCAGTTTCTCGACCTGCTCCGGGCCCGCTCACCATTACTTCTATTTGGCGCATTCCTTGGTCGTTGGCCCTGCGGGCTGCACTTTCTGCTGCTGTTTGAGCTGCAAAGGGAGTCCCTTTTTTCGCTCCTTTAAAGCCGCTGGAACCTGCTGATGCCCAGGATATTACTTCCCCGTTGAGGTCGGTAATAGTCACAATCGTATTGTTGAAGGTAGACTGGATGTAGCCTACCCCATTGGGTACATTCCGTTTCTGTTTTTTTGCACCAGATTTCTTGCCTGTTTGTTGTCGCGCCATATTAGTCTCTTTAACGTTTCTCTCAACTAATGTCCCGAAGCGCTAGGAGCCAGCAGCCCCCAGCGTAGTTTTTCCAAAAAGAAGTTACTTCTTGGAAGGTGCCTTTTTCTTGCCCGCCACTGTTCGGCGAACGCCGCGACGGGTTCTGGCGTTGGTACGGGTTCGTTGGCCCCGCACAGGCAGACCCAAACGGTGACGCCTACCACGGTAAGTCCCGATATCCATCAGGCGCTTGATGTTCATTGACTCCCAGCGCCGGAGGTCTCCTTCGATTTGGTAGGTGCTTTCTACATGAGCCCGCAGAAGTGTCACGTCGGCCTCTGTTAAATCCTTGACGCGAGTGTCGGGATTTACGCCTGTTGCAGCGATTATTTTTTGGGCCCGCGACAGGCCTATTCCGAAAATGTATGTCAGACCTATTTCGACGCGCTTATCGCGTGGAAGGTCTACCCCGGCAATCCGTGCCACACTTTTGTCTCCCTAATTTTCCTGTTTGGCTACAATGTTGAATGAGGCGGCACCTGCGTGCAGCGCCCAATCTTGCTGTTGTCTAACCTTGGCGCTGTTTGTGTTTTGGGTTAGTGCATATCACCATCACTCGACCGCGACGGCGGATGACGCGACATTTTTCACAAATCTTTTTGACAGATGCTCGAACTTTCATCTTTCTTCCTGCCTGGAGAACCCCGCTCTACCGGAACTCAGCCACGCTGGCCCGTAGAGCGGTGGGAGGAGAGGCTGGGCAAGGTGTAGGCCTCTCCTCGATTAAATTGTATAAAGTACGGGTTGTTTATTGAAGGAGCCCGCTTGCACCCACTCCCTTTGTTGGGGTCAAATTCGCTTGCACCCAAATTTGGGCGATCGATACTTTTACCGCGTAGCAGTCACTTAGCCCTCTACGCTGGTGGGTTGTTGACGCCCTTCTCGCCAACACTACAAACGTAGCATTATAGCATAAATTTGAAGCTTTTTACCAAGTTCTCTCTAATAAAACTTAAAATTAGTTTTTAGAAAGTTTTATCTAAGCCTATTTTTTCCGAAGGCGATATGTAATTCTGCCTTTGGTCAAGTCGTAGGGAGTTAATTCGACCTTGACGCGATCGCCGGGCAAAATCTTGATGTAGTTGCGACGAATCTTGCCGGAAATGTGAGCTAGCACGTTAAACCCATTATCTAGGTCAACGCGAAACATCGCATTGGGAAGAGATTCCGTCACTGTCCCTTCCATTTCAATTAAATCTTGCTTAGACAATTTGGTATTTACCTCAATTTTACATTTGATTAACTAGGAGTATCCCGGTATTGGCTTCAAAACCTATTTACCAACTAAGGATCTGCCGATTTTAGATTTTAGATGCTTCGACTTCGCAAGCGAACAAGTTTTGGATTTTAGATTGACTCCACAGAGGCATCAAATGAGCAGAAACTGCGGTCTAAAATCAGGGTTTGCGACGATGATTGTCGGTGGCTTGTATCCGTTTTGGGCGGGTCTAAGGCGAACGGGGCAATAATTCGGGCGACTCGATCGAATGCTTGACTCTAATTAACTTGTTGCTTCAGCTTTACTTGAGTAAAGTTGTGGCAAGTATAATCGAGTTCAATCCTGTTTCTAACAACCCTCACAAAACCCGATCGCACACAAAGCTCCTAGTTAACATATCTTAGCAAAATTTGGTGAGTAACAAGCTCTATTGAGAGGGTTCAAGAGTCGCCAGAGAGGGCTTGTTGCAGTTCAGCAGTGACTAATCCCATATCGCGATCGCCATCAACCGCAACTAACTGTTCGCGAGCGCTGTAAAACTCAATCAAAGGCTCAGTTTGTTCGCGATAAACTTGCAACCGGCGGCGGATCGTCTCCTCATTGTCATCCTGGCGACCCCGCGACAATAGGCGAGTCACCAAAACATTATCAGGTACGTCCAAATTGACAGCTCTGATATCGCAGTCCTTACCAGACGTACTTCCCTCTACACCAACATCACAGAGCAGTTTGTCAAAAAACGCTGCCTGTGCCACAGTGCGGGGAAAGCCGTCGAGAATCCAGCCTGCACTTGCATCTGGTTGATTCATGCGTTCTTGGACGATATCCATCAATAACTGGTCGGGAACCAACTCACCAGCATCCATGTAGGCTTTCGCCTGTAGCCCCAAGGGTGTTTTCGCCACCACGCAGGCGCGTAGAATGTCACCAGTAGAAATGTGCGGTATTTTCCAGAGAGCGGCTAATATTTGAGCCTGAGTTCCCTTACCTGCCCCTGGAGGCCCCATAAAAATCAGTTGCATTGCGATTACTTCACCATTCCTTCATATCGTTGGGAGATGACGTAAGTTTGAATTTGCTTAGCAGTTTCGATCGCGACACCCACTAGAATTAGCAGGGAAGTTGCACCAAAACCTCTAAAAGTTTGCACGCCGATCGCACTTTCTACAGCCGTTGGTACAATAGCCACCAGACCGAGAAATATCGCGCCCAAGAAAGTCAAACGGTTCAAAACCTTCTCCACATAATCGCTCGTTTTCTGACCAGGACGAATGCCAGGAATACTAGCGCCCATTTTCTTCAAGTTCTGAGACATATCTACAGGGTTGACAATCAACGAAGCGTAGAAATAGCTGAAGAACAGAATCAAAGTCAGATAAAAGAGCGCGTAAGCCCAAGGCGCAGGCCCGTTAGGACTCAAAACATTAGCAACTTCAACCAAAAATGGGTTATTCAGAGACTGAGCGAGGAAAGAAGGCACAATCAACACCGAAGATGCAAAAATAATCGGCATCACTCCGCCTTGATTCAAGCGCAGGGGCAGATAGCTGCGACTCTCCCGATAAACCTTGCGTCCGACTTGGCGGCGGGCAGAAATAATCGGAATACGGCGAGTACCTTCCTGAACAAACACAATCCCGACAATCGTCACCAAAAATACCAGCAGCAGAACCACTACGCGACCGACAATCGCGTTATCGCCACTTTGGGCCAACTCAAAAGTTTGTCCCAAAGAGCGCGGCAAAACCGACACAATGTTGATAAATATCAGCAACGACGCTCCGTTCCCGATGCCTCGTTCCGTCACCAATTCCGATATCCACATGACAAACATCGACCCAGCAGTCAGGGCCAAAGCAGTTTGTGCTATGAATAAGGGCGCTGGAGCTTGAGCAAAAGGGCTGACCCAAATCGCAATGCCAATGCTTTGCAGAATTGCCCAGCCCAAAGAAACGTAGCGAGTAATTTGAGATATCTTGCGCCGCCCCGCTTCTCCTTCATTTTTCTGCAAATCTTCTAAACTTGGCAGAGCAGCGGTTAGAAGTTGCACGATAATTGAAGCATTGATGTAGGGCAAAATCCCCAGCGCAAAAATCCCCAATGCTGACAGGCCGCCTCCTGAAAACAAGTCCAAAAAGCCAATTAAAGGGCTATTTTGGACGTTTTGGGCAAAGGCAGCTCGATCGATGCCGGGGACTGGCAAGTGGACACCCAGACGCACTAAAATCAATAAGCCAAGGGTTACGAGGATACGGCCCCGCAAACCTGCAGCTTGAGCCATCTGCATGAATGTCTCTTGTGCAGTTGGCGCTTTCTCTCTACTAACGTCCATAGTTACGATTTGGGATTTTAGATTTGGGATTTTCGACTAAATCATTTTCTGATAGCAAACTTGAGGATTTGAGATTTGGACTTCTTCTCAAACCTCAAATCTTCAGGCAATTAATTCGCAATTTCCGCCTGCGGCTTCAATTTTGGTGCGAGCACCTGCGGTAAAAGCCTTGGCGCGCACTTGCAGGGGCACATTTAGTTCGCCATCTCCTAAGATTTTCAGCGGGCCATTGTCAGCGGTGACAATTTTTGCTTGAAGCAAAGAGGTGAGAGTAACTTCTGTGTTTGCTGGCAGCGATGCTAATTTACTTACATTAATGGTAGTGTACTCTTTGCGGTTCACTAAAGGGAAGCTTTTGAGCTTGGGCAGGCGGCGGTAGAGAGGATTTTGGCCGCCTTCAAAACCCGGTCTAGTGCCGCTACCGGCTCTAGATTTTTGACCGCGCATCCCTTTACCGGAGCTCGCGCCTTGACCGGCAGAAATACCTCTGCCTAAGCGTCGCCGGCGCTTTTGGGAGCCTGCTTTGGGTCGGGCGTCTTGCAATCTCATAGTTTTAGTAATTGGTAATTGGTAATTGGTATTTAGAGAGCCGGCGCGCAGTAGTTTTGAGTGCGTGAGTTTTGAGTTGCGGATTTTTTTGATTCTCAACGCCAGCACTTAACACTCAAAACTGACAGTTTGCCATTCCCTATGCCCTAACCGTAGAGGTTTTCTACTGGGATTCCGCGTTCTTGAGCAACTTCGGACAAGGTGCGGAGGGTGGAGAGGGCGTTGACTGCAGCTCGGGCGTTGTTCAATGGGTTTCCAGAACCTAGCTGTTTGGCTAAGATGTTGCGGACTCCTGCTAGTTCGAGAACTGTTCGGACTGCTCCCCCTGCAATTACGCCTGTTCCGGCTGCGGCCGGACGCATCATGACTTTGGCTCCGCCGCCTGCACCGTTGATGGGGTGAGGGATGGAGTTTGCTTTGGTGAGGGGGACTTCAATGAGGTGTTTTTTGCCGTCAGCGACGCCTTTTTTCACTGCACCGATGACGTCGCTAGCTTTGCCGACTCCCACTCCAACTTGACCGCGTTCGTTGCCGATAATGACTATGGCGCGGAAGCTGAGTTTTTTACCGCCTTTGACTACTTTAGTAACGCGACGAATCTGAACAACTCTTTCTTGCCATTCGGATTCTTTTTCGCGTCCTTTGTTGTTGCTGCTGCTTTTTTTCTTGGTGCGCTGTTCTTTTTGTTCTGCCATAGTTTTGTCTTGGGGAATTGAGGATTAGTAACTGGTAGTCTGCAATGAGGAATTAACTATTAGGAATTAAGAATTTTATTGCTTCTTTCTTCCTTCTTCCTTCTTCATTCTTCCTTTTTCCTTCTTCCTAAAAGTCTAACCCGGCTTCGCGAGCTGCATCTGCGAGGGCTTTAACGCGACCGTGGTAGAGGTTGCCTCCGCGATCGAACACGACTTTGACTATGCCAGCGCTGGAACAGCGTTTGGCAATCAACTGACCGACTTTGGTGCTGGCGCTGCAGTTGTTGCCAGAACTGAGTTCGGCTTTCAATTCTGGATCTAGGGTTGACGCGGCTGCCAAAGTGTGCTGGGCGGTGTCGTCGATTACTTGGGCGTAGATGTGCTGGTCCGATCGAAATACCGCTAATCTGGGACGCTCGGCGGTGCCGAACACCTTGCGCCGCACGCGGCGGTGTCTGCGGTGGACTGATTCTTTGCGAGTAAGCTTCATGTTTACTTCTTACCTGTTTTGCCTGTTTTACCAGCTTTGCGCCGGATGACTTCGCCGCTGTAACGAATGCCTTTACCTTTGTAGACTTCAGGCGGACGCACAGCGCGGATGCGGGCTGCTGTGTTACCTACGAGTTCTTTGTCAATGCCGGAGACAATGACGTTGGTGTTGCCTTCAACTGCCATTGTGATGCCTTCTGGAGGGGGCATTTCAACTGGCTTGCTGTAACCGACGTTTAAAATCAGGTTCCGTCCTTGAACCTGTGCCCGATAACCTGTGCCGACAATTTCCAGACGGCGCTGAAAACCTTCTGATACACCTTCGACCATGTTGGCGACTAGGGTGCGGCACAAGCCGTGCAGTTGTCTGGCGACGCGAGATTCGTCTCGGCGGGTAACGAGTAAAGTCTCGCCTTCGAGTCCCATGAGGATTTCTGCTGGTATCACTCTGGAAAGTTCACCTTTTGGGCCTTTGACGGCTACTTTTTGGCCGTCTAGGGTGATGGTGACTTTAGTGGGAATGCTAATCGGACGCTTGCCAATTCGCGACATATTTTTTGTCCTTTGTTTTTAGTGATTAGTGCTTGATTGTTAGTCTTTAGTTATTAGTCTTTGAGCGATCGATTCTGGAGTTTGTTGCCAATAATCGGCGACTAATGACCCGCAATAAACGGGTACTGTGCCCCGATACTTTTGAGTTGATGCTCCCAAAATGTTAGATTTTTGTTGAAACTCTCAGATTCACTGCGCTGGAGCGTCAATCTAAAATCTAAAATCTAAAATCGAATGACTAATGACTACCAAACATAACAAAGCACTTCTCCGCCCAAACCTTGGCGTCGGGCTTCTCTATCGGTCATAATGCCGCTGGAGGTGGAGATAATGGCGATGCCAATTCCGCCTAATACTCGGGGCAATTCTTTACGGTTCGAGTAAACGCGAAGTCCTGGTTTGCTGACTCGCTTAAGTGCGGTGATAATGGGCTTGCGAGTTTTACCTTTGTACTTTAGAGAAAGCACTATAGTTCGCTTGACCCCTTCTGGTTCTGCTTCTTCAAATTCGCTGATAAAGCCTTCATTTTTGAGGACTTGGGCGATGCTACGAGTCATTTTTGTAGCTGGAATTTGTGTTGTCTGGTGGCGCGCCATGCAAGAATTGCGAATGCGCGTCAACATATCTGCTATGGTATCGTTAGCTGCCATCTTTTGCTTCTTACTCTAGTGCTTAGTTGTCCCGGAACGGCATTCCCATTTCTTTAAGCAAAGCGCGTCCTTCTTCGTCGGTTTTTGCTGTGGTGATAATTGAAATGTCCATGCCTCGAATTTGATCGATGCTGTCATATTCTATTTCTGGAAAGATGAGCTGTTCTCTCAGGCCCAAGCTGTAGTTGCCGCGACCATCGAAGCTTTTGGGGCTGATGCCGCGGAAGTCGCGGATGCGGGGTAGTGCGAGGTTGATCAGCCGATCGAGAAAATCGTACATCCGATCGCCGCGCAGCGTCACCATAACGCCGACGGGTACTCCTTTGCGGATTTTGAAGCCTGCGATCGCTTTTTTCGCCCGTGTCACCACTGGTTTTTGCCCGGTGATGATGCTAATTTCGTTGATCGACGAATCGAGTGCCTTAGCGTTTTGAGATGCTTCTCCCAAACCGCGGTTCACTGTGACTTTGACGAGTTTGGGAACCTGATGGATATTAGTATATTTAAACTGATCCATCAGTGTGGGAACGATTTTTCCTTGATAAAGAACTTTGAGTTTGTCCGGCATAGTTTTTGTGTTTCGTTAACTGTCCCTGGGCTTGGTCAGGGAATTGTTCTTTGTCAGTTGTTAGTTGTCAGTTGTCAGTTGTCTTTTAAGGACTAAGGACTAAGGACTAAGGACTGATGACTAATTATCGAGGATTTCTCCGGTTTTTTTGAGTTGTCGCAGTTTGCGGCCGTCTTCACTAAATGTATAGCAGACGCGGCTGGCGATTTTCTCTTTTTCGGAATAGTGCATGACATTTGAGCTGTGAATGGGAGCCTCAAAGGTGACTATTTTCCCGGATTCTCCCTCTTGCTGGGGCTTGACGTGCTTGGTTCGGATATTTACGCCTTTAACAATTACTTTGCTGACTTTGGGATATGTCTTGAGGATTTCTCCGACTTTTCCTTTTTCTTTGCCAGTAATTATTTGCACGGTGTCGCCTGCTTTGACGTGCATTCTGTAGCGCTGCGGTTCGCTAGTTGCTTTACCCTTTTTTCCGTACATTTTAAAGTACCTCCGGGGCTAAGGAAATGATTTTAGTAAAGTTTTTGTCGCGCAATTCGCGGGCGACGGGGCCGAAAACGCGAGTGCCTTTGGGGTTGCCTTCTGGATTGATGATGACGGCGGCGTTGTCGTCAAAACGAATGCTCATGCCGCTGTCGCGACGCAAGCCTTTGCGGGTTCTGACAATGACGGCTCTGACGACATCGGATTTTTTGACTGCCATATTGGGGATGGCGTCTTTGACGACGGCAATGATGACATCGCCGACTCCGCCGTAGCGACGGTTGCCGCCTCCCAATACGCGGATGCACATTAGTTTGCGGGCTCCGCTATTGTCGGCGACATTGAGGTATGTCTGGGGTTGAATCATGGTGATTGGGGAAAAGGTAGTTTGATGCTTGCTAACTGCTAACTGTGAATTGCTAATGGATGGTCGATCGAGCTCGATGGCCGATCGCGCTTTTGAGCAATCCAGAATTAACTGTTAGCCATTTTTTGCACCGAAAATCTCAGCAACCGTCCAGCGTTTGGTTTTGCTCAAGGGGCGAGTTTCAGTGATGCGGACGCGATCGCCTGGTTTGCACTGATTTTCTTCGTCGTGAGCTTTGTACCGCTTGGTGCGGACTACGATTTTGCCGTACTTACTGTGGGAGGAGCGGTTTTCGATCGCTACTACGACGGTTTTGTCCATCTTGTCGCTGACTACTACGCCAACTCGTTCTTTAACTGCCATAGCTATCTATCTTTAATTGTGCAATTGAGTTTTTTTGAACTACTGTGCGAGCTTCGGCTGCTGCTTACTCGGGACTGACTGCGGTTGCAGCTTGCTGTGCGTCGGCTGCTTTCGATGCGGCTTTTTCGGCTTTAGCTTGAGCGTCGGCTGCGATTTGGCGCTCGCGTTCAACTGTCATTAATTGAGCCAGCCGATGTTTGGCGTGCTTGAACAGGTGAGGCTTTTCCAGGCGGCCGGTAGCTTGCTGGAGCCGCAGATCCATGAGTTGGCGCTTGACGGCTAAAATTTGCTCTGCTACTGCTGCATCGCTTAATTCTCTAGCTTCTTTAATCTTGGTCAAAGACATAATTCTGTGCTTTATCGTGAGCGATCGAAAGAGTGAAGACTTAATTGTCTAGATGCTGAAGGTCGAAGGAAAGAAAAGTTATGAATTGCCGATTTTAAATTGCTGTCGCCCTTTAAAATTCAGACCAATGCCGACCTAACTCTACCTTCGATTTTCGCTATGACTGGCCTTCTTCGCGGCTGATGAACTTGGTTTTAATCGGTAATTTGAAAGATGCCAAACGCATTGCTTCGCGGGCTGTTTCTTCGGCTACACCGCCAATTTCAAACATGATCCGGCCTGGTTTGACGACGGCTACCCAAAACTCCGGCGCGCCTTTACCAGAACCCATCCGGGTTTCTGCTGCGCGCTGGGTGACTGGTTTGTCGGGAAAAATGCGAATCCAGATTTTACCGCCCCGGCGGATATAGCGGGTCATGGCGCGCCGTCCGGCTTCGATTTGGCGGGACGTTATCCAGGCGGGTTCGACGGCTTGGAGCGCGAAGTCGCCAAAGCTAACTGTATTGCCGCGGGTGGATTGACCGCTCATTCGCCCGCGCTGTTGTTTGCGGAATTTTGTTCTTTTAGGGCTTAACATGGCTTTGGGAGTTGGGATTTTGGTATTTGGTAATTGGTAATTGGCAATTGGTAATTGGCAATTGGTTTTAAATGACAATTGACCATTGACAACTAACAGTTAACAATTAGCTAGCCTTCGTTCGATCGATCTTCAAAGTTCTGGCGACGGCGCTTTTGTTTAGTCCGGGGCACGGCTGCGTTTGGTGCAGATTCTTGTTCTTGTCCGGGAATAATTTCGCCTTTGAAAACCCAAACTTTAATGCCCAGAATACCGTAGATGGTTTGAGCGGTGCAGTAGGAGTAGTCGATGTCGGCCCGCAGCGTGTGCAAGGGGACTCGGCCTTCGCGCGTCCATTCGGTACGGGCGATTTCTGCGCCGTTTAGCCGTCCGCTGACTTGAATTTTGATGCCTTGGATGCCGACTTTTTGGGCGCGGGTGATTGCTTGGCGGACTACTCGGCGGAAGGATACGCGCCGTTCTAGTTGCTGGGCAATGTATTCTGCGATCAGTGTGGCATCGGCGTCTACGCGCTGAACTTCGACGACGTTGATGCGAATTTGGCGGTTGTTACCGATTAGCTGTTGCAAACCGACGCGCAAGGTTTCGATACCTGCTCCGCCGCGGCCTACGACAACGCCCGGTCTGGCGGTGAAGACTTCTAGGTCGATTTGATCGGCTTTCCGTTCAATTCTGACTGAGGAAATGCCAGCATTGCTGAGGGTTTTGCGGACGTACTTGCGGATTTTGTAGTCTTCTTGCAAGAGTTCTGGATAGTTCTTCGGGTCAGCAAACCAGCGAGAGCGGTGCTCTTGGGTAATGCCGAGACGAAAACCAATTGGATGTATTTTTTGGCCCATAATATTTGATTAGTTAATTGGGAAAAAGGTAATTGGTAACTGGGAATAAGTTCGAGGGAAGTCGGAAGAAGGAAGATGTAAAAAACAACTGTCTGCGACTCCGTGATTTCCGTGCTTTGAGGAAAAGGTAATTGGCGATCGCCTATTTTTTCAACTTTAAGCTGTTTATTACCTATTACGTTTTTCCTTGGTTTAGTCTTCTAGGATCGGAGCAACTATTACGGTGATGTGACAAGTTGGCTTGCGGATTTGGTAGGCGCGACCTTGAGCGCGGGGTCTGAAGCGCTTGAGGACTGGGCCTTGGTCTGCGTAAGCTTGAGAGACTACTAGCTTACTTTTGTCTAATCCTGCGTTGTGTTCGGCGTTGGCTACTGCCGATCGCAAAACTTTGACGATGGGTTCGCAGGCGCGGTAGGGCATGAATTCGAGTAAAATCAGGGCTTCTTGGTAGCTTTTGCCGCGAATTTGGTCGAGGACTCGGCGTACTTTGAAGGGGGATGACCGAATGTAACGGGCGATCGCCTTAATTTCGGATGTGGTATCTATAACCATTTCGATTTGGGTAAGTTGGTAATTGGTAATTGGGAAAAAGGTAATTGGTAATTGGGAAAAACTTTTTCCAGTTACCTATTACCTGTCACCTAATTTGGCTATCTTTTTGCCTTTTTATCGCTGTGACCTCTAAAGGTGCGAGTGGGGGAGAATTCTCCGAGTTTGTGACCTACCATTTGGTCGGTGAGGTAGACTGGGACGTGCTGTCTGCCGTTATGAACTGCGATCGTGTGACCTACCATTTGAGGCAGGATTGTGGAAGAGCGCGACCAAGTTTTAATTACTTGTTTTTTGCCTTCGGCGTTGAGTTTTTCAATTTTTGTAAGCAGGTGATCTGCTACAAAGGGGCCTTTTTTTAGCGATCGAGACATGGTTTTGGTAATTAGTAATTAGTAGTTGGAATTGAATTGGGAAGAAAGTTGCAGGAATAAAAGAGCACGGAAAACTTTTTCGTTGTTCCTTCTTCCTTCTTCCTTCTCCCTTCTTCCTTCTTCCTTCTTCCTTAACTTTGTCTGCCGCCCTTGCCGCGCTTGGAAGATTTGCGGCGGCGACGGACGATTAAAGAGTCGCTGCGCTTTTTCTTTTTTCGAGTTTTGGCACCCAATGCTGGTTTACCCCAAGGTGTGACGGGCCCAGAGCGTCCGATGGGCGCTCTGCCTTCGCCACCGCCGTGCGGGTGATCTACCGGGTTCATGACGCTACCGCGAACGGTTGGTCTGCGGCCTTTCCAGCGGGTGCGGCCTGCTTTACCGAGGCTGATGTTTCTAGCGTCTGTGTTGCCAACTTGACCGATGGTGGCGTAGCAGTCGGCGCGGACTTTGCGCTGTTCGCCGGAGGGCAGTTTGAGGGTGACGTAGGTACCTTCTTTTGCCATTAGCTGAGCGCTGGAGCCTGCGGAACGGACGATTTGTCCGCCTTTTCCGGGTACTAGCTCTACGTTGTGGATGCTGGTACCGAGGGGGATGTTTTTCAGGGGTAGGGCGTTGCCGATTTCGATCGGCGCGTCTGGGCCTGAGACTATTACTGTACCGACGGTTAAGTTTAGCGGGTGCAGGATGTACCGTTTTTCGCCATCTTTGTAGAATACAAGGGCGATGCGGGCGTTGCGGTTGGGGTCATATTCGATCGACTTGACGGTAGCAGGAATGCTGTGTTTGTCGCGCCGGAAGTCGATGTCTCTATAAAGCCGTTTGTGACCGCCTCCCCGGTGGCGACAGGTGATGACGCCTCGGTTGTTGCGGCCTTGTTTGGTGTGCTTGTTGCTGGTTAGAGACTTTTCGGGTTCTGACGTGGTAATTTCAGCAAAGTCCGAGACAGTTTTTTCTCGGGTGCTGGATGTATAAGGTCGGTAAGAACGAATGCCCATAATCGATTTTAGATTTTAGATTTTAGACTTGGGATTTTAGATTTTAGATTTGGGATTTCAGATTTGGGATGATCAGTTAACTTTGCTGTTTCCTGGATTGGGAATTGGCACGAGCTAACTGCAATCTAAAATCTAAAATCTAAAATCCAAAATTGGCTAAACTTCTGGGAATAGCAGTTTGCGGATCGACTCTCCGTCTAGCAAAGTGACGGTTGCTCGCTTGTAACAAGGTTTAAAGCCGACGAATTTACCAACTCGACGCTTTTTGCGCGGCGGGTTTTGGGTGTTTACGCCGATGACTTTCACCTTAAATAGCTCTTCGATGGCTGCTTTGATTTGAGGCTTGGTCGCTTTGGGGGCTACGTCGAATGTAAATTGATTTAATTCCATCATTCTGGTAGCTTTCTCGGTGAGAATCGGACGCTGGATCAAATCTGCGTAGTCGCGGGGGTCGATTTTACTCACCGTAAATCTCCTGAATTTTTGTGATGGCGGTAGAGGTGACAATGATTTTGTCAGCCGCGAGAACGTCGTAAACGTTCAGGGAAGTTGCCAAGATGACGTTGACTAATTCGATGTTGCGTCCTGACAAATAGACGTTTAGTTGCGGTTCTGGCAAGATTAACAGAACTTTTTTATTTGGGTCGATGCCCCAACGGGCGATCGCGCTCAGCAATTCTTTGCTTTTCGGTCTCGGAAATTGCTCTGCAAATTCTTCAACCACAATCATGTCTTCGGTGCGACTTTGGAATGCTGTCCGCAAAGCGAGACGGCGTTCCTTTTTGTTCATTTTGACTTCAAAGTCTCTGGGTTTCGGCCCGAATATGACACCGCCGCCCCGCCACAGCGGAGAACGGATAGAACCTGCTCTGGCTCGACCGGTGCCTTTTTGACGCCAAGGTTTGCGACCGCCACCTCTAACTTCCGAGCGAGTTTTGGTGCAAGCATTTCCTTGACGGGCGTTATTCAGTTGCCGCGTCAATGCTCTGTGAACGATGTGAGACGCATTTTCTTCTTTGGCTACGCGCAGTTCTAAAGTTGTTTCCCCAACTTCTTCGCCTTGCCAATTTCGCACTACACAATTAACCATATCTTTTGTCCTTTGTCTGTTGTTAGTTGTCTGTTTTTTAGTTTTCGCTTTGTCGCTTTGTCGCTTTGTCGCTTTGTCAGCTTTAAGTTTTTGGCTCTTAGTTCTTCTTGCTACTCGCCCGCCAACTACTATCTACTGACTGCTGACTGCTGACTGCTGACTAACGTCCTACTTTTTTCTCAGGCACAACATTGACTAAGGCGCCAGGTTTGCCGGGAACTGCTCCCTTAATTAGCAACAAATTCTGCTCTGCATCCACCCGGACAATTGTGAGTTTGCGGACGGTGACTTGAACGTTGCCCATACGTCCCGCCATTTTTTTACCGGGATAGACGCGGCCGGGAGTTGTTCCAGGTCCGATCGATCCAGGTTCGCGGTGATTTTTGGAACCGTGAGACATAGGGCCTCGTTTGAAGTTGTGGCGCTTTTGAAAGCCTGCAAAACCTTTACCGATGCTTGTACCGATGACATCTACTATTTGTCCCGGTGTAAAGCTATCTGCTTTTAGTTGTTGACCTAATTCAAAGGAACTGGTGTCTTCCAATCGGTATTCGTGCAAGTGGCGCAATGGAGTCGCCCCCGACTTGGCAAGGTGTCCCAATTTTGGCTGGTTGAGAGCCTTCGGCTTAACGTCGCTGTATCCAACTTGAACGGCACCGTAGCCGTCAGTTTGTTTTGTTTTGATTTGAGTTACTGTACAAGGCCCTGCTTGAATGACGGTGACGGGGATTGCTCTCCCTTCTTCGTCAAACACTTGAGTCATGCCTAGTTTTGTACCAAGAATGCCTACAGACACGGATTTTTTCCTTTTATTTACGCAAGAGGTTTCGGATTGAGATTTTTTTTACGTCAATCCGCTTGCTCTTGTGCAGAAACATTTATTTCAGTGTTCCTGCAATTAACTGTTATCAACCAACAGCTTTCCTCGGTGTTTAAAATTTGAGTTTTAAATTTGGGAGCGAGCTTGTGGAAGTCTTGCAAGGGTTGAGATGCGCGGCTTTTTACCCGATCGCTCTCCGAGTTTTGTCTCGGTCTTGCTTGTTTGCGCCAGGACTTGAGCGGCAAGCTACTCAGTATCCTTAACGGCGACAATTTACAATAGTATATGAAGTGTTTGCCGTTTGTCAAGGCCGCGAGCATAAGTTGATGAATTAACCACCGGTGGCCGGAAACCGGAATTTTTTTAACGACAATACTTTGGTCAAACCGTCAATCAGATTGAAAAACCCGGTTTTTTGATTCGGATCGTCCCGGACTAAACTTTTCGCCTCAGCTTGAGGATTTATAATACTCCAAGCTCGCAATTGGCGATCGACCACATTTAAAACAGCAGGCAAGACAAATTTATGGGACTGATTACGACTGGTTCGGATATGATTCGGGATTTGGAAAAGTCGGGGTCGCTAGCCCTGTACGTTCCTTTAGAGGGAGGATTTGAGGGTCGTTACCTGCGGCGGCTGAGGGCTGCGGGCTACGGTGCCCATACGATTACGGCGCGGGGCTTGGGCGATTTGGCGATGTATTTGACGGGGGTTCACGGAGTGCGGCCGCCGCATTTGGGCAAAAAAACTACTGGCAATGAAGGGGCTGTCGGTTATACGTACTACCTGCCGCCGATGTTGAAAACTCAATTAGACAATTTGCCGCCGAAAGCAAAAGGACTGGTGCTGTGGATTATTGAAGGGCAGGTTTTGTCGAGTCAGGAAGTTGAGTATTTGACTGTTTTGCCGACGTTAGAACCGCGAGTTAAAATAGCAGTGGAGATGGGGGGCGATCGAGTTTTTAGCTGGAAGCCGCTTAAAGAAGCTTTAGTTACAGCTTAAATTCTGCTATTTGCGATCGCAAATCAACTAAAAAACGCAGCGAGCAACGAAAGCTCAACAGCTTCGGCTCGCTGGTTTTCTTCTTTTTTGGAAAAACTTTATTTAATTAACAGGAAAATCTTATGCTTCAGAACCGCGATTATACAATCATCATTGACAAAAGCGGCAGTATGTACACTAAAGATCGGACTGGCGGTAAAAGTCGGTGGGCGCTGATCCAAGAATCGACGATCGCCCTAGCGAACAAATGCGAAGAACTGGATCCAGACGGCATCACCGTTTATGTGTTTTCCGGTCGTTTCAAGCGCTACGACAACGTAACATCAGCTAAAGTCTTGCAAATATTCCAAGAAAACGAACCTTCGGGGAATACAAATTTAGCTGCGGTACTGCTAGACGCTCTAAACAGTTATTTTCAGCGCAAAGCATCCGGTAAGACCAAGCAAAATGGGGAAACAATATTAGTGGTGACGGACGGTGAACCCGACGATCGCAAAGAAGTGATGAAAACGATTATAGAGGCTTCGCGGAAGATCGATCGAGATGAAGAGTTAGCAATTTCTTTCATTCAAGTAGGGAATGCGCCGGAAGCTACTAAATTTCTCAAAATATTAGATGACGAATTACAAAGCGCTGGGGCTAAATTTGATATCGTTGATACCGTGACGATGGACGATCTTGAAGACATGACACTGACGGAAGTATTGTTAAATGCAATCACTGATTGAAGAATCGGGGAAATTTCGCGCGATTATATTTGTGGCTGGTTGCTGGACAGCATTTTTTAGAGGGTTTTAAGTTATGGAATCGATCGATCGCCTGTTAGCTGAACTTAAGGCAGAATATCAAGCATCTCAAAAACTTCGCGAGGTACAAAGTCAGCCGTCAGTGGAAGCACAACCGCTTTCGCAACCAGCAGCAGTGCCGTCAAATAAAACATCAAAAACAACAAATATCAATTTGTATCCTGGTGCTTTAGAGAAGGATTTAGCTGAAATTAAGGCTGAATGCGAAGCACAAAATAAACATCAGGAAGTTGCTGCACAAAAACCGCTTAAGTCTCCGAAAAAAGCAGAAAATAAAGCTCAGGAAGTGACTGCACTAGCACCGCAACCCCCAGAAAAGATTGTGCAGTCAGAGTTAGACATCCAAACCCGCAGGCAGAAGGTTAGGCAAGCTCAAGTTTGGCTGAAAAATTTGGATAAGAATTCCGATGAGAGATATTGGTTCGATCAGTTTGCTTTTAAGTATAGTTCGAGGATAGATGCGGCGATCGACTATTTACAAGTTGTGGACGAGTTTGATTGAATGTTGACTGTTGACTGTTGACTGTTGACTGTTAAATTCTGAATGCGGACTAAGGAATGAAAATTTAATAACTTAAGGGATTTCTCGTTACCAGGAAGAGCCTGGTAATGCAGGTGCGGAGGCTCTCTTTGCCTCCTTCTTTCTCGCAACTTACGAGATAGAGGACTGTAGGAGGTGCTTAAGCTATTAAGTTTTCGATCCTAAAGTCCCCGCTACGAACCAAATGGTCGATCGCCCTTTGGAACAGACGTAGGATTCAGCAGAAATGAAGCTGCTGTTTTTGCTGTGATTTCAGATAGCTGAATTTGTGTAAACTCAACAATACCTTCAGCTATAAAAGAATCTCTCAACTCAGCTTTTTCTCCGCTGTTAAAAACAGTTTCATAAAAAACTTCGCGAATCCCTGCAGAAATGATTAATTTCAAACAATAAATGCAGGGTTCTAAAGTCACGTAAATGCTAGATCCAGCCGTAGATATCCCGTGTTTGGCAGCTTTGGCGATCGCATTTGCTTCAGCGTGCACCGCCCGCGACGGCAAAGTTTTGCTGGCGTCGCAACTGCTTAAACCCGGATAGCAAAAGCCTTGAGTCGTACAGTGTACCGAACCTGACGGCGAACCGTTGTAACCCGTGGCTAAAACTTGCCTGTCTTTAGCAATTACTGCGCCGACGGGGAAAGCCAGACAAGTCGATCGAGTAGCAGCTAATTTTGCTAACATTAAAAAGTATTCGTCCCAATTTGGTCTGTGAGGGGGTTCGTAATTGTCTGGTGTATTGTTCATTTAAAAGCTAGAATGAGAACTGTATTGAAACAAGAAATTTATTGTCATAGTCCAGTTGAGCCAAATCCCTTATCTCCCCTAGAACTCGAACGTAACATTTTAATCTCTTCAATTTCCACACGAATTACTGGCGCTATTACCATTTGAGCAATTTTCATGCCTCTTGTCACTTGAAAGGAAGTTTGACCGTGATTGATTAAGATGACTTTGATTTCGCCTCGATAGCCTTCATCTATGGTTCCTGGTGCATTGAGGACAGTGATTTGGTGCTTGAGAGCTAAACCACTTCTGGGACGGATTTGAGCCTCTGTTTTTTCTGGTAATTCTATTGATATTCCTGTATGAATTAACTGGCTTTCTCCCGGAGTAATTTCTAATTCATCTATAGAAAATAAGTCCATTCCAGCATCAGTATCATGGGCATATTGCGGGATTATCGCTAATTCATGGAGTTGCAGAATTTTTAGTTTCATCTTGTTTGGTATTTACTTGATATCAAATCCTGTAGCATCTGACTTGTAGATGCGGGGGCGGGTTTATGAGAGTGTCTATTATGGCAATTATTGTTGGTGAACCCGCCCCTACAAAATTTAACATCATAGAAGTCCGAAGCGCACAACGGACATGATATTACGGGGCTAGCCTTGCTTTTCCCAGACGAGTAGCTGTGTACCACTTGGCAATGTCCGGTGCCCAATTCTCAAAGTGAGGCCACATCATTTCGCAGAGTTTTTGAATTTCTAGTTGAGCATTTTTCTTGTTTCTTAAGTCGGCAAAATGCAGGAAAGACCTCAAATTGAAACTGACTACAAAATGCTGGCGGTAGTCAAAGGGTAATTTGCCTCTGGCGTGTTCCTCCGACATCCCGCCGTCGAAGTCAATTTTGTAACGTTTAGCGGCTTCTAGACACCACTCTAAATCTTTTTCTCTTTGTTCGGGAGAATAGTAATATTTTTTGCCTTCGCGATCGGTATAATAATCTACTGGACGCAGGTAAAAAATATCTTCGATATCTTTTTTACCGACTGCTGCATCCAGAAATTGATTTCCCGTGTAGCGAAGAGAATTATGTACTACTAAACCATTAGCAACAAAGTTATGCCAGTCACCATCCACTTCTAAGTCGTAAGTCATGTGTTGACCAACATATTCAACACTCTTGACTTTTACGGCATGAGACTGCAATTTTCTTCCCTTGGGCTTGGGCTTAACTTCCCAATCTTGAGGATCTAAAATTGGTGAATAAGCTTGATAAAATTCAATCTCTAAATTATTTTGATGGATATGTTCGTGACATTCTTTACAGACAGTCACTAAATTATCAAAATCATAAGCGAGAGATTGATTTGCAAAAACTGGTATTAAGTGATGAGCGTGAAGACTACCACCCCTCATGGCACATTTTTGACAAATATAATCAAACTTTTTGTGGACTTGGGGTGCAATTTGCCGTGTCCAAGCGCCAATCAATTGTCGCTCGGTAGAAGTGCCACCTTTCCAAAAATGAGACTCAGCACCTCTTTGTGTGTAAATTTTTGCATTTTCTATCCGTTTTTGGCGACTGTCTTCAGAGAGGTTTAGTTCATAACCTCCTTTGCCTTTATTCCAAGGTTCATTGCTCCCTGGTTTTCGCTTATTTAGAGACAGTCCATAAGCATAGACCCATTTTTTAACGACCTCAATTGAGCAGTTAGCTAAAGTCGCCATTTCATCAGCGTGCAATCCTTTCTCAAGTTGCTCCACTAACCAATTTTGGTCGCGATAGAGAGCGTTAGGGTTATAATTCCAGGGCTTATGACCTTCAGGGAAGCGCGAACCTGAATAGGCTAAAGATAGCCCATGTTTGTTAGTCCATGCTTTAATCGTATTGGGAGAGCAGTTAGATAAGTCAGCAATTTTTTTGATTGTCAATCCTTGCGAAATTTTGGTTTCAAGCCATGACTTGTCTGTGTAAATCCTATCATCTGTCACCGACACACCATTACACATAACATGGGAATTTTGGTTAATACGAACCACTGTTTCATCTGCGTGGGTTATTAACCCAACCGCATCTTTCATGGTTTGCCAACCGTCGGGGGTAAATAAACGGTGATTAGCGGTACATTCTAAAGTTTTGCCGTCTTCCAATGTTACCTTATAAACCGGCTGAATACCGCTGCACATTACCTCTTTGATATGACCTACTTCAAACAAGCCTGTTTGTTCATTTAAGACTCGTAGGCGCATTTTACGAATTCTTTGTTTGCAGTCACGACGGTATTCGCCTGGTGGCTCACCATTTCGACCTAGAATAGACCGAGAACGAATCGCTTTTTCCCCATTAGTCCAAAGGTCATAAAGTTCTCCAATTGTTTTGCTCAAATTTTTCTTGCCAGCACTTCCCTTACAATCAACAAAAGTGATTAAGGTATCAGCAGCAAGACATTGAACATCGAATGATACTCCTACACGATGTGTCCTCGCCTGCTGCATGACACTGTGAGGAAAATAGCCGCAATTAAAAATAATTTGGGGATGTTCTAAGGGGCCGTAATGCCCGCGATCGCCCGCTAGGAGTCGCTTAACAATTATTTCGCCACATTCTGCCTCAGAAGGCCACGAATCCCGCTCGTCAAATACAAAGTTCTCAGTATAGTCTTGATGGAGTGCAGCATAAACTACTTGCTGAGGATTTGGTGTTTGAGAAATAACTTCTACTCTGAATCTCTCCATGATATTTTATTTGTGTTCCCAACAGTAGTTTGAAATTGCAACATCCTAGATTGTTTCATATAATAGCATTTATGGCAAGTTATTTTTATGCTAATAATTCGTTAATGTAGCTAATTTTTGGTGGGTTCCCAGTATAGCTTGGGAATAGGGAGCTTGGGAAGATGTGTCGATCGCCCTAGCAGGTGACAAGGGTGCATCGCACTATAACAAAAAGCATTTTTTGTTGTAGTTATAGTAATATTGCTGTAGATAGGTTCTAAGGTCTAAAATTTTGTTTGAGCGGAATTTTAATTACAAACTCCGTGCCTTCTCCCGATTGTGAATTGCAACTTAAAGTACCCTGATTGACCATACTGGGATTTTTCGGTTAACAAAAGTTGAGTTTGTGTGGGGGGCAGATCGCCTTTGGGAACATCACCAATCATCTGTATGCTGCCCCAACACAGCTCGTTTTCTGAAAGTCTTTTACAGCGAGATCCTTCACCGAAATTGAAATCACAAACTCTGTACCTTCACCTAAATTTGAGTTGACTTCTAAAGTTCCAGAGTGTTTCTGGACTACGATTTGACGGGCGATCGCCAATCCTAGCCCTGTTCCTTGGCCCACGGCTTTAGTTGTAAACAGATGATCGAAAATTTTTTGCTTCACATCAGGAGTCATGCCAATCCCATTATCTTGAATTCGGATCGCCACCCGATCTTCAGACAATTGGGTTTTGACAGTAATTTGGTTACAGTTGGCTTTGATCTGAGCAAAACTGCATCCTTGATTTGATTCCTCAACGGCATCGATCGCATTTGCCAACAGATTCATAAATACCTGATTCAACTGTCCCGCAAAGCATTCTACTTTTGGTAAATCACCATAGTCTGTGATGACTTTAATTTCCGGGCGAGATTCATTGGCTTTGAGGCGATGCTTGAGAATCAAGAGCGTGCTGTCAATGCCCTCGTGGATATCGAAAAAAATAGGGCGATCGCAATCAGAACGCGAGAAAGTTCTTAAACTGGTGCTGATCGTGCAAATACGAGCCACTCCTTGTTCCATCGAATCCATCAACTTAGGTAAATCTTCTCGCAAGTATTCCAAGTCTATTTCCTCCACAACTTCCTGTAGTTTGGCACTCGGATGAGATAGTTCTTGCTGGTATAAATCGATTAGTTGAAATAAATCTTTAATATAATCTTTAGCAGGTTTGAGATTGCCAACCAGAAAGCCGAGCGGGTTATTAATTTCGTGTGCGACACCCGCCACTAAATTACCCAAAACAGACATCTTTTCGCTGTTGATTAACTGAATTTGAGATTGTTGGAGTTGTGTGAGTGCGGCTTCTAAATCAGCGGTTTTTTCAGCTACACGCTGTTCTAGATTTTTGGTTAACTGCCGTAGCTGCACATGAGTTTTCACCCGTGCTAGCACCTCAATTTCTTGAAAGGGTTTGGTGATGTAGTCCACAGCACCTAATGCAAATCCTTTCAACTTACTCTCAGCATCGGAGAGAGCGGTCATAAAAATGATAGGAATGCTGGCTGTTGCGGGATCTGCCTTCAGACGCTGGCAGGTTTCAAAGCCGTCAATTCCTGGCATTTGAACATCAAGCAAGATCAAATCGGGAGGATAAGCTCGGACTCGCTTCAGAGCGCGATCGCCGTCGATCGCGGTTGCTACTTCGTACCCCGCATCACTTAAGGTTTCACAAACCACTTCTAAGTTCGCAGGGGTATCATCCACCACCAGAATTAATTCTGGACTAGACATCTGTTTTCTCCTCTGTCAGGTATTGTTTCAGCAATTCTTCAATTTCTTCGGCTTTAAATTGCTTGGCCAGGTTAATGATTTTTGAGGCAAAACCAGCGTAACGAGGGTTGGATTGAGCAAGATGCTCTGTGTATTCTCGCAGCCGTTTTAAGTTGCCTTTGTTTGCCAGATCTAGTAATTCATTTATCTCTAAAATGTCAGGAATTATTATTTCTGGCTTTTCTAAAGTAGTCGTCAAAGTGGATGCTTTAGACTCGTTGGATACTTGAATTTCATATTTCCACTTTAATTCTAAATGAGTGGCTAAAAGGTTAAATAATTCACTGACATTCACTGGTTTGTCTAGGAAATCATTTCCCCCTGCATCTAAACTCATCTGTCGGTCGGCTTGTGCCACCGATGCAGAAGAGACAATAATCTTCTGGTTTCGCAAATTATGTTCGCTGCGAATTTGTTCGAGCAGTTCAAAGCCGTTCATGACTGGCATCATCAAGTCTGTAATCGCTAAATCTGGTGGAGAATGTCGGATTTTTTTCAATGCTTCAAGTCCATTTTCGGCCTCAGTCAGCAGGAATCCGAGTGGCTCTAGCAAGTTGACGAGAACGGCTCGGTTTTCCCAACGATCATCTACTACCAGAATACTGCGTCGTTCTCCTTCGTAACCAATAATTTGTTTTCCAGTTGCGATCGAGTTTTGCTGTGCCCAATCGGTAGCGATCGCCAGTTCCACCTCAAAAAAGAAATTACTACCAACTCCGGGTTGGCTTTTAACTTGGATTTGTCCGTTCATGAGTTGGACAATTCTTTGAGCGATCGCCAGTCCTAAACCGGTACCCTCGGATTGGCGCTGGCGATCGCCCACTTGTTCAAAAGCCTGAAAAATTTTATCCAATTGGTCAGGTGCAATTCCAAAACCGGTATCTTCGACTTGAAATCCGATTCTGCGAGTGGACGGATTGGCATGATTCTCAATGACGTTAACCTTAAGCTTAACATAACCTTGGTCGGTGAATTTAATCGCATTTCCTAGCAGATTGAGCAATACTTGGCGCAGCCGTTTTGCATCAACAAACATCCCTTCAGGCAACTGGGGATCGGGATCGTAAACGAAATTAATGCTTTTTTGGTCAGCACGAATGCGACAGATTTCAGCGACACCTTGAATGAATGAGGGAAAGTGAATCGCTTTAGGTGTAAGTTCTAGTTTGCCCGCTTCAATTTTGGACAAGTCCAACACATCTTCGATCAGCCCCAGCAAATGATTTCCGCACTGGTGCATGATTTCTACCCCATGACGTTCTTTCGCTGGCAACGCGGTACTGCGTTGGAGGATTTGAGCGTAGCCCAAAATACCGTTGAGGGGAGTGCGGAGTTCGTGGCTCATGTTGGCAAGAAATTCACTCTTTGCTTTGTTGGCATTATCTGCTACTTGTTTTGCACACTGGAGTTCGGCGGTGCGTTGTTCAACTCGCTGTTCTAGCTGTTGGTTAGTTTGCTCTAGGGCGGTGAAGGAATCGCGCAATTGCTGCGCCATGCGGTTAAAGGATTGAGCAAGCACATCCAGTTCTTTAACACCAGAGGCGGCGACGTTTTGGTCGAGTTTTCCTTCGGCGATCGCCGACGATGCCTTACCAATCTGCAAAATTGGTCTAGCAATCCAGCGCGAGGTGTAGATACCCAAAACCGTTGCTAATCCTAATGCGCCCAAGCACAGCCAAATCGTGTTGACTGTGTTGGCATTAATTCGTCCCATAAAATCTGATTCGGGCATGGCGACGACTACCAGCCAGTCCAATCCCCATTCATCCTGCCAGGGAGTTACTTGAACAAACTCCCGCTGACTCTGGAGCTGAAAGTCTAGCTGCTGAACAGTTTGAATTCTTTTGAGATCGCCGAAGCGATCGCCCAGATGCTTTGACGTGGCTTGAATTAAAGCGTCCTGACTCTCAAAGCCGCGCAGTCGGTGAGGTTTGCCGTTTGTCACCGAAAATACGGGCGCATCGCTAGAGCTGCCAACGAGAAATCCGTTGCGTTCGAGAATGAACACTTTGCTGGATTTACTAACCTTAATTTCACGTAAAAAGTCACTAATTTGTGAAAGGCGCTGCTCCACTCCCACACTGCCGATCAACTGATTATTCTTGTCATAAATGGGGCGACTCGTGGCGATCGACAGCGGGTAGTTATTGGTCTCCCATTGATAGATTTCGCTCCACCCAGGCTTGCCTGTCTCGGCACCTTTAGCGTACCAGCCTTCCTTCTGGAACTGATACGCTTTGGTGGTTTCAAACATTTTAGTTGGCTGGCTTCGGTCATTCGTCATGTAGTTGTACAAATCAGGATTGCCGTACCGCTTAGGTAGCACCAGGCTAATGTCAGGATTGCCGTGGTTGAGAATGGTTGATTCGCGGTAATATCCCGATGCGATAAAGTCGCCCGTTTTAGAGCCGTAGAGGATATAGCCAACGTTGTAGGTTTTTACCTGCTTTGCAAAGAATTGAGCGAGGCGATCGGCATCCTGTAAGTTCAACAATCCCAGGTCAATTTGCTCGCCGTTAATTTGGGTCAAATAGCGGGTTGCAGCGGCATAGCTGTCGAGGTGCTGATCCACACGGTTACTCACCTCCCTTTGCAACTTAGTCGCTAGTTCATTCACTGCTGTTTGTCCGTTTCGCAGCGACAGATACCCTGTCAATCCTACTACCGCGAAGATTTGCAGGACGAAGGGAACAACCAGACAGGTTCGCAGGGAAACCTTTCTAAAGGCTGGAGTAGTAATTGGGGATTTAGAGAGCATAATTTTTAAAATAGTAAATATAGAGTAGCCCAGAGACGGCGGTCTGCTCCGATAAGTTAGCAGAAAGTTTCTATTTTGTTGAATGATAATAATTTATTCTAATCAATTCCTCAAGTTAACAATTCACTGACTGCGATGCTAAAACCTGCAAGTATAGTTTGGGTGTTAACAACTTCATTCGCATTAAACAAACGCCAGCCTTGGCCTGCATTCACAAATACTAATCTCGCTTCAGGAAATAGCAGCCAGACTTCCTGACAGCCAGATTCCAAATATTCCTGAGCTTTCGCAAATAAGTCTTCGCCGCTGTCTTCCGGCGAAGCAACTTCTGCTATCAGGGGAAAACTTTGGGAAAATGCTGTAAAATTGCCTGATGGCGGCAGCAATTCGGGAGTGATGTAAGCGACATCGGGACGGCGGCCCTGTTTGGCAGTTCGGCAAAGTGTTTCGGTAAGAACTTCTCCTCCCTGTCCGCTGGAGTCTTTGTGAATTCCCCAGTAACGGGCTAATTTAGATTGAGCCACACCGTGTTTAAATGTCATGCCTGTTTTTTCCACTAAGTTACCGTCAACCCACTCCATTCTCTCCGGCGGTTTGACGAGAAATTCTTCCAAAGATATAACATTTTTGGGTTGTGTTTCGGCAGATTGTTCGGAATTTTTAGGAGGTGTTTCTGGTAAGATTAAAGTAGCTGTCATCGTGATTACCTCGCTTTACTCAAACATTCAAATCAATACTTTTACTCAACAAATACTCTATTGCAATGATACTCTCAAGCCGTTTTTCTGAAGCCCTCATCTATGCCGCCGAATTGCACGCAACTCAAATCCGCAAAGGTTCGGGCGTTCCGTATATTGCTCATTTGTTGGGTACTGCTAGTATAGCTTTAGAGTATGGGGCTTCGGAAGATGAGGCGATCGCAGCTTTGCTTCACGATGCGATCGAAGATCGAGGCGGCCCGCCCACCCGCGAAGCTATCCGCCGTCGGTTTGGCGATACCGTCACAGCGATTGTAGACGGCTGTACCGACAGCGACGCAACGCCGAAACCCCCTTGGCGGCAGCGAAAAGAAGCCTACATCGCCCACATTCTCACAGCTTCTGGCTCAGTCAGATTGGTCTCGGCGGCTGATAAACTTTATAATGCGCGATCGATCCTGAAAGATTACCGTCAATGAGGCGATACTGTTTGGGAACGCTTCCAAGGCAAAAAAGAAGGTTCTCTCTGGTATTATCGTTCGTTAGTAGAAGCATTCCGCCAAGCTGAGTTAACGCCGATCGTTGAAGAATTAGACCGCACAGTTTTATAATTAACCAAGCTTTCTGAAGACAAAAAGTAAAAATCAACAACCAATAACTAATAACCAATAACTACTAACAAATGGCCAACGTTCGCTTAGAAAATATTACCAGACGCTACCAAAACGTCACCGCAATCGAAAACATCAGCTTCAAAATCCCGGATGGGGAATTTTGGGTATTAGTCGGGCCCTCCGGCTGCGGGAAATCGACAATTATGCGGACGATTGCAGGTTTAGAAACTGCCACTTCTGGTAATCTTTATATTGGAGATACTTTAGTTAACAACATTCCGGCTAGACAGCGGGATGTCGCAATGGTGTTTCAAAACTACGCGCTTTATCCGCACATGACTGTGGCCGAAAATTTGGCTTTTGGATTGCGGATGCGGAATGTTGACTCGACTAAAATTCAAGAACGTGTCGAAACTGTAGCCCGATCGCTCTCGATCGACCATCTCCTCAACCGCAAGCCGAAACAGCTATCGGGCGGACAGCAACAGCGGGTAGCACTCGGAAGGGCGATCGCCCGCGAACCGCAAGTATTTCTCTTAGACGAACCGCTTTCTAACCTCGACGCGCAACTGCGAGATGATACTAGGGCCGAACTCAAACAACTGCATCAACGGCTGGGAATTACCACGGTTTACGTCACCCACGACCAAGTAGAAGCGATGACTTTAGCGGATAAAATTGTAGTTTTAAATGCGGGGAAAATTCAACAAATCGGATCTCCGCAAAGCATTTATGCCAAACCAGCTAACCGCATGGTTGCAACATTTTTAGGCAATCCAGCCATGAACATTTTGCCGGCAATTTATGCTAACGAATCCTTTATTTTGGGAGATCAATCTTTAGCCTGTCCGCCCTCACTGCAACAAAGATTGCACCCTAGAGAAGGACAAGGATTTGATTTAGGCATCCGTCCTGAAAATATAGAAATTTTTAAGCCGCAAACAACAGAAAAAGATGATTTGAAAATCGATCTTTGGGCTTTAGAAAAAGTCCCTCTGGAGGTAGAGGTAAAAGTAGTGGAACCTCTGGGGCGAGAAACTTTAGTCCGGGCGAGTTTACCTTTGTTGAACGCTGAAACTACTATACAGGTGCAAGTACCCGCGAGTGTTCGCTTGCGTCCGGGCGATCGGCTGAAGGTACAGCTTGACTTCGATCGACTATTTATCTTTGACCCCTCCACGGGCGAGGCGCTGTATCCTTAACTGGATTCAACATCAAATCTCACAATCTCAAATCTTCCATAGATTGTCTCGGAATCACCCTGAGTTCAGAAACCCGGTTTCTTCCTAGATTTCTCGTTCTCAAATCTCACTATCTCAAATCTTCCATAGATTGTCTCGGAATCACCCTGAGTTCAGAAACCCGGTTTCTTCCTAGATTTCTCGTTCCCGACGCAAATTTTGCTCAGAAACCGGGTTTCTCGCCGTCGCAGTGCGTAATTTTTCTCAAATCGACAATGGAAAATCCACCGATCCATCCACAGCCGAAGTCTCGATCGCTCATTACAAAACTTTACACTTGACGTTTCTCAAGTTACAGAGTAATGGTAAAGTTAGTATGTTCGCAAGGAAAAACCGTCCCCGAGAAACTGATATTTCCTGATTCCGGGCGATCGCGATCGATAACTTCGGATATTCCCCCAAAAAGCGGCAACCCCGCCCCATGGGGAGTAACTCGCGAACCAAAAACTCCCAACCGCCTTCTAGCGGCATTTGTAGATGAATCCCGACAACCTGCCTCAAATCCTGCAAACAGGATTTCACCTGACTTTAGGTGCAACTTCTTTTTTCATTGAGACCTTGCAAGATCCCTTAAAGCGAGAAGAAAATCTGGACAAACTCCAGTCAGATTTGAGCCTTCTCGCGGATGAGTTGCTGGAAAAAGGGGAAATGACCGAGAAAGAAGCGCGGAATTTTGTCGATACAATTTTCTCCCCACCGGGCGAGAAGGATAATGCAAGCAGCGACGAATCCGTCTCCCACCAGCAATCCGATACACCAACTGACACTTTTTCGGAGTCGGTTGGACAGGCTGATGTAAAACAGATTCAAGAATTAACTGCACAGATGGCAGCGCTGAGGGTTGAATTGGAAAAGTTGCGCGCCGAAAATTCCCAGGATTAAAGAATTCAAAATTCTTTAACACCGCCGGAGTTTAGTTGCAAACTTACTTGCAAATTTATTTAACGGAACTAAACTTTAGTCATTGTCCCATTTTTCAGAACCGATCAGGTCGCCGATGCGATCGCGCAGCAAGAAGTCCCATTTTTCTAGTTCTCCCTCGACGCAAGACCACTCTCTGGGCGGGATGAACTGACAAAGCGTGTAGATTGGTTGTTGTCGGCTAAGTACGCCCTCACGCACGAGATGGCGCGCTTCATCTTGGATAACATCTAAAGAGTAGTGAAGTTGGTTAATAGTTGAGTTAATCATGATGCGCCCTCAAGGTTTTACTAAAAAAATTATGTCCCTGGTAATAATATAATCCAAACTTCCGAATATGTAAGTTATTTTTTTTCTGTATACACATATACTCTTCACCGATCGATTTAAAAAAGTTATAGGAATGATGAGCAAGCGATCGGATCTGTTTTCGGATTTTGAAACGCAGCAGATGTTCCAGGCTAGCAGGCGGCGGATGTGCTACAAAGCTGCATTACAACTCAGACATCAGTGTCCGATTCCCGGTTGCTGAATGCTTTGCCGCCAGCAGCAAAATTTCTGGGGACAAACCGGGTATATCGATTCAATTGCTTAGCCTGCAAAGGAAATATTCAGGAGTCCGACTGTTCAACTATTGCCCGTTTTGTCAGTACCGAACAGCAATTCTAAAGCGAGGGATTGCGCGGCCGGCATTTGCCCGAAACAAAATACATAAGGAATACTGGGAGGCAAATGTGGTAAAAATTGCTCTAAAACGTAGGGACTGCCGTAAATTAGCACAGCTTGCAGTTCTCCGGTGCTTAATAATTTCTTAAACCAATCTCTCGCTGCTTGGGTTAAATCGGCACTGCCTCGGAAACAATTACCGCGAATAAAAATTTGTAGCAGTGTCGGAGAGAAATACTCTGCACTTGCATTATGGGCGATCGCACCTGTGCGATCGTCAATTAGTTGCAATTCGTAACCCAACTCTTCGGGCCGGGCGATCGCCGGAGTGTGTTTTCCCAAAAACTCGCAACCCAAAACATCATCTACAATAATCAAATTCCGCAAAAACTGGTTTTCTGAGGGTTTTTTCGCTATTAAAGGTAGATTTCCCCCAAACTTTAAAGAATCTCGCAAAATATCGGCTGCCGTTGCCCTTGCTTCGGGATTGGCCAGCAAACCTAAGTCGATCGAGTCGATCGACTTTGAATTCTTGCTTTCTATATCAACAACAGCAGTTTGATTCTTACTCCCCCCCTTAGCAAGGGGGGGTTGGGGGGGGTCAAAAATCGACAAACCTACCTTAATTTTCGCCTGCCAAATTCGCTTGACAGATTCCTTGATTTGTGCTATTGAAATCCGTCCTTGAGTGACAGCTTCACAGACAGCCAAAATCGCCCCTTCCGGGTCAAGCGGCATCAGCAAAATATCAGCACCAGCCTCAGCCGCCAAAACAGCAGCCTCGTTATGGCCGTACTTATTGGCGATCGCGCCCATCACCAAAGCATCAGTCACGATCAAACCTTCAAATCCCAACTCTTCTCGCAGCTTCCCGATCAAAATTTTGCGAGAAAGAGTAGCAGGAAACTCGGAATCCCAAGCCGGAATCAGCAAATGAGCGCTCATCACAGCATCGACTCCGCTGGCGATCGCCCGGACAAAAGGAGGCAACTCAACCTCGGTCAATCTCGCTGGCGAATGCGGCAAAACCGGCAATTCCAAGTGAGAATCAACCGCAGTATCTCCGTGGCCGGGAAAATGCTTAGCTGTTGTCAAAACCGGGTGTTCGCCTGCGCCGCGAATAAAAGCACTGGCTAATTTGCCAACAATTTCCGGCGTTTCGCCAAAAGCGCGGACGTTAATCACGGGATTGTCGGGATTGTTGTTCACATCAACGACTGGCGCGAGAATCCAATTAAGACCGATCGCCCTAGCTTCGATCGCAGTCACAGCGCCCATTTGTTCAGCATAGCGATCGGCCGCTGCTGCATCGTGCCGCGCAATTTCGGCAATAGCCATCGGTGGCCCGAACCAAGTCGCCCCGGCGAAGCGCTGGCCGACACCTTCCTCAATATCAGCCGCCAGCAGCAGCGGAAATTTTGCCCAAGACTGCAATTGGTGCGATCGAACCGCCAACTCAGCAGCACTTCCCCCCACCAAAATCACCCCGCCCACGCCCAATTTTTCCAGATAATAGCGGAGTTTGCTAGCCGTTGGTTCCCATTCGGGATAGCGAATTTGGTGGTCGAACAAGCAGCCGGAAGCCCGCACTACGAACATCTGGGCTACCAATTCGGGCAAGGAAAGATTGTCAATAATCATGAATTTGTCAGTTGTCAGTTGTCAGTTGTCAGTTGTCAGTTGTCAGTTGATAAGAGCGGTGGATGGTGCGTGCGGGCCCTCTTAGTTGTCAGTTGGCGGTTGTCAGTTGGCGGTTGACTAGCTTCAGATACTAATCCTCGTCTGTTTTCACATCTTCATCATCATCATCATCATCATTTTCATTGCCATCCGCCAATTCTTCGTCATCAAACATACCGGGTTTGCGATCGGCAGAAAGCTGATTTAGCAGTATCAGCATTTTATCCCCGCGTTCTAGGGAACGGTCTTCGAGAAATATCACTTCCGGCGTCCGGCGCAGTTGCACCCGTTGGCCTAACTGGTTGCGGACATAGCTAGTTGCCGATTTCAAACCTTCCATAGTCTCGGCCTTTGCCTCATCAGTACCGTAAATGCTGACAAAGATTTTGGTATGCTGAAGGTCTCCCGAAACAATTACATCGGTAACGCTAACCATACCTGCACCTACCCGATCGTCCTTAATGCCGTTCAGCAGCATCAGGCTAACTTCCCGCTTAATCATTGAAGCTACGCGCTCAATGCGACGACTTGTAGCCATACCAACTATCCCCTACTTTTAGATCGGCCGTTTTCATCCCAATAGACAATTGTAGCGCGATCGGTCAGGGGTGTTACGGGCGATCGTCCGAGTTAGGGGTGAGACACAGCTAGGAAAAAAATGTTTGATAACCGCTGTGGTGAATATATAGCTAATATAGAGACCTAGATTGAGATACAGCTTAGAGGGAAAAAATGTTTGATTGGATTGTCAAAACCGTAGCCGATGCTTCAGGGGTAACTAACCAGCTAAAGATAGCTGAATGGGCAAGATTGAACAGGACTAACCCTTTCGACATGGGAGCCAAAAACTACCAACGATGTGTTTATGACTTAGGATTAGGGGGAAAATATCATGAACTTGAATATAACAAAGATGGCAGCCTAAAATATCAATGATTTTGCCGTACTTTCCTTGATTGTGCTTCATAATTCCCATTTTATTGTCCATTACTAATTAATCAATCAAACACAAACATTCCTTTCCCATCCGCCGCTTGGGGACTAATTTTTTTTCAATTTTATAGAATAAACCCAACTTTGTAAAACTCCATAACATTGGAGAGATAGTAAGATTATTAAATCCATCCGCGTATCCGTGTTAAAATTCCTTTATCGCCGTGTTTTTTTTAGGGCGCAAAACTCATGGAAAAAGAATTTGCTATCGGTCAAAAAGTGCGAGTTGTGGCGATGCCGCCCTACGTGAAAACTGCCGAACCTATGCCGATGCTGCGGCCTGCAAATTTAATTGCGATCGGCGCTGAGGGTGTTGTACTCGATCGGCGTCCCGGCAATTATTGGGGCATTCGCTTTGAAAAAGGTGCTTTTCTGTTAGACAGTCAGTACATAGAAGCAGTTGACAGTTGACAGTTGACAGTTGGCAGTTGGCAGTTGGCAGTTGGCAGTTGGCAGTTGGTAGTTGTCATTGGGAATTGGGAATTGGGAATTGGGAATTGATATCACAATTAAAATCTGCCTTTTCCTTTTTGCCTTTTGCTTCTTATCTAGACTTATTGCATAAATCTTTATTTAATTGATATGTCAACAGCAGATGCAAGGCCGATTAAGACTGATAGACGCAGATAATTTAAAAAAATGATCTCGAATTAATGTATAGCCTTTCTCAAAAAAGTGAGATATGCCCTATGCCCTATGCCCTATGCCCTATGCCCTATGCCCTATTCCCTATTCCCGACACTACCTCATCTTTCGCTTGAAAGGCTATAATAGGTGTTCATTACATCCGTTAAATTTGCTAAAATATTCGTTGCCAAACTTCCATTTTTAAGAAGCTAACTTTGCTTCCAAAGTTAGAGGATTAACCGGAAAATCTTCCAATACTTCCTCTATATGGGGAGATGTAAAGTTACAGGGTTGGGGTTTTCCTAAAAAATAACCTTGAGCGTAATCTACCCCAAGTTCCTTGATCTTATCCATAATCGCTTGATTTTCGACATATTCGGCAATAGTTTTAATTCCCATGACGTGAGCAATCTTGGTGATAGCTTCCACCATTGCGATATCAATAGGATTATCTGTAATATTTTTAATAAAATTACCATCAATTTTGATATAATCAACGGGCAAGCTTTTCAGGTAAGCAAAGGAAGACATCCCGCTGCCGAAGTCGTCTAAGGCAAACTTGCAGCCGAGTTCTTTGAGTTTCCAAATTAAGCTTGCTGCTTTGCTGAGATTGGCGATCGCCACGGTTTCGGTAATCTCAAAGCAAATTATTTGTGGCGGTATTTGATGGATAGAAAACTGCTCCTGAATAAACTCGATCAACTTTTCTTGGTTGATGCTGTCGCCAGAAAGGTTGATTGCATAAAGGCTGGGATATTTGCCAAAGGAGGATTGTAAATTAGATTGGGGATATCCAGCAGGCAAGGTAACAATTCGAGCGCTTTCTGCTTCTGGGTTTTGGACTAATAAATTGGCTGTAAATAATTGAGATAAGTTGCTAAATAAAGTGCGAATTACCCAGCGATCGATCGTCTGCATCAAGTTGTAGCGTTCGGCGGCGGGAATAAACGCCATCGGCGACACTAACTGACCGTTTGCAAGCTGGAGGCGCAGCAAGATTTCGCAGTGGATGCCGGTGGCTGACGGGTTGAGCAAATGTACGATCGGCTGAGAGTACAAGCGCAAGCGATTCTCTTCTAAAGCTTGATTAATTTGCACTACCCACTGGGTTTCGCCGTGCTGTTTGATTAATTCCCGATCGCCCGATCGATAAATCTGCACCCGGTTGCGGCCTTTATTTTTAGCAGCATAGCAGGCTAGATCGACCGCGCTCAACACCGCAGATGTCGATGTTGTTTTGCGATTAATTGCCACCAAACCGATACTAACGCCGATCGAAAAAGTTTTGTCCTGCCACCCAAACCGGAATTTTTGAATGCTTTGCAGCAGCAATTTTGCAACATCTAAGCCCTGTTCTGGGGGGAAATTGTACAGGAGTACAGCAAACTCATCGCCGCCGATACGCGCCAAAATATCGGTTTTGCGGATATTGCTTTTAAATAGCTGGCTGACTTGGCGGAGCAGTTCGTCGCCTGCAACGTGACCTGCTGTGTCGTTAACTATTTTGAAGCGATCGAGATCGAGGTAAAGCATTACGTGTTCTTCGCCGTAACCTTGAGCGCTGTGCAGGGCGTGTTCTAGCTGATATTCAAATTCGCGGCGGTTGACCAATTGCGTCAAGGGGTCGTGAGTTGCCTGCCAGGTTAGCTGCCGCGCTTGAGTTCGCACTTGGGTGACATCTCGGAACACAACGACGGCCCCGATAATTTGGCCGTTGCTGGCGTGGATGGGGGCGACGCAGTGGTCGATCGCAAATTCGCGGTTGTGGCGAGCAATCAGCAAGCTGTTGTTTCCTTGGTCAACTATTCGACCTTCGTACAAAGCGATTTCGGCGATATTTTTGATCGGCATCCGGGTAGTTTCGTCAACTATTCTCAGCACGCTGGCGAGGGGCAAACCTTTTGCTTCCGAGGTTGACCAACCGGTGAGTTGTTCAGCAACTGGATTGAGGGTAGAAATGAAGCCGTTGCTGTCAGTAGCGATTACGGCATCGCCGATCGATTGTAGAGTAACTTGAGCGAGTTCTTTTTCCTCAAAAAATGCTTGTTCCATGCGCTTGCGATCGCTAATATCCCGCTGCACGGATATCCAGTGAGTGACTTTCCCCAACTCGTCAGCAACGGGTACGCTGTTGAGTTCCACCCAATAAGTAGAACCGTCTTTGCGGTAGTTGATCAATTCCAAGCGCAGCGGTTCAAGGCGAGAGAAAGCGCGGCGAATTTTGGCAACTTGAGCGCCGTCGCTGTCGGGGCCGCGCAGACAACTGGGTGTTTGGCCGATAATTTCTTCGGGCCGATAACCGGTCATTTGGGTAAAAGCTTCGTTGACGTATATGATGGCGGGATCGGAGATATCGCTGTTTCCCGCATCCATAATCACGATCGCATCGTTAGCGTTAACTACGGCCGATTCTAGGAGTTGCAGTCGCACCTCGGCCTGCTGGCGGGTAGCGATTTCCGTTTCCAGCCGGCTGTTAGTCAAGCTGAGGGAGACAATCGCTTTTTGCAATTCGCTAGTTTGTTGTGCGACTAAATCGTGCAGCAGATCGATCGCCCCGGACATTTCCATCGGATCGAGCACGCGCAGCAAGCTACTTTGAGTAACTATTCCCAACAGTTCTCCGCGTTCGCCCCTTACTAGCAACCTGCGGACTAAACGCTGCTGCATTTCCTGATGAGCTACCCACAGCGAGTCTTCTGGCTTGAGACTAAATAAGGGGCTACTCATCACTGTGAGGGCGATCGTTTGCGACAAATCTATATCTAAAGCTTGAAATTCCACAATATCCCGTTCTGTGACGATACCTACGGGAATTGGGAACGGCAAATTCATCGATAACTCTCTGGGTTCTGTAATTACCACGCAGCTAACGCGGTGCTGCGCCATCAACTCAGCTAAACTCAGAACAGACGCTGAGCGAGGCGCTTGAATGACTTCTGCGGTCATTACTTCTTTGACGCTGTGCATTTTTAAGATATTTGCCGGTTGCACCATTGCTTGGCGAATACTTTCTGGGGTAATTACTCCTAGGAGTTGACCGCTGCGATCTAATACTGGCAGGTGGTGAATTTTATGTTGGCTAAGCAGAATTAGGGCGCTAAAAATGTCTCGATCTTCATCATTTGTCAGCGTTGCCGTCGGCTGTCGCATCACTTCTGCGATCGTAATATGTTTTAAATTTTTGCCGGAAGCAATCAAATCGACGAGATCTCTCTCGGTAAAAATTCCTTGTAATTGACAATTTTGAGCAGATTGCCAGTTTGATTTTTCTAGAGATGTTTCCACCACAAAGACGCAGATCCCTCTGGCATCTCTGAGGATGTTTGAGGTGTGCGGATCGGCAATTTCTGTTAGCTGCTGGTAGAGATTGGTTGTTGGAATATCTGCGTTTAGAGGACAAGTCGGGCGCTGTTGGCCCATGAGCGTAATTACTTCTGCTAATGGGGTATCTGGCGCAACTGTCAAGGGGGAGCGGTCAATTACTCGATCTAAAGTTGGCAGATACTTGGAGGAATCGTTTTTGAACATAATTTAATAGATTTTTGCGATCGCGCTGGCTCTGCGACATTCCAAAAAAGCCCTGCTTTCCAAGCACTAGCTGGAGTTTTACAGCGCTGCTGAGACAGCATAAAAATTTCTTGTAAAAAATGCACCTGTTGTTTGGCCCGGTAGCAGGCCGGTGACGGCTCTAGCTCTACCTACAAAGTTATAAGCCGATCTTTATTTTAAGTTAAATTTTGAGTCTCGTGACACTTTTATTAAAAATAGTGTGTTGGTTTTGATTTTTTTGGCGATCGAGTTACCTGCTACAACGATCGATCGCGTTATCAATCATATCCTTCTTTAGAAAGACACATTTACGGACGATTTTGGCTAATATAGAAGATGTTACTACAAAAAAGCACTGTCTTAAAGTTGGGCATTGTTAAGTTTTGCGACATTACATTTTGCGAGCTTTAGAAAACCATCTGTGCGCTGTCAGAGGCAATCGATATCACAGTAGATATGTGATATAGATTGCAAGTTGCGAAAACAACCGTGGTAAAATTGTAGATATAAACAGTAGAACTTAAACACATAATAGGCAGAGGCAAAAAATATGAAACGTTATCTATTAACCGCAACTCTTTTAATTGCTCCCTTACTGTTCGCCGGCCAAACCCGTGCCGAAAATCCGGCTCAAGTAAAACAGTTACTGTCAACCGGCCAATGTTTTCAGTGCGACTTGTCTGGAGCAGATTTGACCGGTGCTCATTTAATTGGTGCAGATTTGAGAGAAGCAAATTTGCAAGGTGCTAACCTCTATCGCGCTAACCTCGAAGGTGCTGACTTGACGGCTGCTAACTTGACTGGTGCTAACTTAACCGCAGTTTTCTTGACTAACGCCAGTTTAAATGATGCAGACCTCGATCGGGCAAATCTGACCGCAGCCATCATCAACACCGCCGACGTATCTGGTGCATCAATGGAAGATATGACCATTACCGATGCCAAAATCTACAATACCAAAATCGGTGTCGGCGGCAGCTACGACCAGTAAACTCTTTTTAAAGAAAGAATGCAAAGCACCCTTTTTCAGTTAAAAAACCCGGTTTCTCCCCAGAAACCGGGTTTTTAGTTTTTAGCGAGGATTTTAGTCCTTTATTTGTTTCTTTCTTTCTTTCTTTCTTTCTTTCTTTCTTTCTTTCTTTGTTTGCGGACTGAATTCCGAACGATCGAACCTGATTGGGGTTATTTTAGCCGATAGCAAATCAGATTTTCTCGGTATGTCCTGAAAAAAATCTAAAAACCCAAATCCACAGCAATTCGGTGCGCGCAAGCAAATCCAGAAAACGCCACTGCATTTAAACCCTGTCCCGGAAACGTACTGTCGCCCACACAATACAAACCAGGCATAGAAGTTCGATTAAACGGCATTCCCAACAAACCCATTAACTTTTGTCGCGGAATCGGCCCGTAAGTTCCGTCTTCGCGGCCCAAAAAGCGGCGGTGAGAACGCGCAGTCCCCACTTCCATATAATCCAAACCAGCATCTAAACCGGGGAAAATTGTTTCTAATCGGTCAATAATTCTCCCCGCAGCCTCTTCTTTTTTCTCCTCGTATTCCTGCGCCGCCAGTCCTTCCCACTCTTCCATCCAACTCGAAGTAAAAGCGTGAACGATGTGATATCCTGCCGGAGCTAAATCCGGGTCTAGCACGGTCGGAATTGAGACTAAAATAGTTCCCTCCGGCGCTTCCATTTTGTCCCAAGCTTCTAACAAAATGTGGTGGCAGGCAGTACCGGCAGGGATGGCGCTTGCTTCCACTCCCAAATGTAAACTCAGGAAACTGGGTGCTTTTTGATAGCGCTGCTGCCATTTCTTCTCGCTAGCTGGCATCTCTTCTGCCGGCAGCAATTTTTCAAAAGTATCCCAGCGCGTGGCGTTAGAAACTATTCGCTTGGCGCGGTAAACTTCGCCCGTTGCGAGTTCGACTCCGACAGCGCGGCCGTTTTCTGTGATAATTTTTTTTGCTTTAGCTTTGTATTGAATTTTTCCGCCGCATTTTTCTAATCCTTCGACTAATTTTTGGGCAATTTGACCGACTCCGCCTTTGGGATAATTTATGCCGCCGTAATGTCTGTCGGAAAATACCATTCCGGCGTTAATCATCGGTGTTAAGTCTGCGGGTACTACAGACCAGTAGTAGCATTCCATGTCGATAAATTTCAGTAAAGTCGGGTCTTTTATGTAGCGCCGCGCAATGTCGCCAGTATTTTGAGGCAAATATTTTACTAATCCCAAACAGGCTAAAGGATTTTGAAAGAAGACTCGCACCAGATATCCGGGTTCTTCTAGGGATAGCAATTCCATGCCGTTGAGGCAGTTGAAGACGTTCCAGCATTCGCCATAAAATTTCTGGATTCCTTGGCGTTCGTGGGGGAATCTGTCGATTAATTCTTGCAAGTATTTCTCATAAGGCTGGGGAACTTCCAAATCCAAGCCGTCGGGTAGGTGATAGTGAAGCTGTACGGGGTCGGGAATTGTTTCTAGGGTGACGTTGACTGCTTTGAGGGCGCGGGTGAGGAGGTTGGTGGTGCCGCGCTGTCCGAATCCAAATATCATGGAGGCTCCGACATCAAATCTGTAGCCTTCTCGATCGAAATATCCAGCACTACCGCCGGGAATTGTGTAGCTTTCGAGCACCAAAACTTTGGCTTTCTTGGCTGCTAGCTGGGTGGCTGTCACGAGTCCGCCAATGCCGGAACCGATGACTATCACATCAAACTCTTGCTCTGTAGGGCCGGAGTTGGGAGAGAATAACTGGGATTGAGTAGGAGCTGACATTGGGTTAAAAATCTTAATATTGAGATAATTTTACAGTCGATCGCCCTTCCTGAACTCTTGCCTCTACGATTTTCCCTCTACCTCTGGTGTGTAAGCCTGTTCTAACCTATAGCTTCTAGCTTCTAGCTTCTAGCTTCTAGCTTCGGATGCCTTCTTGTGTCTTCCCTCTTCCTTCTTCCCTCTTCCTTCTTCCCTCTTCCTTCTTCCCTCTTCCTTCGGATGCCTTCTTCCCTCTTCCTTCTTCCGACCGACTTACATCCGTTACATCCGTTACATCCCGTACATTGCTCGTTGCCGAACTTCCCTCTTCCTTCTTCCCTCTTCCTTCGCAAGGCTTCTTCCTTCCAAAAAAAAATGCGGGGACAGTCTACCATTGCCGACTGCCCCCGTCTGCCGATCCTTTGAGAGGAGAACACTAAAAATTACTATAGCCTTGTTGCTAATTAATGTCAATACTATTGGAAAAATATTTCAATAAGTTGGCGGCGGTCGGCAAACCAAGCCAGTTGTAGGATTTGAGATGTTCCATTTTCGATTTGAGATTTTCGATTAACTAACAGCCGGGAAGTCCCTCGGTATATTTAGAGGGGATATCTCGGAGCGCTTGCGCGGAGTACCCCGAATAAATTACCGCAGGGATGTCCAGAAGCGTCGGTCGTCGCGGACGTAGCCCGACAATTATATTTTCAATGTATTTTCCAAAAAGTGAAGCAAGGAAAATGGTAAATTAAAGTAGGTCGAAAAAAGGAAGTTTCCAATGCAGCTAACGTACAAATACCGCCTCAAGCCCACAAAAGCCCAACTGACAACAATTGCTGCCCACCTAGAACTCTCTCGCAGACAGTATAACTACCGCTTAAGTTAAAGATTTAGATGGTGGGAAGCAACAAGAACACCTGTCAACGCCTGCCCTCTGACAGCATCTATAGTCCCACTTGAGGAAATTTATCAAAATATTCCTTTAACCAGAACGCAAACGAGGGATGGTAGAAAAAAGGATGATTCAGGCAACTCTCTCACTAAAAAGGGTGATATTTTCTCGAATATTGAAGCTGGTTATATTCAATGGTTGAATATTCAGTTAGCTGATCTAAAAAACACCAAGAAGCTATTTCCTGATTACAAAAGCTTGGATTCCCAAGTTTTACAGGATGTGGTTAACAGAGTGGAAACTTCCTTTTCAAACTTTACGACCCCCGATAAAAACGGCAACCGTAGAGGCAAACCCAAATTTAAAGGTTTCCACTACTACAAATCGTTTACTTATCCTCAATTAGATCATCTCAATCTTATCAAGGATGAACCAAACAGAATTTGCATCAACCTTGCAAAGATAGGTCAAGTGCCAATAGTTTTTCATAGACCAATACCGACAGGATTCAAGGTCAAGACGGGAACAGTTATCAGAGAAACCGATGGGTGGTATATTTCCCTAGCGCTAGAAGACAAAACGGTTCCCGTAACGGTTGCAGAAATTCAACCGACCGTAGAAAATAGTATCGGTATTGATTTGGGAATCAATAATTACGCTTACCTTTCTAATGGCGAAAGGGTTGAAAATCCTAAATTCTTGAGAAAGTCTGCTGAGAAGTTAGCAAGGCTTCAAGCGAAACTCGCCAACAAAGCTAAAGATTCTAAAGCTTGGCAGATTATCAAAAGTAAGATTTCTAAGCTTCATCAATTTGTCGCTAGAGCGAGACTTGATTTTCAATTCAAAACAGCGCCTTACTTATTTAGCAAGTGCGATGTTTTAGTAATTGAAGATTTGAGTATCAGGAATTTGACCAGACGTGCCAAAGTCAAGACAGATATTGACAATGGTAACTTGGTTTATTTACCAAATGGTCAAGCGGTTAAAAGTGGTTTGAACAAATCAATGCTTGATGCTGCTCATGGTGAATTTGCTACCGTCCTCAAATATGTTGCAGGGAAATTGGGTAAAAACGGTTTATTTATTGACCCCAAGGGGACTTCTGGGCACTGTTGGAATTGCCTCAATAAAGTGCCGAAGGAATTATCCGACAGATGGCATTCTTGTCAGTGCGGAGAGTCTTTGGATAGAGACGAAAATTCAGCCAAGCTTAGAAAAAAGATTGGATTGAGTTATGAAAGTGGCGGTGGTTCTACGTCACTCAAAAAAGCCTTTGCAAAAAAGGAAAAAGAAGCCTGCGGTTTAACGGTACTCCGTTAACCGTCAGGTTTGTTCACAGATTGTGATAAGTTGCACAGAGCGATCGTTAGCGAAGCCCGCCCCTACGGGGGCTACAACGAAAACGATCGCTCTGTGCATAAAATCTCTGAAACCTAGCAATCTCGGCAATTTCCTCATGTCCCTGCAACTGCGCGTTTACGTTCCTCCACATCCGTTAATCAAACACTGGCTGGCTGTCGCCCGCGACGCGGCCACCCCATCGGTACTTTTTCGTTCTGCGATGACAGAATTGGGAAGGTGGCTGGCCTACGAGGCAATTCGAGAGTGGCTCCCGACTGTGGAGACAACGGTGCAGACACCTTTGGCACAATGTCCGGCGACGTTTATCAACCCGGAAGCTCCGTTAGTTGTGGTACCGATTTTGCGGGCGGGTTTGTCGCTGCTGGAAGGAATTCAGACGGTGGTGCCGCTGGCTTCGGTTTACCACCTCGGTATGGCAAGGAATGAGGAGACGCTGCAACCGATTTGTTATTTGAATAAATTGCCGGCGCAGTTTAACCCCCAGACGCGGGTGATAATTAGCGAGCCGATGCTGGCAACTGGTGGGACGATTGGAGCGACTATGCGGGAGTTGACTTCGCGGGGAATTGATCCGAGCTTGATTCGGATTATTTCTGTGGTGGTTGCTCCTCCAGCTTTGAAGATGCTGAGTGCAGAGTACCCGAATTTGATTATTTACACGGCGACGATCGACGAAACAGTCAACGAACAGGGTTTTATTGTACCTGGTTTGGGTGATGCGGGCGATCGAACTTACGGCACCTAATACAATTTTAGATTTTGGATTGTGGATTTTGGATTGTGGATTTTTGATTGAAAAATTGATTCCACAGATAAATCTCGCGGTTATATCATTTTTCCCCAATCGTGCAACTGTAGGGAAGTGTCATATCATGTGCGATCGATTACCATAACAAAAATGGAGCGCGCGTGCCGAATGCGAGTCCGCACCGCAAGAGCGGACACCATGACGTACTACGAACCTTACTGATTGCGGTCAATCCATCGGACATGATATCAAACCCATATCCAGTGAATCATCCCCAATCTAAAATCTAAAATCTAAAATCTAAAATTGTCTGGTTCGATTTCTCCGTATTTAGGCGCGGTGAGTGGTTTCTGGAATCAGTTTCTGGAAACTCCGGTAAAAAAGATTACCCGGACGCCAGTAAAATCAGGCACAGAGAAAGTTAAGATTAAAACTATAAGTCAAAAATAAATAGCGTTTAGCACTCATTGCCCGTGAAACTTGATTCTTTACCGCCAAGCTTGTCTGGTTCTGACTCACCCACCCCCAATTCCGACTTGCCGCAACACCTACAAACACAAATAATAGAGGCTTCTAAGAGTTGTGCTGCTTTAACCCCGGAGCAGGTTGAACTCTCAGTGAGTACAAATGCCGATATTTGTCATGAAGAAAAAGGACTGAAGCCCAACCACTGGGCAATTTTTGCTTCGACGTTTGCAACTATTTTTTTTGCTGAAATTGGAGACAAAACTCAGCTAGCGATTTTGCTGATGACGGCTGAATCTCGGAATCCTTGGATTGTTTTTGCGGGTGCGGGTTCAGCTTTGATAGCAACCAGTTTGCTGGGGGTTTTGCTGGGAAGGTGGATGGCTAGTCGGATTGCTCCGAAAACTTTGGAGAGAGCTGCTGGGGTGATTTTGCTGGTGATTGCGGCGGCTTTGCTGTGGGAAGTGCTGGGATAAATGATTTTAGATTTTAGATTTTAGATTGAAGAATTGGTAACTATATCACGTCCAGTTGCACTCATACATGATGTTAACTGTTAACAGTCAACAGTCAACAGTCAACAGTCAGCAGTCAACAGTCAACAGTTAACAGTCAACAGTCAACAGTCAACAGTGAATTTACTATTCGGATGAAGAGAGGATTTGATATTACTGATTGGGTGGGGATAAGTTGCAAGAAACCTGGTTTCTGGCTGCATCTTTGGGTGAAACCGAAGATTTTGGAGAGAAACCTGGTTTCTGGGAGCCTGTGGGTAAGTCTACAAATTCAATCGGTGCGCGTTGTGCGCCCTACAAATTCATAACTAAAAAATAAACATGGATTGGCAACTTTTAGGAATAACTTTTATGACGGTGTTTTTGTCAGAATTGGGTGACAAAAGTCAATTAGCTACGATCGCCCTTGGTAGCAGTTCTAACTCGCCCAGGGCTGTATTTTTCGGCACTGCGTCGGCGCTGTTGCTGGCTAGTTTAATCGGTGTTTTGGTTGGACAAGGTACGGCGGAGGTGTTACCGGAACAATTGGTAAAGACGATCGCGGCGATCGGATTTGCGGTGATGGGCTTGCGGTTGCTGTGGCCAAAATCTGATGAGGCGGAAGCTTCCGAGTAGGATTGACTGAAATATATAAAGATGGCTAAAATTTCCAAAAATTAACGGCGGGTGTGAATTCACGCCCGCCGCTAATTTTTGAGTTTTTTTATCAACTCAACCTCAGATGATTGTGTCGGTTAAACTTGGTTTTGGTAGCACCAGCCCACCAAGGTAGCGCCGAGGGTCAACTTTACAGCTTCCAAGACAAAATATCCTTGGTGCAGTAAATTCATCCCGGCGGGGACTTCTGCTGCTGAATCGAACAGATTTAGCTGCATTCCCAAGGCGCTCATTTGAGGTGTGAGGCTGTAGGTGTCAATCAGGGCGATCGCCAGAAGTACCAATGATAATATGATTGCTGTGCGACTGCGCTTGCCGAAGTCACCGAATAAATTGCTCAAAACCATCAAACCCGTTGCTACCAAGCCCGAACAGATCAACTCAACGCGGTTGAATCCCCAGAACATCATATTTCCGGCTGTTGCAAACTCAGGAGATGTCATCATTCCCGATACAAACAGGCTGGGCATAATTACTAAATCCATAATCAGGCTAGCGCTGAGCCAGAAAATTAGGGCTACCATGACAATTGCTTGCCAGCGCGGTTTGATTGATTCCACTCTTGATGTTGTAATAGCTGTCATATAATTGACCATCTAAAATTTTTTTCTGCCTTTTCTAGAGTTTAACTAACTTTTCTAGAAAATTGTGTTAAGTATTTTTAAATGAATGGTAACTTTTTTAACTGACTTAGAAGAATTGTTAAGCTGGCGTAAAAATGTTCGATCGCGCGATCGAACATTTGTAATTTTAGGCGCAACCGCAGCGGATTGTTTTATAGATAATTAACGGCTAAAAGCTGACGCACGCTACTAATTTAGTCGGTTGTAGGGTGGTGCGTCAGCGGCGGATTGTTCGATCGATATATTGACCGCTACAAGCTGAGACACCCTATTAATTTACCACTAATTGCTAACTCCATCGACCTACAATCTGCTGTATATGCCTAAATTGAAATTTCAACTATCATCTTGGCTTCCCCGTCTCCCCACTCAAGTCTGGATTCTCGCCGCAGGCAGATTCCTCTCGCAAAGCGGCACCGGTTTTACTTTATTTTACGCGCCGATCTTTTTTGTCGATCGCGTCGGTTTATCTGCCACTGCTGTTGGTATCGGTTTGGGTATCGGTTCAATTGCGGGAATATTCGGCCGCGTTTTGGGCGGTTCTTTTTGCGATTCTAAATTTTGGGGAAGGCGGCGAACTTTATTGCTGGCGACAATGATTGCGGCTGTCGCTTCTTTTGTACTGGCGGCAACTAATAATTTCGCCGGCTTAGTTGCAGGAAATGTACTGATGGGTTTTGGCGTGGGTTTGTATTGGCCTCCAACGGAGACAATGGTGGCGGATTTAACGGAGGGCGATCGGCGACAGGAGGCTTTTGCTTTGACGCGGCTTGCTGATAATTTGGGTTTGCAAGTTGGGATTATTTTTGGCGGTGTTTTGATTGCGATAACGGGGAATTATCGATCGCTCTTTATTATCGACGGTATCTCGTTTATAGTGCTGTTTGCGGTGGTGGCGATCGCGATTTCAGAAACCTATAAACCTTCTACTGCAACAACAGATGCAAGCCCAAAAAATCTCAAAAATGGCTGGATGGTGGCGTTGAACGATCGCACTTTGCTAGTATATGCCTCGGTAAATATTTTGTTCACTCTCTACATTTCCCAAATTCAAACCACAATGCCGCTGTATTTTAGCAAGTTTGTGCAGGTGGGGACATCGGGAACAGGCTTTTCTACAGGTACAATTACCGTTTTGTTTGCTTTTAGTACATTTTTAACGGTAGCTTTGCAACTGCCGGTTGTGAAAGCTTTGAGGCGGTTTTCCCATCCAAAAGCTTTGATGATTTCGGCGCTGCTGTGGGGAATGGGATTTATCGCGATCGGCTTGACGGGAATGGCAGCAACTGGCAATCTATTTTTAGCTGTTTTAGGCTTGAGCTTTTTATCCTTAGCGACAGTTGCTTATACGCCTTTTGCTTCGGCTTTGGTGGTGGATTTAGCGCCGGAGTCTTTGCGAGGCGTGTATTTGGCGCTTAATTCTCAGTGTTGGGCGATCGGCTATTTAATCGGGCCGCCGCTGGGCGGTTTCGCCTTGGATCAGGGTAAATGGGGGGCGGATAATTTTTGGTTGGGTTTGGCTGTTAGCGTGATATTGGCGATCGCGATTTTGCGAAAGCTCGATCCCATGTTGAAAGAAAAAATCATTGCAAAAAAACAACTTTTGTGATATATAAACTAGACAAATAAATAAATTTCCAACAATGCCGATCGCCCTCAAACTGCGATCGGCATTTTGGCATACACACCCGAACCAAGAAACCAGATTTTGGAACCGAAATAGAAAGTTTTAAGCAAATATTGTGCCGAAAAACCCGGTAGAGCGATCGTCGCCCGTGCCTCCGCGAACTAAAGCAATTATTTTATACACAGTCCCCTCCGCACACACTCTATCTTTATGATACTTCGGCGTATCTTATCCCTACCAAGAACACAGCGACACCATTTTTGCGTAAACTCTTACAGAGCTTATTAAAGATATAAAAAATCTAAAAGTTATGAATTTAAAACTTGTGATTTTGGCTGCCGAATAGATTTACAATCGCTAAAAAGCTACTAGCAATTTTAGAATTTATTGGTGAGGAGTCGCAATGAAAACACATTTACTATTTAGTGCCGGCGGAGCAGGTTTACTATATCTACTTGTTGGTTCTTTACCATTGGCAGCCATGCCACCGATTGCAGATCGAGAAACATTAAGCACTCAAGACTTCAAAGAGTCAGATGATAAAATTAGCCTGAATACAACTGTTGAAAATCCGCTCAAAATCCCTCAAACATCAGAATTCAAACAAATCGAGGAGCCACCAGTTGACAGTACCACCTCAACAGACGATCGGCTAGCCAACCTCAATCAGCCAGAAACAGCAGCATTAACCGCAGCAAATCCCCCAAAAGATTCATTAAACTTAGCCGAAACACCAGCCAACCAAGCCCCCGCCGAAATCGCAGAAACCACATCTGCGATTTCCGCCCCAAACCCGCAGACACCAGCCGAAGTCACAGAAACCACATCGGCGATTCCCGCCCAAAACCCGGCACCAGCCGAAGTCACAGAAACAACATCGGCGATTCCCGCCCCAAGCCCGGCACCAGCCATTGCTCAAACACAAACACCTACTTCAGAAAAGTTAGCTGAAATCGAAAACAGCGCTTCCTTAGAGCCCGCACCAACCAACAGCCAAACTCCCGAATCTACCGAACTCGAACAAGTAACATCTGTCTCGCAACTCTCCGACGTGCGCCCGACAGACTGGGCATTTCAAGCCCTGCAATCTCTCGTAGAAAGATACGGCTGCATAGCGGGATATCCAGACGGCACATTCCGAGGCAATCGGGCAATGACTCGCTACGAATTCGCCGCCGGTTTAAATGCTTGCTTGGATAAGGTAACAGAGTTAATTAAAAGCGGTACGGGAAATTTAGCAACCAAAGAAGATTTAGCTTCTCTCCAAAGATTGCAAGAAGAATTTGCCGCAGAATTGGCAACTTTGCGCGGTAGAGTCGATGTTTTAGAATCCCGCACCGCCGAATTAGAAGCAAATCAATTTTCGACAACAACTAAACTCAGCGGCGAAGCCATTTTTAGTGTTGCCGACACAACCAAAAACAATAACAGGGATACTCAGACAGTCTTCAATTACCGAGTGCGGCTGAATCTCCTTACCAGTTTCACCGGCAAAGACACATTAATCACAGGCTTGCAAGCTTACAACATTCGCAGCTTCGGGCCAGATTTGGGTTTGTCAACGGGAGCATTTAGCGGTTTATCTGACAGTCAGGCAAGGCTGAGTTTTGAGCCGCAATTTCCAGGAATCAACCCTCAAAATTTATCTAGCAGCGGCGCTAACACAGTTGAACTTTACAAACTGCTTTACGTCTTCCCAGTTTCTAACAGCATTACTTTATTTGCTGGCCCGAAGGCGGAAACTTCCGATGCTTTTCAAGCAATCACTCCTTTTGCAGGAGAAGGGCAAGAAGCTATTTCTAGGTTTGGAGGTTACAACCCTGTAGTGCGCGTATCGGGCGGCACTTCTGGCAGCGGTTTGGCATCGGCTGGCGGGTTTATTTGGAACATTTCTAAAAAGCTCAATCTCACAGCTTTGTACGGCAGTGTAAATGCTGCTTTGCCAAATGATTTAGGTTTTCCGGGTACTCCGTTGGGGGCTGGTTTATTTGAGGGAAGTACGGTTGCTGCGGCGCAGTTAACGATCAAACCAACTAGCAGTATTGACATTGGTTTGAATTACGCTTACAGCCGCCACCAATTGAATATTCTGGCTACAGGATTATCTGATGCGGATTTGGGTTCTATTTTGGGAAGAGATAGAGAACCTGTTAACGGTGGCGTGAGGATGAATTCGTTTGGCGGTACTGCAACCTGGCGGCTTTCTCCGAAAGTTGCTGTTTCTACCTATGGAGCTTGGATAATTGCTGATGCTGAAAGAAGCAATGCTTCTACAACTTTCAACAGTTGGATGGTTGGTTTACATTTCCGAGATTTGTTCAAATCAGGAAATAATGCAGGTATTCTGTTTGGACAGCCTTTGGATCGCGATTCGGTAAGGGGCGGTGCTCGTTTTCAGGCCAACAAAGCAACTCCTTACCATTTGGAGGCTTATTATCGTTTCAAAGTTAACGATAATATCAGCATTACACCGGGGGCTTTTGTGTTGTTCAATCCTGAAGGTACTAAGGATAATGACACTGTAGGGGTGGGCGTTCTTCGCACTACTTTTACTTTCTAAAAAGTGGCGACACTATTATCTGTTTGTAGTAAGGACTTCAATTTTTTGTCATAAATTTAGGCAACTTAAGGATTAAAGTCCTTACTACAAATGATTATTTTCTGCGATCGCCCAATTTGCGATATACTTCTCTCAAATCAACTTGATGGTGAGCCAAAGCAACCAAAGCGTGATAAAATAAATCCGCAACTTCCCCAGCGATCCCGTCTTTGTCGTCATCTTTGCAAGCCATCACAACTTCCGCCGACTCTTCGCCAATTTTCTTGAGAATCTTGTTGTCGCCGCCCGCAAACAACTTGCAAGTGTAAGATGTTTCGTTAGGATTGTCTCGCCGATCGCAAATTACGGCAAATAATTGAGATAACATATCTCCAGGCGGCGGTACAATTTCCCCATCAACTTGGTGAAAACAACTTCTTTCTCCCGTGTGACAAGCAATATCTCCGACTTGTTCCACTGTCACTAGCAAAGCATCGCTATCGCAGTCGTAACGCAGCCCTTTGACATTTTGAAAGTGTCCCGAAGTCGCGCCTTTGGGCCACAACTCGGCGCGAGAACGACTCCAGAACCAAGTTTGACCGGTTGCGAGGGTTTTTTGCAGCGACTCGCGATTCATCCACGCCATCATCAATACAGTGCCGTCTAAGTAATCTTGGACGATCGCCGGCACTAAACCGCGATCGTCGTAACGAATCTTTTCAATGGGAATCGATCGGCTTAAACTAGACAAATCCGTAGCAGACATAATTTTATTTCAACTTTGATAGTAGAGATTTACGCTTTTTTGTCCGACAATTCTTTTCATTAACCGCAGAGGACGCTCTTGAGACAGAGAAACAAAAGAAAAGAAGAGATAGCTAATCTTTAAGCCAGAAGCGAGTTACTGAAGACACAGCTTTTTGGCGATCGATACCTGTGGCAACATAGCAAGTTAGGGACAAATTGTCAACAACAATTTTACAAAAAATTACAATTGAGTGCGATCGGTGCCAGCAGTACAAAGCCTGAAAAACCCAACCTAGTATTGCTACGGATTGGTTTGTATCCTAAAATCAATTAACATAGTTTCTTTAAATCGACCTAACCATTATCCTGAAGTCGCTATAAAAGTATCCTACCAACAACAGACCTTCACTAAGGAGAAAACATTGGTTTCCACAACACACTTGAAAACCACCAAATCAGAAGAAATCTTTGCCGCCGCCCAGAAGTTGATGCCCGGTGGCGTCAGTTCCCCCGTGCGCGCCTTCAAATCCGTAGGCGGAGGGCCAATAGTCTTTGACAGGGTAAAAGGAGCCTACATTTGGGATGTTGACAGCAACCAATACATTGACTACGTAGGCACTTGGGGCCCAGCCATCTGCGGCCACGCCCACCCAGAAGTCATCAAAGCCCTTCACGAATCTCTAGAAAAAGGCACAAGTTTCGGAGCACCCTCGCTGCTGGAAAACGTGCTCGCCGAAATGGTCATCGATGCCGTTCCCAGCATAGAAATGGTGCGATTTGTCAATTCCGGCACCGAAGCCTGCATGGCCGTTTTGCGGCTGATGCGAGCCTTCACCGGACGCGATAAATTGATTAAATTTGAAGGCTGCTATCACGGGCACGCCGATATGTTTTTGGTAAAAGCCGGTTCCGGTGTCGCAACTCTCGGCCTTCCCGACTCTCCGGGAGTGCCAAAATCCACTACCGCCAACACCCTCAACGCTCCGTACAATGACTTAGAAGCAGTCAAAGCTTTATTTGCCGAATATCCGGGCGAAATCGCAGGCGTAATTCTCGAACCAGTTGTAGGAAATGCCGGATTTATTGTACCGGATGCGGGTTTCCTCGAAGGTTTGCGGGAAATTACCAAAGATAACGGTGCTTTGTTAGTTTTTGATGAAGTAATGACCGGTTTCCGCATCGCCTACGGCGGAGCTCAGCAAAAATTCGGTGTCACCCCAGATTTGACAACTTTGGGTAAAGTTATCGGCGGCGGTTTGCCGGTGGGAGCTTACGGCGGACGGCGCGATATTATGGGAATGGTGGCTCCAGCGGGCCCGGTGTATCAAGCTGGTACGCTTTCGGGAAATCCTTTGGCGATGACTGCTGGGATTAAAACTTTGGAATTGCTGCAAAAACCTGGCACTTACGAACAGTTGGATAGAATTACGAAAAAACTGTCTGACGGATTGCTGAAAATTGCTAAGGAAGCGGGACACGCGGTTTGTGGCGGGCAAATTAGCGGGATGTTTGGCTTGTTTTTTGCGGCGGGCCCGGTTCACAATTACGATGATGCTAAGAAGTCGGATGTAGCAAAGTTTGGCCGCTTTCATCGCGGAATGTTGGAGCACGGTATTTATCTGGCTCCTTCGCAGTTTGAGGCTGGATTTACTTCTTTGGCTCATACTGATGAGGATGTCGATCGCACTTTGGCGGCCGCGCGCGAAGTGATGGCTAGTATTTAAAGTGCGATGGTTGCGAATGCAAGTCCTTAAAACTCAGGGATGAAGGATTAAAGTCCTTGCTGCAAAAAACTGCAAGGACTTTAATTTTTAACAGATGATATCGTTTCCGGTAACATCGTCAGGTGATTTAACCGGCGCTAGGGCGCAGAGAACACAGAGGAATACAAGAGAGAGATGAATACAGAACTATGAAGCGCGGATTTGATCTGACTCGATTTTATAATTCCGATGCTACCGGATTTGATATGATTCGGCGGTTGAAACCGCCAGAAAGTCAAACAAAGTCGGCCTGCGCCGACTGGTTCATAAAGGGTATCCAAAACCCAGATTTAGTATGACTAATGACTACTGACTACTGACTACTGACTACTGACTACTTCACTCGTTTAAAAATTCACCTTCACAGATAATCGAGTCTCTGCTTTCCAAATCTTCTTGATTCCAAATCGAGTTTAATGCTGCCGAACTTAGAGAAGTTGACATTGTATTTAATGTTGTGTTGTAATATTCCACAGCATTATTCTGTTCCATCTGCGGCGCTTCCTTGAAGTAGGAATTAATGTCCGGCGTGCAGCGCTGGGCTTGGTAGTATAAATAAGCTTCGGCATTAATGCACATGACGTGGTAAAAATCCTTGTTGGCTGCTGCGATCTCTCCGAGTTTGTACAGCGCTAAACCTCGGTTGAGATAAGCTTTGACATAATTTGGATCTAGTTCCACTGCTTTGTCAAAGTCTTCTATTGCTAGCTGCATTTGTTTTAATTTATAGCGCACGCATCCTCTGTTGTAATACGCATAAATATTTTTGGGATCGATTCCTAGTGCAGTGTTGTAATCGGCGATCGCCTGCGTATTGTCTTTTAGTTGGTGGTAACAGAGGCCGCGATTGATGTAAGCTTTGATATATCTAGGATTCAACCGCAGCGTTTCGTTAAAGTTCTCTATTGCTGCCTCTTTTTCTCCCAAAAGGTAGTAAGCCCGCCCCCGGTTGTAATAGGTTTTATAATTGTGGGAATTGATAGAGAGAGCTTGATTGTAGTCTTCTATTGCTTCTTCGTAATGTCCTAAATTAGCAAGTACGAGTCCCCGGTTGTTGTAAATAGCGTGACTGTCAGGTTTGTTTGCTAAAGCGCAGTTGAGATCCTCAATGGCTTTGTCGTTTTCTCCGAGATGCCGCCAAGCATTGCCTCGATTCAGATAGGCCTCGAACAAATTAGGATTGATATCTAGTGCTTGGCTGAGGTCTGCGATCGCCCTTTGGTAATCTTTCATGTAATAGTAGACTAAGCCGCGATTGTTATATGCTTTGGCATCAGCGGGATTTTCCTGCAGTATCTGATCGAAGTCTTCGATCGCCGCTTCGTAGTTTCCTTTCTTGGCGCTATGTAAACCGCGCTTGTAAAATTGTTTGAGGTTCATAGGTCAACTTTCAGCATTGCTTGATTCTGGGGGTTGATTTCTTGGCACTCAGTTTTTCAACGAAAAACTGTTAAAATTCTCTTTTTTTGCCACCCGTTATTAGATTACCCTCAAATTGATTGTAGCCTATCTACCGGAAACAGGATTTTAGGTTCATTTTAACAGCTCTTCGAGCTTCTGGAAACCGTCAATACGTCGGCTTGATTTACTTTACCAGTTCGATTATTGACTATCTTGAGTTTCAGTAAAAAGTCTGATTTTAGTCGAAATCCTGTTTCCCATTCTCGGGCTGCGATCGAAGCGATTGTAAAACTTAGTATCAATTGTTGCACTTATTTTCTAAGTGTAAATTTTCGATATTTTTAACAAACTCGCTATGAATAACCAACATCAAACTTTAAAACGCCGACATAGTGGATTAGAAACTCGATCAATAAATTGTTGGTGTCCAGCAATGCCGGCAGCATAAGTCGTTGTGTTGCCTGCAATCTTGATTGATACAGTTCCTCCACAACAACTGTTGCTTGTGCGCCCCCTAGCAGGCAGAGCATTTAAGTGCGCTGGTTCTGAATCGGGAACGCTGTCTGCACAGTTGCTTGATAGCTGAGTACATAAAATATGAGCGGTTGGCAAAGAAGTAACTACACCTTCTACTATGTCTTGGCGGGGATTTCCAAATCTCCCCCGACCGATCGAGAATACTACTACATTAGGTTGGACTAAATCGCACAACTGCTGAGCAAATGCTTGGCTATCAGCACCGCCCGGTCTACCTCCATGATGCGGAAAAACCAAGATATCAGCTTTCAAATCACTTCTCTCCTCTAGGAGATTATTCAGTCCCACTTGGTCAATATCTCCTGCCAAGATAGCTACTCTATGAGAATCGTGAACCAAACCAATAACAGCCGATGTCGAGTTGGGGTTCAATCGGCGTCCTTGCAAATCTTGTCCGCCCGCGCCACTCATTGCTAATTCAGGGGTCGGTGCAAGAATTTCTACCTTAACTTGTCCGACATTCAATTGATTAGTCAACTCCGTAGTTAGTCCTACTACAACTCTAGTTCCCGAACGCTGGCGCGCATCTCTTACAGCACGTCGCAAAGCTTCCCAAGTTCGAGTTTTCCTTTGAGCATCGGAGTTTATGTATATGTTAGTAACTTTAATATTCCTATCCAATAGTATATCGATAATACCTGCAATATGATCTTCGTCAGCATGGGAAATCAAAATATGCGAAATTTCTCGAATAGATAGATGAGCAAGGGTTTCTATCAATGTAGCGCCGTGGGCACTGTCAATAACAATCACACCTTCTGTATCTCTCACAATAGCACAATTACCATGACCAATATCTAGAATAATCAGCTCAGGCAAGTCCATCATTTTCATCTGGTTCAAGTGTTAATTCAAAGTGTTCAAAATAAAGATCTTCAGATTTTTCTGCTCCCGTGTTAACATCAGCCAATAGCCACCTATCTACTACCAATGCACTATGTAGTGTCTGTGGAATCAACGCAACTGGCAAACGAACAGCCTTATGAGGATTCCAACTAGGAACAATGACATCTATTACTTTTTCGTTAGATTCGTTAGTAATATGGGTTATATTCAAAAGTGTTCGGTGAGGGATTCTCGTAATGGGTATTGTTCCACCCAGTTCTAAAATACAGTCTTCAATTCCTTTTTTTATTGTCGTAGCATTGGCTTCATCACGACTCAAAAGGACGGGAATTTTGCGCCGATGCTTTCTAATAGATACGTCGGCATCTATGTCAGTGTACTGAGTTATGAGAATGGAGGGAATCTTTCGATCGTACAATTCTGCCAATAATGTCGATCCTGAAAAATTAGTCAGGCCATAATTAGCTAAGCGATGGTCGCACAAGACACCTTGAGCATTTTCCACAATATACCTAGCAAGTACATCGACTTCATTGAAAGGGCCATCTATTATCACAGGTTCAAAACCAGCATCCTCTACGTCCCATCCAGTTGATTCAGCTAAGTTTGGTTCATCATCAACTATTGCTATTTTTTTGAGTGAAACTTGTGCAATCATAATAATTAATTTCCAGAAAGCGGTAATTCTACCAAAAACTCAGCTCCTCCCAACTCGCCATTTCCGATCGCCCTTACTTTTCCTCCCATATCTCTAACAGAATCCTTGACAATTGTCAAGCCAAAACCGGTACTACCGGGTGTAGTCGTGAGGCCGGGCAACCAAATTTCATGTAATTCAATATCCTTAATACCCAGACCATTATCTGAAACTTTTAGACCCACATAATTTCCTAAAATTTCAGTGCTGATAATTATTTGCCTCCCTTGATTGCACGCGCCCTCAACGTTGAAAGCATTGATAGTATTCGTCAGCAGATTTGTCAGAATAGCCTCTACGAGGGCTATGCTGCCACGAATATGGGGTATTTGCTCAGCTTTATGTTTTTTTATTTCAATTTTAGCATCGTCAAAAAAAGGTTGGAACAGTTCAACATTAGCATCAATAACACTGTGAATATCCACCACACCGGAACGGCGTTTTTCTCGCTTTAATAGATGCAGAGGAAAATTAGAAAATTGCTTCCAAGAACTACTTATTTGATAAAGCATTTCTACAGGTCTTTGCAGAGAAGTGGGATATTTATCTTGGAGTAATTCTTTTCCTTTACTTTCTATTCTCTTAGCTATTTTTTCTATCTGAGTGACTGGCTTACTAGATTCGTGTGCAAAAACTGCTGCCGTTGTTCCCGCTGTAGCCAAACTGCGATAAAGCTGAAGATCGTCGCGCAATGCTTTTATTTCTCGCTCTTTTGCAGTTTCATACTGTTTAACGACTTGGCGCACTTTCGCACGATTTTCTTCTTGCGGTATTTCTTCTTCTATCACCTGTTCAAGACGTATTTTGACATCCTCAACATCTTGACTAGATTCTTGCTTGATGTCCTCTCGTTTCTTTTCTGTTTCTTTCAACCGCTCTTTAGCCATCCATTCCAACACATCGACAGCAAAGCGTCTCAGCTCTAAAAAAGCTTCATTTTCTATGAAACCGAGCCGATCTGTTTTTTGAACTAGGAAGTCATCAGGATCGATCGCAATTACTCGGCCAATAACCGTGCTGGTGGAAGGACGCACCTCAGGGTTCCTAGCCCGTGCTAAATTGATATTCAGCCAATCATCGGTGCGATCGCCGTAAGGCTTTACCCGCAAACCTCGGTGGTAAAGATGAACACCTCCTACCTCAGTCAGCCAACTTCTGACTTCTGCGGAAGAAACTTTTTTGGCTGAGAAATTTTGAGGATTTAGCAGAAAAACCCACATCTCAAATTCCGCTGGAACACTTTTGTAAACTGCTTTAGAAATATTTTCATGCTTGGCACTAAAAAGTTCATCTCCCTTCCAGTCTAACAGCCTTGCTTCAACAGTTCCCTCCGCGTTCAAACTAGCTTTTAAATGATATTGAGCGGCCTCAAAGTAAGCCTCATTTACTTTTTTTTCGATATCGGAAAATCCTGGAGCTATCAGCCGAGGACGGAAAGCGACACTATTATCAAATGGATCGGCTAAAAGTAAAAGTTCTCTTGCCAGTCTTTTAATCTCAAGTCTTCCCAACTTAACTTTTAAGTTATGAATTGTAATATCAGTTCCTTGACTTTTTTCAGTAGAATTTTTTTGAGCATCAAAAGAGACATCTTCTACAACATCAGCGCCTTCAAAAACATCCCAGTTAATTATGAGACTGTACTCAAATCCCGGCTCATTTTTAGGTCTGGTTTTTAGGTAAACTTGAGAACCTTGCCTCAAAGCAGCTAGCCTGCCTAATCCTTTATCGCCAACAGGTAAACGTCCCAGCAGTGTGGGCTGTCGGGCTGCTTTTTTTGAGCGACCCAGTACCAACCATCCCTCACTAATGGCATCGGTATCCATACCTGTACCGTTATCTGAAATAATTATTGAGCCACCTATATTGCTAGTATTTATAAGCTCTACGGTGCATTTTGTAGCATCAGCATCATAAGCATTCTTAACTAACTCTATAATACCTTGATCCGGGTTCGGGATCAGTTCCTCGCCTAGCCTGTTGAGGATGTTTGGTGAAAACTTAAAGTGCATAATATTGTCCGTTATTTAATATCACCAAGAGTAGGCAACAATCTCAGGATTTATACAGAACTTGTATATGTATTATGCGACCAGCACCTTACCCGAACCATTTAGTAAGATACAGCCGAACAATTGCCTAATTCCTCATTCCCGATTACCAATTACCGATTACCGCTCGACTTCCTCTTCCACATAAACTCTCAATTTCTCCAAATCTGGAAGTTCGACCAATTCTTTTTCCTTTTCCTGAACAGAGATTGGCATCATCACAGGTTTGCGGTGTTCTATCCAGCAACTCGCCAGCGGTAAAGTTTGTTCCAAATCTTCCAAAGGCCTCGGAATTACCATCACCGCGTTCAACTCGCCAATGCGTTCAGCTTCGTACATCCCGGCTTCTACGGCGACTGCGACATCTGCAACTGCACCGCGAATAATTGCCGTACACAAACCTGCACCAATTTTCTCGTAGGCGGCCAAGTGTACGTCTGCGGATTTGAGCATAGCATCGCAAGCACCGACCATTGCCGGAAATCCCCGCGTTTCAAGCAAACCGATCGCCTGATTGCTCAGTCGCGAATAATTGCCGCTTTCGGAGAGTTCAGTCAGCCGAAAGCCGATCGGCAAAACCACTTCCAAATTAGCCAAAGGTCTGGCAATCACCAATTTAGAAACAAACTGTCCGAACTGTTCTGCTGTCTGAGCTCCCGCTTCCACAGCCAAACGCACGTCCGAAATTCTGCCCCGGACGATCGCCGTACAGTGACCGGAACCAATTTTTTCGTATCCTACTAAAATCACCCCCGCCGACTTCAGCATCATGTCAGCAGTCCCGACAATCGCCGGAAAACTCTTGGTAGATACCAAACCCAAAGCAGTATCTTTGAAATATTCTTGGCGCTGCGAGTGATCGGGGTCAATTTTACGATCTATTTGTCCGTCCATCTTCAATTACCTTTAGAAACTTCTCAAAATTAAAATTTGTGGATAATTGTAGTTTCTCAGATGACAAGACAGACTGCACGAGCTGCCAGACACAGATTTCTGTTGCAAAGCCTTAAAAATTGCTGAGCTACCAATAATATAAGATTACCTATTTATATTTTTTTATTCTGCCTTCAGCATAGCTGCCTTTTGCTGAAATGACCACGCCCCAACATTGTCAATACAAGCCCTTGACAGTTTTGAGGGTCAAGCCCAAAATTCAGACAAAATTTCAATCTCTCAGATCGATCTGCGAAATAAATCTCAAATCTCAAATCTAAAATCGACTTACCGCTACCCGGAACCGCCCGAGAGAGTTTGACCGTTTTCCTCCGATCGATTAAAAGCTTGTCGGTGCGGAAACAGCGTCCCCAGCAGCCGATTGATGTGAGCTTGGCCGTACAGAATAGTTGGGGTATCTGCTGGTTGGGGCTGGTCTGAGGCAGTGTCTTGCAGCGGTTGTGGGGATGTCTCCGGCGGTGTTTGAGGCTGTGTAGGGGCGGCGGCGGTTGGCTCATCGATCGGTCGATCGACGGCTGGCGTACTAACTGGGGGAGGTTCCGGTTCCGGTTCCGGGGCTGCTTCTGCTTCTGCTTTTGCGGTTACTTCTGCTGGTACTTGACGGCTGGTATCTCCGATCAGAGAACCGGCTGGCAAAATTTGCAGTTTGTCGATAGAAGGATTAATCAGGGTTGTCGCCGCGCCTATACAGGCATTTTCGCCGATCGTCCCCGCACCTACTACCAGCACCCCTGCACCCAGAATCGCGCCCGCCCCGATTTCCAGATCGCCTTCACGGGCGTGAAGGATAGTTCCCATACCGATACACGCACCGGCGGCTATCGAGATCCGACTTCCCGGATCTGCTTGCAGGATGACTCCTGGGGCGATCGCCGCACTCTCATTCACAACCACATCGCCACTCATCAAAATCTGAGAGTTGCTAGTTAATTGCAGTGGCGATAAATACATTCAACTTTACCATGAAATGAGCTATTTTTTTAGAGAAAAGGACTTTAATTTATGGGTTTTATTGACTCAAAAAAATTAACCGCATCCATCCAATAAACGAGAAATTACTAATATTGAAAAGCTCGATCGAGACTGAATCTAAACCTAAATTACGCAGGCTTAAACTTGCGTACCTTACCCATGTAAGTAACGCATCAAACCTTTTTTGCCTAAATTTTGTTCGGGCTTTAAGATTTTTTATAAAGTTTGAGAAAATCTTAAATTTTTCCCAAAAATTCTCAATCGAACTGTCTAACTCTCTAAAACCAAACTTGAATCCTAGGGTTGGTTCTCCCATTAGCCCAACGCGAGCACTTAACGGGAGAAACCAGCTAATTACCAGGCGTTCTTAAGGGCGCTGGATGATTTCTTCGAGTACGCGGCGTTTGGCCTTGGAGTCGATACCCAGCAAGCGGACGTACTCGCCGCTGTGTTCTTTGAGACAGCTTTCGAGGGCGGAAATCACTTCGGATTCGCGGTTGGATGCGATCGGCGCGCAACTACTCCAAGAACCGGTGCGGAAACGGCGCGCGTCGGCGTGTTCGGTGCCAATTTTGTAGCCTTGGGAGAGCAGGTTGCGGATTTGGTCGATCGCCTTGCCGGTCAAGATGCCGCTGCTGGCGACCGCACCTGTGTAAGCTTCTTTACCTTTCCCTGCTGGTGGTTTGAATCCCGATGTTGTAGTCTGCTGAGCCGATTGAGCAACTGGGCCGTCGGGACGCTGAATAATTTCTTCAACCACGCGGCGCTTAGCTTTCGGGTCAATCCCGATCAAGCGCACGTATTCGCCAGGATATTGGTTCATCACTGATTCTAAAGCGGCGATCGCCTCAGATTCATTTCTCGTTTGCAGCGAAGCCCCGCTTTGCCAGGAACTGGTACGGAAGCGGCGCGCGTCGGCGTGTTCCGTCCCCACTTTGTAACCTTGACTTAGCAAGCCGCGAACAGTCGCCACTGTTTCCGCGCTCAATTTGCCGCTGCTGGACGCAGAACCGGTATTGCGGTGGGAAGCTTGTGCAAATTGACCGTTAGATTTGTGAGTTTTTGCGCCGTTAGAACCGTTAGAGCCGTTTTCTCCCGGTCTTTGGACGATTTCTTCGAGTACGCGGCGCTTGGCTTTGGTGTCAATCCCGATCAAGCGGACGTATTCTCCTTGGTGGTCGGCCATACAAGCCGACAAAGCTGCGATTACATCTGAGTGCCGGGTTGAGGAAATCGGGCCGCAAGTGCGCCAAGAACCGGTACGGAAGCGGCGCGCGTCGGCGTGTTCCGCTCCCACGCTGTATCCTTGGGCTAGTAAATTGCGGATGCTATCAGTTATAGAAGAACTCAATTGGCTGCCGGTTTGAGTAGAATAATTCATTTGAGTGATATTTGAGTTTTTAGCTTGCTCGTTGCGAATTGGTGCTAGACAGGCAATGTTGTCAGCGCAGCGATAACCCGTTCTCAGAGCGTCATTGATGCCGATGACGTGGGTCGCAAATTTTACATCTGAATCTAGAACATCTGGCAAGCGATCGGCTTGCTGCTGATTAGTGATGACAGCTCCCGAAGGTATGTACTTACCGGGGGGAATTTCTACATCTTGAATTAATACGTGCATCATTACAATGCACCCGTTTCCCACCCTGGCATTGAACACCGTAGAGCGAAAGCCGATAAAGCAGTCGTCGCCCACGTAGGCAGGGCCGTGAATTAAACTCATGTGCGTGAGCGAAGTATTTTTCCCCACCCACACAGAATAAGATTTGTCGTCGTCTCCTGTGACTCGGCCTTGTTCTAGGCCGTGAATCACTACTCCGTCTTGAATGTTGCTTCCTCCTCCAATATAAAAAGGAGTGCCTTCATCGGCGCGGATAGATGTCCCGGGGGCAATCATCACATTAGAACCGATATGCACATCCCCAATAATGTTAGAAAAGGAATGTACGTAGGCGGTATCGTGAATTTTGGGCTCAGCCAAGTTTTTCGACCAAGGCGTCGGGGGAGCCGCAACGTTGCGGACTGCCATAAATTAAGTTCTCCTAAGCTGAAAAATTTTTTTGTTAGTTGTTAGTCGTTCACTGTTCGCTGTTCGCTGTTCGCTGTTCACTGTTCACTGTCAACTGCTTTCCTGCTTTCCTGCCAACTGTCAACTAGCGGTACGGGTCGTCTTTTTTACTGTAAATGAGGCGGTTTTCTACATTGACAGTATCTATAATGCCTACTACCAGAGCATCGATCGGACGGTTTTCGCTGCCGGGCGCGATCCGGGCTGCGCTACCTCTGGTCACTAAAACCCATTCATCTATACCAGCGCCCACACAGTCAGCCGCTACTTCATATCCGGGAACTGGCAAACCTTCTTCATTGATGAATTGCAGGAGTAGAAATTTCGATCCTCTCAGCGTCGGCTCTTTTTGGGTACTGACAACTGTGCCGAGAACTTTGGCCATTTGCATTTTAGGTAATTGGTAATTGGTAATTGGTAACTGTCATTTTTTCACAGAGTCACTTGTCTTTTTTAAATTAGCTTTCCTCAGTCCGATGTCTGCAAAGAGAGTTTTTCGTCTAGTAACTAATGACTCGTGACTAATGACTCATGACTGATGACTAACAACCAATATCCCATGCCCGCATCAATTAAAAATTAAAAATGCTAAATCAAAAATTTCGCGCTTTTTAATTTTTAATTTTCAAGTTTTAATTACCAAATGCCCCGAACAGCCGATCGCCCGTCTTAAGATCTGTTGAGAGGACGAATACCGCTGACGCCTTCACGGAACTGTTCTACAGCTTCGGTATAGCGAATGGGTAGCACGTACTCCAAGTTTTCGTGAGGGCGGGCGATAATGTGGGTGGACATCACTTGTCCGCCGTTAACGCGCTTCACCGACTCTACTCCAGCGGCTACGGAAGCTTGCACTTCCGAGACATCTCCTCTTACAATGACTGTAACGCGAGCGCTACCGATTTTTTCGTACCCTACCAAGGTGACGCGGGCTGCTTTGACCATTGCGTCTGCTGCTTCCACGACTGCGGGGAAGCCTAGGGTTTCGATCATGCCAACTGCAATTGCCATTGGTTTTACTCCTGATTGAATATTTGGGGAACTAAACTGTTAATTTTTGACGAGCGTACTGATTTTAGTCCAACTTTTCGTCAAATTAATTTTCTGTGGGCTAAGAACTTAGTAGCCTCGGAACTGTTCTACTGCTTCTGTGTAACGAATGGGCAGAACGTATTCTAGGTTTTCGTGGGGGCGAGCGATGATGTGGGTAGAGACTACTTCTCCGCCGTTCACCCGCTTGACGGATTCCACTCCGGCTGCGACTGAGGCCTGGACTTCCGACACGTTGCCACGCACAATCACTGTGACGCGGGCGCTGCCGATTTTTTCATAACCCACAAGGGTAACGCGAGCAGCTTTGACCATAGCGTCGGCAGCTTCCACAACGGCGGGAAAACCTTTTGTCTCAATCATTCCCACGGCTATTGACATTTTTGAATCTCCAATTTAAGCATGAGTGGAATTACCGTTACAAATCTTTGAGAAATCTAAAAATTTGGACGGGGAAGGCCACATTATTTAGGAATGCAGTGTAAAGCTTCCTATCCTTATAGAATAGGGGAATCTGTCCACCTTGACAATATAATCTAACATCATAATGTTTAATAACAAAAATTAAAAATTTTTATGTTACTTAAAATAATTTAATATTTATTTAATAATCTTAAGATTCAGAGGAGTAGATGTGGGTGGCGATCGGGGAGTCGAGTGAGTAAAAATACCTTAAAAGTAGAGTTCGGTAGGTGAAGGCAGGGTCGATCGACGTTGGGAAATTTGGGGATTTCCAAAGGGGGATCGCGAGCAAACAGACACAAAAGGCAGTGTTTACCAATCTGCGGTCTTTTTTTTCTTTGATTGCCGATTCTGAGAAGGCAGTAATTTTGTAGTCACATAATTATCATTTTTGATGCTTTAATGTATAGTTAATTTTGGGTGCAAATTATTTTGCCAGAACTATACGATCGGGTTCAGTCAAAGTTTTAGGGTGTCGGGCGATCGCCCGGAACTGCCTTTGGATCGAGGCAGGCAGTAATTTAAAGTTTCAAGGATAAATTAAATGACTGAATTTCTCCTCCAAGCCTGTTGGTGGGTTCCTTTATATGGCTTAATTGGCGCAATTTTAACTTTGCCGTGGTCTACAGGAACCGTTCGCACCACAGGGCCGAGACCTGCAGCTTACTTCAATTTGTTGATGACTGTATTGGCTTTCATCCACGGAACGGTGATTTTTAGAGCAACGTGGGATCGACCCCCCCAACAGTTGCTCGTACACTGGGTGCAAGCAGCAGATTTAAATTTGTCTTTTGCCATAGAAATCTCCACCATCAGCGTCGGAGCAATGGAGTTAGTTACAGTTCTGAGTCTGCTAGCACAAATTTACGCTATCGGCTACATGGAAAAAGACTGGGCGCTAGCTCGATTTTTTGGGCTGCTCGGTTTTTTTGAAGGAGCAATTAGCGGAATTGCCATTAGCGACTCGCTGCTGCTAACTTATGCTTTGTTGGAATTGCTGACGCTTTCAACTTATTTGCTAGTCGGGTTTTGGTACGCTCAACCGCTGGTAGTAACGGCGGCTAGAGATGCGTTTTTAACAAAGCGTGTAGGAGACGTACCGCTGCTGATGGGAGTAGTGACGCTTTCTACTTTAGCGGGAAGTTTGAATTTTTCCGATTTAGAAAAATGGGCGGAAACTGCAACTTTGTCTCCTTTGGTAGCGACTCTTTTAGGTTTGGCTTTAATTGCTGCACCTACAGCCAAGTGCGCTCAATTTCCGTTCCATTTGTGGCTAGACGAGGCGATGGAAGGGCCCAACCCGGCTTCGATTATGCGGAATACGGTTGTTGTAGGTGCTGGCGCTTATATTTTAATTAAACTTCAGCCTGTTTTAGCGCTGTCGCCGGTGACTGGTGTGGTGTTGGTCGTTTTGGGTGCGGTGACGGCGGTTGGTGCTTCTTTGGTGGCGATCGCCCAAATCGACCTCAAAAGAGCCTTATCGCATTCTACCAGCGCTTCTTTGGGTTTAGTGTTTATCGCGGTGGGACTCAATCAAGTTGACATTGCTTTGCTGTTGCTGTTCGCGCACTCGATCGCCAAAGGACTATTATTCATGAGCGTAGGGTCAGTGATTCTGACAACCAACACTCAAGATTTAACAGAAATGGGTGGGTTGTGGTCAAAGATGCCTGCCACAACAATGGCTTATTTAGTAGGCGCTTCAGGGATGGTAGCGCTATTACCAATGGGTAACTTTTGGGCGATGCGGCGCTGGCTCAACGGTTTTTGGACAGTGCCCTTGTGGTTGGTAGTTGTATTGCTTTTGGTTAACTGTTTAACAGCCCTAAATTTAACTCGCGTATTCGGTTTAGTGTTTGCAGGAAAACCGCAGCCGAAAACTCGCAGAGCTCCAGAAGTCGGTTGGACTATGGCATTACCGATGGTAATTTTGACCGTGATCGGGCTGTTGGTGCCTTGGATGTTGCAGCGGTGGCAACTGTTAATTAGTTGGACTGGGCCTTGGGCGAAAACCGGGGATTTTGATACTTTAAATTTGCTGTTGAAGACTCTAAATGTTCCGCTTTTGATGTTATCTGGCTTTATGGGCGTTGCGATTGGGGTGGCGATTTATTGGTACGGAGTTTTACCTAGACCAGTACGGCTGCCGTTGCCCGCGGTGCAGGATTTGTTTGCTTACGACTTTTATATCGATCGAGTTTACCGCTTGACTGTGGTTTGGGCCGTAGCTTCTATTGCTCAAATCAGTGCTTGGACTGACAAGTACGTAGTAGACGGGGTGGTGAATTTGTTCGGTTTTGCCACAATTTTCAGCGGCGAAGGGTTGAAGTACAGCGGAACCGGTCAGTCGCAGTTTTATGTGTTGACTATTGCGAGTGGGGTTGCTGTGTTGCTCGGGCTGATTCTTTGGCTTTTTTGAACCGCAAATGAAAGGTGGATTTACGGGGATGAATGCAGATGAATTGTTTTGAGTTTGTCTGTTTTTTTCTCGTTTTATTTGCTCTCAATCGGTCACAATTGTGCAAGCGGAATTTTCCCATCGGGTAAAAGTTCGGGTATTGAAATTGTGTCGTAAAGCGAGCGTCCCCGAAGAGCGAGGTGTATAATACTCGCTCTTCGGGGACGCTCGCACTCCAAGAAAAGATATTTTTTGCAAAAATGAGATGATCCCATTTAATTGGCAAATCTTATCGATCGCTAATACTTCAGGTTATAGGACGATTCCAGAGTCATTGGCATCTATGTTAACAAGAAAATTGAGCGATCGCTTTTTTATGCAGTTCCTTTGCGTTAATGTTAAATATAGTTCTAAAAGCTACGTAACAAGGGAAGTTTGAATTGATGCTCAGTGCTTTAATCTGGATACCAATGTTGACCGCCGCTCTGATTGGGTTCTGGCCCAGTGCGGTGAGTTCTAAAGTAGTTCGGAATGCCTCTCTCGTCATTGCGGGCGTGACTTTTATTCTCTCGGTGATTGTAGCTGCTCAGTTTGATATCAGTACGAGTCAGTTGCAGTTTTCGGAATTTGTTCCTTGGCTCGATGCTTTGGGATTGAATTACAATCTCGGTGTTGATGGTTTGTCTCTGCCTTTGGTGATTTTAAATACTCTACTGACAGGGGTCGCTATTTACGCTACGGATGATTCAATCCGCAGACCTCGACTTTATTATTCTTTGATGCTGTTAATTAGTGGTGGAGTCACGGGAGCTTTTTTATCTCAAAATTTGCTGCTATTTTTCCTGTTTTTTGAGGTAGAATTGATTCCGCTTTACTTGTTGATTGCGATTTGGGGCGGCGAGCGCCGGGGTTATGCTGCTACTAAGTTTTTAATCTATACTGCATTTTCTGGCATGGTTTTGCTGGCTTCTTTCTTGGGAGTAGTTTGGCTCAGCGGTGCTTCTAGTTTCGATATGGTTGGTGCAGCGGGTGTATCGCATTTACAAGGTGGATTGCCTTTACCTTTGGTGAGGCAACTTGTGTTGCTCGCTGGGGTGTTACTAGCTTTTGGAATTAAGATTCCTTTAGTACCTTTTCATACTTGGCTGCCGGATGCTCACGTAGAAGCTTCGACTCCTGTTTCTGTGCTGTTAGCGGGGGTGCTGTTGAAGTTGGGAACCTACGGAATGCTGCGCTTTGGTTTGGGTTTGTTCCCCGATGCGTGGGCGGTGGCTGCGCCGATTTTGGCGAGTTGGGCGGTGGTAAGCGTGATTTACGGGGCGAGTTGCGCGATCGCCCAAAAAGATATGAAAAAAATTGTAGCTTACAGTTCGATCGCTCATATGGGCTACATTTTGTTAGCTAGCGCCGCAGCTACAGAGATTAGTACGATCGGAACTGTTTTGCAAATGGTTAGCCACGGTTTAATTTCAGGGCTACTATTTTTGAGTGTCGGTATTGTTTACAAAAAATCTGGAAGCCGCAACATTGACGTGCTCAAAGGTTTGTTCAATCCCGATCGCGGTTTACCGATGATTGGTAGTTTAATGATCCTCGGCGTGATGGGAAGTGCCGGCATTCCGGGGTTATCGGGATTTATTGCTGAATTTTTGATTTTTCGGGGCAGTTTACCAGTGTTTCCAGTGCAAACTGTGCTCTGCATGATCGGCACTGGTTTGACTTCAATTTACTTTTTAATTATGGTCAACCGTGCCTTTTTTGGCCGCCTTTCCGATTTGGTGGTGAATTTGCCACAAGTCCGCTGGCGCGATCGCATTCCTTCGCTGGTTTTAGCAGTAATTATCGCCATCATGGGAGTGCAGCCTGGAGTTTTAGTAGCTTTGAGCGAGAAAACTGCGATCGGCTTAGTATCGGCTGTGCCCGCACAAGTTCAACAAGTTGCTCACAACTTGGAGTGAAATCTTCCATAGGTGCGATCGTTCGGACTTCAGTCCTCTTCAAATTCTGAAGACTGAAGTCCACACAATCAAACCTTTCTCTGGATTCTGAATTTCTCGGTAATAAAACAGTTATTCAATGAAGGTTGAAATCTAATGACAACTACCGTATTAAAACCCTCTGCTCATCCTCTATCCGCCTACATTGACATCTTGGAATCAGGCAAAGCTTTGCTTCCAGAATCAACGGAAAATGTAGTAGAAGTAGTCGGCATTCTCAAAAGTTACGGTGTGGTTCTAGATGCCTACTCCCTCAATCTTAACTACATCGCTGAAGAACAATTTTTAGTGCTTTTTCCGTTTTTTAAATATTTTAACGGAGAAGTGACTCGACCGAAATTAATCCGCTATTTGTGGCACGACCGCATTAATTTTGAGTATGCTGAGTATGTGATGAGAACCATGCTTTGGCACGGCGGCGGGGGTTTGGACAGTTATTTGGATTCCCCGGAATTTAGCAGTTTGGTCGAAAAGGCGATCGCAGCTAAGTTAAAAGGCAATTTTTTAATGCAGGGACTGCACAAAGTCTTCCCTAATTTTTTGCCGGAACAAGTGCGGATGCTGGCTTACTACACCGGGCTGGGTCAGTTTTGGCGGGTAATGAGCGATTTATTTATCGATTTGTCCGATCGCTACGAAGCAGGTGAAATTAAGTCGATCGCTGAGGTAGTTGATTTTATCTTAGCAGGTTTGGTCGGTGCCGCCAGTCTACCAATCACCTACAGCGTCAAAATTGGCGATCGAGACTACGATATCATTCCAGCCTCGGCAGGTTTGACATTTTTAGCAGATGTAGCAGTCCCTTATGTAGAGGCAATTTTCTTTCGAGGTACTGCATTTTTTGGAGTAGTTTCATACAACGCCCAAGCACATCAAATCCCCGAAGAACAAAAAGATTTTGGCTACGGTGCTTTATTTGCTGACCCTTTGCCGATCGGAGGCGCAGGCATTCCGCCCACTCAATTGATGCAAGATATGCGGCATTTTCTGCCGGATTATTTGCAAGAAATTTACCGCAGTAGTTGTCGCGGCGAAGATGATGTGCGCGTGCAAATTTGCCAAAGTTTTCAGAAGTCGATGTTTTGCGTGACGACTTCGACTATTTTGGGTTTAGCACCTCATCCGATGAATACCTCAGATCCAGAGGAAAAAAAGGCTAATCGGGCTTATTTGGAAGCTTGGATGGATCGATTTGGCAATTCTCGTTTGGATTGGGCAAATCAGCCAACTAACAGATCTTGTCAGTTGTTCCCAGAACGTTAGTCATTAGTCATTAGTCATTAGTCATTAGTCATTAGTTAACAGTTAACAGTTAACAGTTAACAGTTAACAGTCAACAGTCAACAGTCAACAGTTAACAGCTAACAATCCCTAATTCCCAATTCCCAATTCCCAATTCCCAATTCCCAATTCCCCCAACTACTAGATTCTGACTAGAAGACTCAGACCATGAGAGTCGGTGCCGCAAGTTCCCAACAAACCGTAAGTTTCTGCTAAATCTTTGACTAAAGCAGTTTGTTTGGGACTCGGTTTCCAAGGACAGGGATTGCCGTAAGCATAGTAAGTTTCTACGCCGTCAATGCCGAAACGTGCTGCTTCTGGGATGAGTTGATCGGCGGTCGATCGATACCGGCAAGGATGTGCTAGAACGGCTAAACCTCCAGCTTCCTGAATCGCTTCAATTACCCTGGCTGCGGAATAACAAGCGTGGCCTTCATTACCTTTACCTCGCAAGTAAGGTGCGAGACTGGGATGTTCTGGATCGAAGGCGTAAGCGAGAATGTGTACGTCGTTGTTGAGCAATTCAGCATTAATTTCAGCCCCTGTCCAAAGAGTCGGTGCAGCGCTAATTTTGTCGGGATGGTTTAATTTCCAATTATCCAGCCATATTTGAGCTTGAGCGTAGCCTTTGGTGCTGTGGTGGTCAGTAATAGCTAAGCCTTTGAGGCCTATGGCTATTGCTTGTTCCATCACTTTCTCTGACTGCGATCGCCCGTCGGAGTTAACCGTGTGGAGGTGGAAGTTGTAGGAACCCGGACAGCTATCGGCATTTATTGTCTGCAAGACTTGTTTGAGGGCCGAGATATTCTGGGCTTCTGGTTTGAGACCAGAACTTGGTGAGGAAGCGAGATTGACCGTCATAAGCGTTAGTATAAAAAAGACTAGCTTTGTTTAATATATCTAATTTATTTAAAATTTGCGGGCTTAAAAATTTGTGCTTGGCTAAGGGGGCTTGACCTTGATGGCTGAGAACTTTTGTGCGAAAAGCACGAATAAATTAGGGTAAAGCAGAAATAAATTAGTAACCCTAGGGTGCGTCGCGATGGAAAATTCATCAATAAAAATCGACTGTTTCTAGTGAACGATGCACCTGTATCATCGCCAGTTTAATAAACAACTTTTTATTTAACTATTCCCCAACTATTCTATCAGATCAACATTATTCCTAGGATGCGTCGAACAAAGAAAATGACGCAGCATAAAGATAAAGAGCAACAATCTGATAGATGCGTAGGCAGCGGAAATCGCTTAACAAACAAGTATTCGCCGTAGTGAAACGGAGGACTATTTGCACTTTGTATAAAGCAAATCTTAGGTAAAAAAAGTACAATAAAAATGCGGAATATAGGGTCGATGCCAAGAGCGATCGCCCTCTCGCCATCGGCTTTTTTAGGCTCAGTCAATCAACTTAAAAAGGGCTATATATAAGGTGATAATCTGTAAAACTGTAGATTAAAAATTGTATAAAACAATGGCAGCATTCCCTAGGAATACTAATAATATCATGTCCGGTAGATTGACCGATGGCAGATTGGTTCGTAGCGCAGACTAAAGTCCGCACTACGAATGAACTATTTTTGTTATAACTGGAGTTTAGACTAAAAAACGATCGCATCTAAAAGTAGCTGCCTTTGAAGATCCGGCAAGCTGTTGCTCAAAA
>NZ_JAUBPP010000019.1:0-15359 GCF_036700765.1 Microcoleus sp. S1D4
CTGAGAAAATAGCTCGATGCCTGGTTAATTTTACTTACACAAAGCCCCCCTCCGAATCTTCCGAGGGGGGCTTTGTTCTTTCCCCCACTACCATCCCAATATTTACTCCGTCCTTACACGACACACCCTTTTATCCCCACAGCAGACGCTTTTTATCTTGATTTTTATACCCAATTGCCGTCTGTGTTCTTCACGTCAGGCTATTTCTCCTCCCCTTTGTGATCTTGCGGATAATCAACTCCCCATCTGGGCGGATTTCTGTGAATTATTTTATATCATATCTGGTCGATTGACCGTAATACGAGCGACTTTTTATTAACATCAACGTCCGAAAAAGAGCAAGCTTCAGTCGTAAGGATTCAGGTCAAAAAAACTTCAGTGGCGGCATCTGGTAAAATAAACGAATGAAAAAGCCCGCAGCCACCAGAAAGAAAGAAAAAACCCAAATCGAGCAGTTGAGCCAAGCTGAACTGGTGGAAATGGTACTGGGGCTGCAAACAATTATTGAAGAATTGCAAGAAAAACTAGCTATTGCTACAGGCAAAAGTCGAACCACCAGTCAAACCTCTTCAAAACCCCCATCAACGGATCTCATCCAGAAATCAGAGAAACCAACAGTCCAACCAGAAGCAGACCAAAAAAAGAAACCAGGTGGACAACCAGGTCATCAGGGATAAACCCGAAAAGGGTTTGGACGAGTAGACAGAACCGAAATTAGCTCACCGGAAATCTGCCTCAATTGTGGCAGTCAAGAATTAAGTGAAGTAATTAGGGCTTGCTGAATAGAACTCGAAGCTATGACTGCCAAGGGTTTCAAGCTTTTAACAAACAAAAAAATGCAAGGTTATGGCCTTTGTCGGCTCAAAATCCTTGGATTTCGGTGGAAAATTGTAGAGTAAATTTGGGAACCAATCTCCGAATCTCCCATTTTTCAAGCTGTTTGGCATCTAGATTCGATTTGTGGACTTTTTCAGTAAGCCCTAATTAACATCCACTCTCAGCAAGTAGCAACTCTAGTCGCGAAACCAATTGAAGTCGTCGAATATCAGACACAATCGTGTAAATGTCTCGAATGTGGTGCAGTAGTTAGAGGAGAACCACATCAAGGAGTGGTTCCAGGGCAAGACTTGAGCGTTAATCTCCAAGCATTATTAGTCTGGTTAGGAAATTATGGGCATCTTTCCTACGCCAAGCAGACTGAATTGTTGTGGGAACTCGGCAGGATAGAAGTGTCCGTAGGAACACTCCAAAAAACCAATCAACGAGTAGCAGCAGCAATCAAGCCAGCGATTAAAGCACTGTGGGAATGGGCCCCTGAGCAATCAAACGTTCATGTAGATGAAACCCCGGGAGTGTGTCATGGGAGTTAAAGAATGGCTGTGGACGGCTAGTGGAAAAGGATTCTGTTTATTTCATGGGCGTTGCTGAGTTAGAGTATGAATAGGAGGAATAATTTATGCAACGCAAGCGAATGTAAATCAACCCATATCCGTAAAAACGGCAAGAAGAAAGGAAAACAGAATCACATTTGTGTCCAATGTGGTCGTCAATTCATTAATCAGTATGAACCCCATCGAGGTCAAGCGCGAGAGCATCAAACGTGATTGCCTAAAAATGTACGTCAATGGTATGGGTTTACGGGCGATAGAACGAGTTAAGGGAGTTCATCATACCACGGTAATAAATTGGGTAAAACAAGTCGGAAAACTGTTACCAGATGTTTATGACCCTGAAGTCATTCCAGAGGTTGGTGAGCTTGATGAATTACAAACTTATGTAAAAAAAAACCGACAAAATCTGGTTATGGACAGCGGTTGACCACTTTCAACCAGGAATTTTAGGATGGGTCTTAGGAGATCATAGTGCTAAGACATTTGAACCATTATGGGACAAAGTAAGTGCATGGAACTGCTACTTTTATGTAACTGATGGATGGCCTGTATATCCCATATTTATTCCTGATTGGGATCAGATTATCAGTAAGACTTATATGACACGAGTAGAAGGAGAAAATACAAGACTAAGACATTATTTAGCCAGACTACATCGCAAGACTCTTTGTTATTCTAAATGTGAGAAAATGCTCAAGCATTCTATTAAGTTATTAATACATTACTTGAAATTTCACGATATTCCCATTCCTGGGGTATTCATACCTTGATTCAGCAACGCCTATTTCATGCTGCAGATACCAGGGGGCGCGTGGAACTAGAAACCATGCTGGGCAATGAATTTGCTGGAGTCTTAAGCTCAGATGATTTCAGTGTTTATAATGGCGTGAAAGTCGCAGCTCAACAGAAGTGTCTGGCCCATTTACGGCGGCATTTCAAGAAAGTGCTGGAACTTCCTGGTAGCAATAATGCAGCAGTCGCTCAAATATTTCTGTCATTAATTGATGAAGCTTTTATTGCCCATGAGTCGGGAGCGCAAAACCAAGGCTCGACTCACCTACGACTCGTGGGCAACTGATTTCAAAATACGCTTAAATCAAGCTTTGGCGACTTGGCCCGGCCTTGTGGGTTATGCCGCAGGTTTTTTGCTCAAATCCTTACGAGATAAGGCAGAACAATGGTGGTATTTTCTCAATGACCCCTCGGTTCCTCCGGATAATAATTTAGCAGAACGTTCTCTACTCCTCGGCTGTAACTAAGCGGAAAGTTTCTGGTGGCTCTCGTTCGATGCAGGGATTTGAGGAAACGGCTGATCTATTGAGTGTGATTCAAACTTGTCGTTTTCAAGCTCGTTCAGTAATGACTTTTTTCCGTGAGGCTATTTCTGCCCATTCTTGTGACTTGGCTCGGCCTGAACTCATTCCCATTTTTCAGACCTGAATCCTTACCTTCAGTCATCGCGTTCGATTGTCAAGGATCGAGCTATCGACGACTTTTTCTAAGCTGTCAAAACAAGAGTCATCTGATTGAAATTATCGCGTTTGTGGTATTGCTGAACTAGGGTGCGACCGAGTTGTCGTCATATTTTGAAAAATAACACTAATTTAACAGCAATATTATGCAATTCCCTGAATGTCAGTCTACTCATATCAATAATAACGGTCACAAAAAAGCTAATCAAATTATAGTTTTGTCAAATGTAAAAGACAATATATTGCTTGCGGAAGTCATTCTAAAATCTTAAATTCATAGTTATAGATGTCTGCAATTAGGTTGAAATATAAACTTAATCTACGTCTGCGATTTCAGTAATTTTCTTAAAGAATCCTAAAAATTTTCATTTTCTGATTGAGGCGTTCAATGACGATACGTTGGGTGGTCATAGTACGACTTCCAGAGGTAGAAATTTTGGTCAACAATCGGGGAATTTATGGATAAGCATTTGAGGGGATCGATGATGAATGGATAAATTTTCTGCAAATCAACGTCATCAGCGGAGTGCGACTTTCTCGAAAGTATTTGCGATTAATGCTGATTAAGAATTGGGGGCCGATTATTGTCATTTCCAGCGAACTCGGTAGTCAAGATTCCAGTAGAAATGATTCACTACGGAAGCTAGGGATTGTTATTCTGCCGGGGCCGAAGCCGATCTGGTACAATTTGAAGGGTTTTGCATCCAGGGTATTTCAGAAGTCTGCATCAAGTCGAGGCGAGATTTGAAAATTTCAATGCACACGATCGCATCAAGGCTATCTGTTGACTTCGATAAGTTACTGGTGGCGGGTGCACAGGAACATTTCACCAATAAACTCAATCAACCATTTTGCTACAGACACAGTACAGCAATCCGGTGCAGCACATCCCCCAGCCAAAGCGTTCCCTGGTGAAGAGTTTCGCCATTAGATTAAATTTACCCGCACAATTGCCATCCCTGGCTCGATCGCCAAAGATAAAATTTTTCCGGGGAAAACTTGCTATTTAATGAATAAGACTTTAAAATCCAGCAATGTAAATCAAAATCTCAACAAGCAGCCCCTGCAAGCACAAACCCGAAATGAGTGGAAAGTGCCAAAAAGCTGGAAAAATTACCTTTTTTAACTCTTTCAACAGCAAAGCACAGAAAAACCCAGGGATCGACGCTCTGCATCTTGGAACGAATGCTTTGCTCGCAATACTACAAATGTATCAAATAATTGTCTGCCCAAACTCAGCCGCAACTGATGCCTAGCCCAAACGCTTGCTGCGTAAGGTTTCAGTTACTAATGAGGCTGATTTTATTGTCATTAACTACTTGAGGATTCGATCGCATGGTTTCGATTTCTACAACTCAGTCCGACGCGATCCCAGTGTCTGCGCCAGGGGTAACGGCCCCAACCCAAAGCAGCACGGCGACAGCAACAGGAGTGTGCGTGACGGTTCACGGTCACTTTTACCAACCGCCCCGAGAAAACCCTTACCTGGATGCGATCGAACGCCAAGCCAGCGCCGAACCCTCCCACGACTGGAACGAACGCATCGATCGCGAGTGCTACCGCCCCAACGCCTTTGCGCGCATACTCAACGACCGAGGAGAAGTCGCAGGGATCGTCAACAACTACGAATATCTCAGCTTCAACATCGGCCCGACGTTGATGAGTTGGCTGGAACGCTACGATTCGGAAGTTTACCAGCGGATTCTGGAAGCCGATCGCAAAAGCTGTCAGCGCCTGTCCGGTCACGGTAACGCGATCGCCCAAGTATACAATCACATCATCATGCCACTGGCGAACGAGCGAGACAAATATACCCAAATTCGCTGGGGAATCGCAGATTTTCGATCCAGATTCGATCGCGATCCCGAAGGAATGTGGCTCGCCGAAACCGCCGTAGACTACGCCACCCTCGAAGCTTTAGTGGCCCAAGGCATCCGCTTCATTGTCTTAGCCCCCTCCCAAGCCGAACGCTGCCGCCCGCTAATCGGGCAAAACCAAGCAGCAGGGGCAGAAGCTGATGGCGAATGGCACGAAGTAGGCGGCGGTCAAATCGATCCGACTCGTCCCTACCGCTGCTATTTAAAGCCGGAAATACGGTTGATGGCTGACCTCCAACTTTCGCCGCTGAGTTCTCACTCCTTGGGCCGCAGAGACGGCCAGCCTTCGGCAGCCCCAACGCCCAACAGTCCCTACATCGATATCTTTTTCTACGACGGCCCGATCTCGCGGGATATGGGCTTCAATGACGTTCTCAGCAGCAGCAACCACTTGGCGGGGCGCTTGGGCCAAGCAGTGCGGGGAGACCACCGACCGGCCCAATTAATCTCCGTGGCGACAGACGGCGAAACTTTCGGCCATCACAAAAACAGTACCGAAAAATGCCTCGCCTACGCCTTCACAGAAGAGTTTCCCCAGCGCGGCTGGACAGTGACGAATTTTGCTCATTACTTAAGTCAAAATCCGAGCACTTGGGAAGTGGAACTCAAACCGGTGACGGCTTGGAGTTGCTCTCACGGGGTCGATCGCTGGCAAGATGATTGTGGCTGCGGTGGCGGTGGCGGGTGGCATCTCCTGTGGCGCAGGCCTTTGCGGGATACTTTAAATTGGCTGCGCGATCGATTGATTCCGATTTATGAGGAAGCGGGGCGCAAGCTGTTTCGCGATCCGTGGAAGGCCAGAGATGAATATATTGATGTGATTCGCGATCGATCGCCGGCTAACGTTGAGAGTTTCCTCGATCGCCATCAACTTCGCGAACTTGATGCAGCCGAACAGGTGGACGCGCTACGGTTGCTGGAAATGCAGCGCCACACTTTGTTAATGTTTACTAGCTGCGGCTGGTTTTTTGAGGAAATATCTCGCCCCGAAGGCGTGCAAATTTTGCGCTACGCGGCCCGGGCGCTGGAATTGGCGGGGGAAGTTACGGGCGTACAGCTAGAACAGGATTTTATCGATCGGCTGGCCCTGATTCCTAGCAACGTTGACTGTTTCAAAACAGGGGCCGAAGTTTACCGCCAACAGGTAACAACTGCCCAAGTTAGCCTCAGACAAGTAGCAGCCCACTACGCCATTAGTTCTCTGTTTGCCAAATATCCCCGCCAACAGCGAGTTTACTGCTATCAGGCCCAGCAAGAAGATTTCCAAATTCAGCGCATGGGCTCGATGACTCTGGCTGTGGGTCAATTGCAGTTAACCTCGGAAATTACGAGGGAAACAGAGGTTTTTGTGTTTGCTGCGTTCCACCTCGGGGGCTGGGACTTCCACTGCTGCATTCAGCCTTTTGGCAGCCGCCGGTCTTACACGATGCTGAAAGACCGGTTGTTTGGAGTTCTGCAAGAAGCTTCGGCGGCCCACGCGATTCTGGAAATGGTGCGGTTGTTTGGGGATCAGTCGTTTAGCTTGCGGGATTTGTTCGCTGAGGAACGCCACCGGATCGTGCAGTTGCTGAGTCAGGAAAATTTGACTCGCTTGGATCAGCTTTACACTCAGGTTTACCGGGAAAATTACGGGGTGATGATGGCTTTCCACCGCGACGAGTTGCCGGTGCCGGTAGAGTTGCAGGTGGCTGCTGAGGTGGCTTTGGGACACCGCTGTTTGACGGCGGCGAAGGCTTTGGAACTGGAAACCGAGGACGCGGAGTCGCTGTTGGCGGAAATTGAGGCGATCGCCACTGAAGCCGGCCACCTCCGCTGTCGGTTGAAGGTTCCCGAAGTTAAGGAAATTTTGGAAAAGCTGATTTGGCGCACTCTTGACGCGCTGCTGCAAGCTGCAACGGGCGATCTGGAACGCTCCCCTGTTGAGCTAGAACTTGAGATCGGCACGATCGACCGTTTGATTGCTGTGGGCGATCGGCTGAGTTTGGGTTTGTGTTTGGACAAATCGCAAGAACTGTATTTCGATTCTCTCTACAGTCAAATAGTGCCTCTGTGTTTGGGCTGCCTGCAACGGCAAGCTGTGGCACAGGAGGAAAACAAGGTGGATGTCGTTGCCTTGGATATCGCCCGTTCAGACGGCGGCTGGGAGCTGTCTTCGATTCGGCAGTTGCTGGAGTTGGGTCAAACTCTGGCGGTTGATGTTGAGTGTTGGTTGAACCAGTTAATACCTTTTTAGATTTGAGATTGGGGCATTGCAGATTGAAGAATTGGCAACGATCCCCGCCAACAATGGTATTAAATGCCGATCGGGCGACAGGGCTTCAATCCAGAGCCGATCGGCACTGAAGCCGTCCTCGGTTCGCGACTGGCGATCGAAGTACCCACAGACAACCGCTAACTTTATTTAAGTTTTCGCTCTAGTTGTGTGGGAAGATAAAAAGACTGTACCCAAACCGTACAGGTGTTCTGCACTTGCACGGTTTGTAGAGTTTTGTAGAGAGAACACTAATTTTAAATTTATGAAAGTTGGCGATCGCGTTTGCGTTAAAAACTCTGTTGTTGTCTACCACCACCCTCAAAATCGCAGTCAACCATTTGAGATTAAGGGTATGGAAGGAGAAGTCGTGGCGATCGTTCACGAATGGCACGGCAGACCAGTCAGTGCCAATTGGCCTGTTTTAGTTCAGTTTGACAAAAAATTTCGAGCTCACTTCAAAGAAGATGAAGTCGAATTAATATCTTCGGAAGTCTAGCACTCTCAAAAACAGCGCCGGAGCCCAAAGGCAATCTCATACCATTTTAGATTTTAGATTGTAAATTTTAGATTGGGAATGACTGATGAGATAAGGGTTTGGAGATATTCTCAAGCTGCATTGCTGTTGGCAACTAATATCCAATCCGATAATATAACCATAAGAGAATTTGTAGTGAAGACTTCTGTTGTTTCTCTGGCTTTTAGTCAGTCGGCAGGACTAAAGTCCTTACTGCAAACCCTCTTTTTTGTTGCATTCTTAATTTTGCGATCGTCGGCGACAGAACCAACCGAAAATGTTAAAATCTCCCTGCATTTTCTGCAATTCCTGCTGATGCTGCTTGGCTGTAGCGTAGTACCACTGACAGTGACGTTCGAGTTCTTCGCGGTACTTAATTTCGGCGTAAAACTCGCGAACAATTTGCTTCTGTTGGAAAATTTCGGCTGCTGGGGTCGATTCTGGGACAACGTTTTGCAACTCGTGGGGCAACATGATTGTTTGGGGGCGACTGTGGCAAATATTGGCTGTAATGACTTTAAGCTAACACAATAAATCAGAGAATTGTGAGATTTTAGATTTTATACCAATTATTCAAACTCATCTAATAGTCCCAAACAATCTTAAAATTATCTGCGTTGCATCTGTGTTGCATCTGCCTCAATCGGCGGTTTCCCTATCAATTAAATTATCAATTGCATTACTTTAAATTATTCCATCTAAAATCAAAAATTTCAGATCTAAAATTCTGTTAAAGCCATCCGCGCAGGCGATAAACAATTAAGCCGATGTATTCTTTCAAAGCTTTATTAGACTGATTTAGATAATAGGTATCTGGCAATAAATCCAGTGCGACTGCTTGCCAGCTATTTTGAGATTCTGCGATATTCTGCTGCGTTATCTGAAAGTCGGTTGGCGCTGCAATTACTTTTATTCCCAGACGCTTAAAAATTAAGAGCGATCGAGTCATGTGCATCGCCGATGTCACTAGCAAAACCGACCCTTTTATGCCTTTATTATCTAAGATTTGCCGCACGTTGACGGCATTTTGATAAGTGTTGTGCGAATCGGGGTCTTGCAGAATTGCTGATGCTGGTACGCCCATTGTTTGAGCAATTTCTGCCATGTCTGCCGATTCTGGAGAACCCCCGCCTTTCCAGTCTACTCTACCGCCGCTGAGCACTAACAGGGGAGCTTTGCCTTGACGGTAAAGTCGGGAAGCGTAGATAATTCGATCGCCCGCTTCCCCCAATTCTACCCAAGGGCGGGGAGGTAAAGCTGCTTTGACACCGCCGCCCAAGACGATTATCGCGGATGCTTGGGGGAGTTCGGCGGTGGGTAAATTTTGCCATTCGAGCGATCGAACTAAGGATTTTGACACCCAACCGCTACTTCCGAGCAGTAAAATAATTAGTGCCCCAGCCATTAGCGGTGCTGCCCATTTGGGACGCTTCCAAAGCGCGATTAAAGCCGCCATCATTAACAAGCAACTCAACCCCAAAGGATAAATAAACAGCGGCAGCAACTTAGATAAAAATACAAACATTCAACAAATAATTAAAAGCGCTTCATAGTCTGTCTTTGGATCAAGCGTGACAAATGTTAATTCATACTCAACTTTAGCAACGCCGAATTTTGAACGCTTTAACTTAAAGCTCAAAACTCAATACTAAAAACTTTTTTATGTGCTAGCGGCGGTCTTCTGTTTTCGACAGCCAATCAAACAGTGAAGTAGCTTCGCGCCGGGAGCTTTTGATATATCTATTGCCGCCCGTTTCCACTACTTCTTTATTGAGTATAGCGTCCGAGGTTTTATCCTTAGAACCTGTATTGGGGTTGAGTAGTAATTCGTTGTGCCACCAAGCGACAGTTAAACCTGCTGCTACCCCGCCGAGGACACCAAGGCCGAGACTCACCGGCAGGGTACATCCGACTAAGCGAAACCCAACGGTAAATAACACAAACCATATCAGCGCGGGGCTAAACCCTTTGGAGTCTCCGGTAAATTTTGGCATGAGCTGCAAGTTGTGTTTGTAATAGTACAGAAAGATATTGACAATATTAGCAGATAGGTAAGATTGGCAAGGGCGATCGCGCTGCAACTACTCCCCACAAATCAAGTTTAATTGTACCTCTAAATCTTGCGCGGTATCTATAATGTTTACAGAAATTTGCTCAATTTCTGTAAAAGCTTCTGCTTCTGCTTGCTGCGAGCTCAATAGTTCTGCTGTCGCGTCGGCAATATCGCCCCGGCGCTGTTGCAGCCGTTCTCGCAATACAGCAATTGGTGCGGTGCAGTAAATGATTTGCCAGGACAAGCCGTGGGATTGAGCCAGATTAATCGCATCGCTTCTCAATTTTTGGCGATCGAACTTAGCATCTAAAATCACATTCCAACCTCGGTCGGCCAGAATTATCCCCAACTCTAACAATCTACCATAAGTCTGCGCCGTCATTTCATCCGAATACAAATCTTGCCCGCCGCGTTCATTTAAATAAATTCCGCCTAAATGTTTGCGAACAGCATCGGAACGAATCTGAATTGCCCCAGTGCGGTGAGCCAAATATCGAGCTGCTGTACTCTTGCCAGAGCCCGATAAACCGGACATCAAAGTTAACTTTCCCCGGCGCGGTTTTGTGTATTGCCAAGCCAGTTTATAGTAATGAGCTGCCGTCTGTGAAATCTCTGCTTTTTGGGTAGTTGAAATAGCGGCATCGTCCAACATTAAGGAAGTTACTTTTGCTCTAACATAAGCTTGACGGCTCAAATACAGAGGCAACAGTTGCAGTCCTTCCCAATCCCCTGTTTGTTCGATGTAAGTATTGAGAAAAGCATTGCCTAAGTCGCTGCGCCCCCGCCCTTCCAAATCCATTACTGTAAAAGCGACATCGTACATGACATCAACAAAGCGAAAAGGCTCGTTAAATTCAATGCAGTCGAACAGTAATATTTTATCTTGCCAGAATGCTATATTCCGCAAGTGCAAATCTCCGTGGCACTCGCGAATTTTATTATTGGCAACCCGCAAGTTAAATAAGTCTTTATTTCTCGCAAAAAACGTATCCGTATAATCTTTAGTTTCCTGAAATTGAGTCTGAGTCTGGGGCCCGCCGATATATTTTTGCGAAATCAGGTAATTGTTGTTTATTGCTGTGCAAATCTGACTGACTTCGCCAAATGTGCGAATGTAGCTATTACTAATTGCCCTGCTGTGAAAGTTGGCAACTTCCCGCCCTAAGTCTGCCATAAGTTGCTGGGTCAACAGTCCGCGTTCCAACAAACTAAGCAACAGCGAATCTTGAGGAAATTCCCGCATTTTCAGCGCGTATTCTACAGCAAATTCAGCCGGAGTTATCTCCGCTGAATCGCTTACAAATTTAAACAAATCGCCCCTTTGAACAATTGACAAAACTTCTTGATAAATTTCCGGTGCAGTGCGTCGGTTCAGCAGCAATTCTTGGGTGCAAAAATGCTGTCTTTTCTCTAAAGTGGAATAGTCCATAAAGCCAAAGTTGACTGGCTTTTTGATTTTGTAAGTATAATCTCCGGTTAGCAAAACAAAGGAAGCATGAGTTTGAATTAGCTGCACCGGTTCTGTGACACTGTGCGGGTAAAACCCCGGCTGCAACATTTGCTGAATCAGAGGTGGGAGGTAAGACATATCGATTTTAAATTTTAAATTTTAGATTGTGGATTTTAGATCTTAGATTTTAGATTGTGGATTAGAAATTTGTGATTTGTGGATTGTGGGTTTAATTTTTTGGATTTATGATTTTTAATTTTGAATTTTGGATGTTGACTTTTATCCGATTTATTATAGAGTTGATAGTTAGTGTAAACCAAAAAGTAACAATGACAGAAAATAATCAAAATTCCGGTTCTGTGGATGTGTTTGGCGTGGGCAATGCCCTTGTAGACATCTTAGCATTGGTGGAAGATGAATTTGTCCTCAAGCACGGGCTGAATCGCGGTGGGATGACGCTGATGGATTCGGCAACGCAGGGGGGGATTTTGCACGATTTGGAGCAGGTTTCGCTGCAAATGCGATCGGGGGGTTCTGCGGCAAATACGATGATTGGTTTGGCTCAGAGCGGCGGTAAAGGCTATTATTCTGGGAAGGTTGCTAAGGATACTAACGGGGAATTTTACCGGCAAGATTTGCTGGAGGCGGGGATTGATTTTAATGTGCATCCTGCTGAGTCTAACGGGCCTACGGGTACTTGTGTCGTGTTGACTACGCCGGATGCGGAACGCACTCTGTGTACGAATTTGGGGGTTTCTACTACTCTGGCGGCGACTGATATTGATGTCGATCGCCTGTCTCACTGCAAGTACAGTTATGTTGAGGGTTATCTTTGGGATGCTCCCGATCCGAGAAAGGCTAGTATTGAGACGATGGAACAGTCTAAGCGTCTGGGCGTGAAGGTAGCTTTTACTTTTTCGGATGGCTTTTTGGTCGATCGATTTTCCGATGATTTTCACAAGGTGGTTTCGGAATATTGCGATGTGATTTTTTGCAATGCTGATGAAGTTCGTAGCTTTTTTAAGGAGGAATCTTTAGAAGAATGCGCCCGGAAGATGAGCGAAATTTCGGATTTGGCTTTGATCACAAATGGGGACAAAGGCTGCATGGTGGTGGAAAATAAACAGATTGTGGATGTGGCTGGATTTCCCGTAAAGGCGATCGATACTGTGGGTGCTGGTGATGCTTTTGCCGGCGGTGTTTTGTTTGGGCTTACTAATGGTTTGAGTGCTACAAAAGCGGCTCGTTGGGGCAATTATTTGGCTTCTCTGGTGGTGCAGATTCACGGCCCTCGGCTGGAGGGTTCTCAGGCTCATTTGCTGAATCAGGTGATTTCTGGTTAGTAATTGAAAATGGGCGATCGCACTTTTTGTCGTTAAGGGCGATCGCACTTTTTGTCGTCAAGGGCGATCGCACTTTTTAGCAACCGCAGATGAAGGCAGATGAACGGGGATGAACCCAGATGTTAGAAGATTATGCTAAAATCAATCAAAATTTAACTAATCGTACCTCCTATGGTAACAACCACATTGACTCCTCCTCAGCAAAGTAGCGAGGAAAAATTAATTACTTTGACAGGCATTAAATGGCAAACATTTAAAGCGATAATGTCTGATGTCGGCGACGGTAGAGCGTGGAGAATTGCTTATGCTGAAGGGGTTTTAGAAATCAGAATGCCACTCACAGAACATGAAGAACCCAAGGGAATGATTGAAAGCTTTGTGGAAGCTTTCGCAGACGCACTAGATATCGAGGTAAGAAAGCTCGGTGCTCTTACTTTGGAACGGGAAGATTTAACTCGTGCGATTGAACCGGATAGCTGCTTTTACGTTCAAAATGAATCTGTAGTTAGAGGTAAAAGTATCGATTTGCAGGTAGATCCGCCACCGGATTTAGTAGTAGAATCAGACTACACGAGTTCTTCTTTGAATAAGTTTTCAATCTATGCTGCTCTGGGCGTGCCTGAAATTTGGAGATATCGCAACCAATGTCTTGTAGTTTATCAATTGGTTGAGGGGAATTACGAAGAGAGGGAGAACAGTTTGGCTTTTCCGTTTTTGCCGATCGCAGAAATTCCGGGTTTGATAGAGCAAAGTAAAAGTATTGGACAAAGGGCGGCGGTGCGTTTGTTTCGGGAAAGAGTTAGGGAAATATTGGCGCAGTGATGGTGGTTATTTCTTAACCGCAGGTGAATGCGGATGGATGAAAGGGCACACTTCGTCTGTTTTTGCTAAAATTAAATATCTTTAAATATTATCAATTAGGAGCCTTTGACGCTTTATGTCTAAGCAATCAGTCATCACAAAGTATATTGAAATTACACCGGGAGTGCTTGGTGGTAAACCACGCATTGCAGGTCATCGAATTTCTGTAGCACATATCGCCCAAATGTATCTTAATATGGGAGAGTCGATCGAAGAAATCGCTAGGGACTATAATTTGTCGCCGGCTTCGGTTCATGCGGCCATGACTTACTATTACGATAATCGAGGAGAAATTGACCGCCGCACTGCTGAATCAGATGCTTTTGTTGAAGAGTTGAAGCGTCAGAGCCCACCTTCTCGTTTGCAGGAAAAGCTGAGGGAAATTAGAGGTGAGTGAACGCATCCGCTTTCATTTAGATGAGAATGTTAAATCGGCTGTGGCGCGAGAGTTGCGTAGACGATTAATTGATGTTACAACAACTATTGAGGCGGGATTGCTTGCTCAGACTGATGAATCGCAGTTAGCATTTATCTGCGAACAAAAGCGGGTGATTATGACTCACGATGATGATTTTTTAACGATTGCTAGTCTTAGCAGCGAGCATCCAGGTATTGCTTATTGTAAGCAAGGGACTCGTTCGATCGGACAAATCATTGAAGCTCTGGTTTTGATTTATGAAGTGTACACGCCTGACGAAATGGTTGGGCGTGTTGAGTTTTTGTGAGAAATGGCAAAGGGCGATCGCTCTTTTTGTCGTAAAGGGCGATCGCCCTTTTTAGCAACTGCAGATAAACGCAATGGATCGGGATAGATAAAAACGCGATTTATCTGTATTATGACTTACGCATAGGGCCCAGAAACCGGGTTTTTGCGAAAACAATTCGCCGAAGCCCAAAGATTCGGTAAAAACCCGGTTTCTTAGTCGGATCGCACAAGTGCTGCAATACTTATTCTTATGTTGGCTAGTTGTTGAATAGACATCATACCGTTATGGGTCCGACCACCAATTACCCATGTAGGATAGCTAGAAACCCCAGCCCTGGCTGCCGAACCCAATTGCACAGATGCCTCGATCCAGTCCGTGCGATCGATCTAGACTTTGAAGAAAATGCTAGCATTCAGGGCATCTTGAGCTACCCCAGAGACTATACCCAAATAATTATCACCCGCTTTGATAGCCGTAGAAGCCACAGGTGCCGCGCGGTCAAGCTGCAAATTCACACGCTCAAAAGTCAGAGCAGAAAATGTGAGTCCTTCGCTCAAACCAATTGAATCTCCAGGGCGGAAGTCCGCAATCACATCTGTTTGATTAATCGGAGTTGAATCTTCATCTACGGCTAAGAAGAAAGCATCATTGCCATCACCGCCTGTGAGAATGTCTTGGCCGCGATCGCCTATGAGTATATCGTCGCCAGCACCGCCATTGAGAGTATCATTTCCCTTGCCGCCCCGTATAACATCATTGCCCTCTCCTCCTATTAGGCTGTCATTGTCATTATTGCCGCTGAGAAAGTCGTTACCAGCACCGCCATCAATGCTATCGGAGCCTTTTCCGCCCAACAAAATGTCGTTGCCACCCAGTCCGTTAAGTGTATCAGCACCTTGATTACCACTGAAGATTTCATCGTTATTCGTACCTGTTAAAGAGTCATTTCCCGATAGGGCTACGATTCCTTTGCCCATCGCCTCTGGCGGTATAACAGTATCAGCATTGTCTGTGAAGAAGTAAAATCCAGGCCCGCTAAGATTTTGTGGCAGTCCCGTCGGTTCGCCGCCGTCTGTGGCATTGGGTTTGGGTGAAAAGATGGATACTAACGGTGCAGGTGTCGGTGTTGGAGTTGGAGTTGTTGGAGTCGGAGCTGTTGGAGTTGGAGTCGGAGTCGGAGTTGTTGGAGTTGGAGTTGGAGTCGGAGTTGTTGGAGTTATTGGAATTGGAGTCGGAGTCGGAGTTGTTGGAGTCGGAGTCGGAGTTGTTGGAGTCGGAGTCGGAGTTGTTGGAGTCGGAGTCGGAGTTGTTGGAGTTGGAGTCGGAGTTGTTGGAGTCGGAGTTGTTGGAGTCGGAGTCGGAGTTGTTGGAGTCGGAGTTGTTGGAGTCGGAGTCGGAGTTGTTGGAGTTATTGGAATTGGAGTCGGAGTCGGAGTT
>NZ_JAUBPP010000019.1:15459-120650 GCF_036700765.1 Microcoleus sp. S1D4
GTTGGAGTCGGAGTTGTTGGAGTCGGAGTTGTTGGAGTCGGAGTTGTTGGAGTCGGAGTTGTTGGAGTCGGAGTTGTTGGAGTCGGAGTTGTGGGAGTCGGAGTTGTGGGAGTCGGAGTTGTTGGAGTTGGAGCTACAGCGATGTCAACTTTCGCATTATTGTTCGTAATATCAGGGTCATTGCGATCGGCAGCAGCGATCGCGACTGTGTTACTAATGGTTTGCCCACCACTGCCAGGATTGACTGTAGCCTTGAGAGTTAACGAGGTAGTACCATTAACCGCTAATTTGCCCACATCCCAAACACCTGTTACAGGATCGTAAGTGCCTTCGCTTGGAGTGTTACTGGTAAGACTGAGAGTTGTAGGTAACAAACTTGTCAACTTGATATTGGCGGCATCATTGCCTAGTGCCACATTTTTTGCACTGATAGTGTAGGTAATGACATCCCCTTCTTTGGGTGCGGGGTTGTCCACCGTAACAGTTACGCCCAAATCAGCATTTAATTTCCAACCTATATCTTCCAGTACACCAAGTGTAAGAGGCCCAGGGTCATGTATTGCTACTCCCAAACCCCGAACGTATGTCATCAACGAATTACTGCCATCTCCATAGATGGCTTCGTCTAGGTGACCGATGCTTTCACTGCTATTAAAAATGTTAGGTGCGTAAACATTAAGTTTGATGCCACCATTTCCTAGGACAGCTTTAGGGCCATTGAAAAACAAGTTATTGCTAATTAGCTGGTTTCCTAGTGCGACAGAAGGCACAGGAAAAAGCACTGTGTCAGTGATTTTTTGACCTGAACTATTCTCAATAAATGTGTCGTAGATTCTGGGATAGTTAGTAGTATTAACCAAACTGCCCTGTTGAGTGCCTGGATCGTACAGAAAAGAGTCAGCGAATCCCATTCCGTGAGCAATTTCATGGAGGAGTGTACTAACCAAATCGGTTTGATTAGCACCGGGATTTCCATCGGTTCCAAAGTACCAAGAAATTCCCGGCAAACTAGCGCCGGGATCGTTGTTAACACTGACGGTAATATCAGGGGAACTTCCATTCAAATCCGTTCCTGCTAATTGGTTGGCTAGCGCCATTCGATAAGTAGTATTCGTTAACGGTGCGCCCGGAAAATTTGCTGTGCTATTTCCTCCTCCTGTTGCCAAAAAACCAGCTACAGATTCCCAAGTTGCGTCAATTACTACGTCTACTTTTGAGGTGTCGATTAGTCGGTTCCAGATATTAACCGCGTAATCAAACGCATTTTTCGCCTCTGGAGGAAATAGTGTATCGTAAGTAACTTTAATCGTCAAAATCCCTTGGTAAGCCTCTTGCACCTGTGGCCCAAATGCCAAAGATGCCTTGATCGCACCAGTTGTATACCCCAATTCCCAGTCGCCGCCTTTCTGAGCACTACCAGTCAGACTCGTAGAAGCTGCCACATTAGCCCCTGTTAGCTGACTCAACCGCTGTGCGAAAGCAGCACCCAAATCTCCCTTTGCTACGTTGCAGCCATACAGAAGAATCTCAGCATTACTTGTCAGCCCCTTTGCCCATTCCTTTACCCACATCACAAAGTCGCAATTTCGGGAGGGGGAAAGAGACACTACACCCCGGTTTTTTTCGTTTATGATATTGCTTGGAGTGGAATCGCTCAATGTATCCAAAGTCAACACCGTATTGCCAAGTTGCAGAGAACCGACAGCGCCGTGGGATACAACGTGAACTGCACAGAAGTTACCGCCCCGCAGTTTTTGAGCAATTTGTTCTACCCCGTTGCGGTTAGAATCCAGCAGGATTACTTCTGTTCCAGGGGTAACGCCGTCAACTAGAGTCTTCCAATTAGGGACAGCAGTATCGATAAATGCGATCGCTTTTGGAGTTTCAGAGATTTTGTGTGACATGATCTACCTTTAGCTATTTGGAAAATGGGAAATTATGGGCTTGCTACTTTGTCAGTTGCTTTAATTGAGCTTAAAATTGTTTAGATTAAACTCAGTAATTTTGCAGCAAAAAAGCTTGCTTGAAAAAACTTTTTTTTGCATCTAACTATTACTTGGGTGAACATAGCGACTCTAAATCAGTTTGGCAAAAGCATCATACTTTTTGAAGTCAGGAGAATTAAAAAGTTGATATTTGAAGAAATCTCCACCAATTGTTTAACTGAAGCAAAACTCTTAGAGCAGTAAAATCAACGCCTAATAAAGTTTTTAACTTGTAGCCAAATTCCGTCAACAGGATTTCTCGCTATACCTAATCTTTGAGGGTTTTGAGGATCAGTGGTGCTCAAACTTCCATCAATCGTCGGCCCTAAGCTAATATTCGTCATAATCCCATCTCCTCAAAAATATAGTTGCGTCAAAACCAGCAAAGCCCGCCTAGCAAGCTTTCCTAAATATCTATCAGGGCCTTCCTCTGCTTTTTATGCAGAGCGCCCTATTTTGTTACAAAACTTTACATTTCTCCCAAGAGCAGATAAGCTGTATGCCCGATCGCCCGCCAGATGCACCGTCACCAGATGCACCGTCACCAGATGCACCGTCCAACCTAGCTGACAGCCAGAGAAATCATTTCACAATCCTCGACAATCCTTAATCTGTACCGCCCACAACCAAGCTTATAATTATTATATGAGTATTCCCCTGAAACCAGAATCGGAATGGCAAGATATCGAGGATATTCAGCCCTTAATCAGAGCGCACTATCATGCCTCTCAAGCACAAGATTTAGATGCAGCAAATGCGATTATTTCTGAAGTATATGAGTATTTGCGGCAGTGGAATTGTGCAGAGTTGGTGTGTGCAAATCTACAGTTGCCCTTGTTAAAGGAAGTAAAAAATATTAGCCTTTCAGAGGCGGGCAAGATGCCCAACCCCTACTCCCCACAAGAAAATTAAACTCTTGTGGAACGGGCATATTGCCCGTTTTCTTAGTCCGCGAAGGCGGACTTTGTATGTGTAGCCGCGGTTTCAACCGCCCGGTTTCACCCGCCAATTTATCAACTTCAACTGCTTGAATAAATGCCTCTTTCTTGCAGTTGCTGCATAAAAAACTCTTCCAAAGAAGGCTTAGCCAAATTCATCCCAATTAGCTGCCCTCCCGTCGCGCTCAGACTAGAAATAAACTCCTTCGGCTCGCCCTGCAAATGCCCGTACCACAAATCATTATCAACTTCCATATCCGGTATCCATTTTTGCAGGATATTCAAGTGGCCGCCCCTACCTTCAACCCGGTAAGTTTTAGTATTTCCCAGAAGTTCGTCGATCGCACCAATGCAGATTAACTCACCGCGAGCCAAAATTGCCACCCGATCGCAAATCTTCTCCACATCCGACAGTACGTGTGAATTAAAAAAAATCGTTTTTCCTTGATTTTTTAGCGATAAAATTATCTCCCGCATCTGATAGCGCCCCATCGGATCTAAACCAGACATCGGCTCATCCAAAAATACCACATCTGGATTGTTAATCAAAGCTTGAGCCATGCCGATTCGTTGCAGCATTCCCTTAGAATACTGGCGCAACTGTTTTTTTATTGCCGCCGATTGAGATAAACCAACTAACTCTAGCAAATGCGGAATTCGCTGCCGCTGAATCGAGGTCGGAATTTCAAACAAGCCCGCCGCAAATTGCAAAAATTCCCAGCCCGTGAGATAATCGTAAAAGTAGGGATTTTCTGGCAAATAGCCGACGCGCCGCTTCACGTTGCGATCGCCCAAAGGCCTCCCCAACAGCAGCCCCCTGCCAGAAGTCGGCCGCACTATCCCCAGCAAAGCCTTCAGCAGCGTAGTTTTCCCCGCTCCATTCTGCCCTAACAACCCGAAAGTTTCCCCCTCAGAGACAGTCAGAGTGCAACTTTTGAGCGATTCTATTTTTTCGTTCATCCAGAAGCCGGTACGGTAGAACTTCCCCAGATTAAATATTTCCACCACTGGGGTAGCTCCGGGCATCTCGGTGGAAGTTGGCGCATCTATAAGAGGTTCCATTTTCGTCATCTAAATAAGCAGTATCTGATTATATTCTATTGCATTACAGAGAGTCATCAGTCATCACGAAGAAGGAAGAAGGAAGAAGGAAGAAGGCAGAAGGAAGAAGGCAGAAGGAAGAAGGCAGAAGGAAGAAGGAAGAAGGCAGAAGGCAGAAGGCAGAAGGCAGAAGGCAGAAGGCAGAAGGCAGAAGGCAGAAGGCAGAAGGAAGAAGGAAGAAGGAAGAAGAAGGCACACACAACAAGCTTTTTAATAGCCCGTATTTTATATTGAATTAGGTGGATTTACTGAATTGCTCTTTTTAATGTTAAACTAATACTACCTGCCATTGATTTTTACTGAATATGGAACGTTCAAAAATTATTGCTATTATCACCGGCGTGATTTCTATAGTCTTAGCAGTTGCCTACCTGCTACTCGTTACCCTCCTCGACTTCCGAGGCGAAATGTTACCCGCACCTCAAAGTCAATTGCCATTCTCAATGCAGCTTCAGCAATTAGCGACTTTTAATCTGAATTTGTTAGTACATGAGTCATTAGTTAGTTGGCAGTAGTTAGTTGGCAGTAGTTAGTTGGCAGTAGTTAGTGGTAATTGGTAATTCGGAATTAGAACTAACTAGCAAAAAAATAACAACTAACAAATAACAACTAACCAACCACCAACTAACTAATACAAATGGATTGCTTTCATCATGTGATATGAAACTAGCAACTGCGTCAAAGCTAGCGGGTAACTTTGCAGAACTTCACCAGTTGTCCCGATTAGTTTGCCAATTTCCGGGTTGCCTTGGGCGCTGCAAAAACCCCGCAGGTGCGGCATTTCGTTGCACAAAATCTTTTCCAGTTCGTTTACTTGTTCGTTAGTAGCGTGGGAGTCTACTTCCAACACGTCAACCGGTTTGCCCATATCGCGATCGAGTCCCAAACGAATGGCAGGTTTAAAGCTATCGCTACCTTGAGCTAAAATTTCAGTAAAATCCGGGTGAGGAATTGTCGGTCTGAGCACTAAACGGACATTCAAATTTACTGCGTTGTCCTCTTCGGGTAGGTAAAAACTAACTACAACATCGGCAAACTTACGCTGGGGACGAATAAAATCTTCTGAATCATTTTCCCGCTTTTGCATTTCTGCAAGCACCTGTTCTTCAGTATAACCGCGCTTCATAGTATCGCGCTTAACTTTCCACTGAGTTCGCAACTCTTCTGGGGGAGCGAGATACACTTTTACATCGTAAGCATCGCGGATTGCACGAGTTGAGTAACCAAGCAAACCTTCAACTATTACAAATTTATTGGGCTGGATGTATTCCGGCGGATCGAATGTACCTGAGTCGTGGTTGTAAATAGGTTTAAGAATTGCTTGTCCGGTACGCAACAGGCCCAGGTGCTGCTGCATGATGTCTAGATAATTGCAGTCAGGATGCAGTGCTGTAATCCCGATTTCTGCCCGCTGCTTTCTGTCGTACCTATGATAGTCGTCCGTGCAAATTATCGTGACATTTTCTGGCCCCAATACTTGGGCAATTCCCCGTGTCAGGGTGGTTTTTCCCGCTGCGCTGTCTCCGACAATACCGAGAATGATTGGTCGATCGCTCATTGTTTTTACTCCGACGGACAATAGCAAATTTTTTATCAACCTTAAATCTTATCAAAATTCGGTTCGATCCGATCGCTAATTGCACAGTTTGACTTGAACCCCCCGGATTCTCCCCAACGTGTAAAATTATTGTAAAATTTCTTAATAAAATGCGGCACCAGAGACTCCCAGAACATCTGATTAAAAAATCACGCTGATTTCTCAATCTCCCGCGAGGTCGATCGCACTTTTGAATCTGGCTACAGTCAAAAATTAGGGGAAAATACCGCTGTCAACTGTCCCCCTCGTCTTTGAGTGTAGTACAAATTGCAGCAGCCGTCGGAATGGTGGGTGCTTTTTAGTTTTAAAACTGGCCGCTAGCAGTGCATCAACTTGCCGATAAATCTACGCGGAGGGCGATCAAATTTTCCCGAAATATAAAGTTTTAACCAAAGCTTTCCCCGTACATGAAAAATTAGGATAAATTTAAATAGACGGTGTACTCCCGCCCTCAGAAATTAATTATCTTTGCTCTTTTTGACCTGCTGCAATCAAATATTTTCGTGAATAAACCTGATTTCGATGCACCAGGGCATAACTTCTCAATTCAAACAAATCTTAAGTTAAATTAATACTGCATTATAGATCGGACTCGCATTCCGCACGCGGGATCTAATTCTGTCGCGTGGTGGGGGCGGGTTGATGTAGATTGTTTGTCTGAATCAAAGATTGTTGGTGAACCCGCCCCTGCAGGATTTACGTTTTACCAGTCATCTTGGCGCTTGTTGCTGTTGGTTTCCCAATCGTCGCCTTGCTGCTTATACAATAGTTCTGGTTCCACTTCTGCTGGCATTTCTAATTCTGGTTCCGGTTCTGGTTGCTGATAAATATTGAGAGGTTCGACGACGCGGGCGATCGCATCTTTGACAAATGCTTTGACAAACTCGTCTTTGCGGTTTAACTGAAACTGCCTTTGCACAACTTCGGCGATGCCGCCGTCGCCCCAATCTTGGTCGTGTCGGAAATATTCAATAAAACTTTTGCCGGCTATTCTGGTTAAATAAGCGGCGCTGACTGCTTGAATTGCTTTGCCGAGCACAAACCCAGCTACGCTTAATTGCAGCGCCCTTGAAACTACTTGAATTACGCCTTCTACTATTCCCAAACTTGCTAGAGTTTTTGCCAGAGACAATGCCAATTCTTTGGCGCGATCGATATTTAATTCGCAGCCGTAAATCTTGGCAATTTCTACTACCATTTGAGCGTTAACTGCTGCTGTCGCTAACAAATCCACAACCGGCAAAGGCGTGACGGCAATTACTCCGGCTCCGATCCACTGAAATCGCTCTACTACTTTATCAGCGGCGCGCCGTCTTTGAGCGTCAATTAACTTGCGCGCTTGGTCTCCCAAGTGCTGAGATTGCAACAAAATATTGTCGGCAATTAAGTCTTCGCCTTCGGCTCGCAAAATTGCTGCGATGCGCCGAATTAATGGCATCATATCCGGGTCTGGTTGAAATATTGTGCCGCTTTCTAGTACAACTTTTTGCGGGTTGGCGCTAATAGCAACTACATCCATTGCTGATACAAAACCTTTGACTCGCAGCCGCAGTCGATCGAGAATTTCGTCTCTGTCGCTGTCGGGATAAAGGTCAACTTTATTAAAAACCACGATCGACCTTTTGCCAATTTCTGCCAAAGTCCGCAGCGGTTCGTACTCAGATTTACGCAAATCGCCGTCCAAAACAAATAAGATCAAATCTGCCCGGGCCGCCAACTGACGTGCCAATTCCTCTCTGTAAGTCCCCGCTACTCCCGCTTCCAAGATGCCTGGGGTATCAGTAATTGCTAATTCGCGATCGATTCCTTTCAATGAAAGAGTGTAAGTTTCTCCAACTTCCGTAGTTCCCATCGGCGCGCCCACCTCTCCCGCCATCCGCCCCACCAACGCATTGACAGCCGAAGTTTTCCCCGCAGAACCGGTGCCGAAAACCACGATCCGAACATTGCCGCGGGCCATGTTAGCTTCAATTTCGCGGGCTCTCAACAGCAAAGCTTGCCGCGCTACTTCATCTTGAATGCGATCGACTTGCTGCCTAATTGCTTGAAGATTTTCCGAAGCAGCCTCACTTTTGACCACAGGAACCTTCGGATTAATCGCCCGTTTTCCCTTAACTTTTCCCGGACGTTGCAGCAGCTTAAAATAATAAAACAGCGCAAAAATTAGCGTTCCCAAAAGTATAATTATTAGGAAAATCAGCAAATTAGCCAGCAACGGAGAAGCAGACAGCGCAACTTGACTGTAAAGCCCTGTCAAGGAACTTATCAGGCCAATAATCAGCCCCAGGGTGAGGCAGAAAGCAGCAATTAAGGTTAACAGGCGCGGCAAAGGCATGAGGGGGCGGCAAATAAAAGGGTTATACTTTGATTCTTACATTGTGATGATAATTCGGAACCGATCGAGTGCCCGATCGCACTGCTTAGTCTGCAAATCCCGATTGTGCTTGTGCTGTCAGCAGAATGCAAGCGGGTTTGAGTGCTAGCGGAGTGCAGGCGGACAAATGCGCGCCTAAAGCTGCAATTGTAGCGGATGCAGGCTGTTTCTTGGTGCGTTCACCCGCCCGAACACCTAATGATTTAATCTGTGATTTATTCGATAGCCCCTCAAGCCACACTTCTTTATCAAAAAAATAAATATCGCATTGAGTTACGTAGAAACACGGTTTCTTAACGAAATACCACTTCCATTCTTTGAATCCAACTGATCGAGTCCGCGATCCAAACCTTACCAAATTAGTCAATCGATTTTAAATTGTAGATTTTAGATTTAGTGGAAAGATGAGTCTGGGAACTTTAACTTTGGGCTCTCCACGATTCATGTCTGGGGCTTATAGCGGTTATCAAAAAAGTGAGGTATGCCCTATGCTCTATGCCCTATGCTGCATAGTACCTCATAGGAGAGCACAGAAAAGCTATATCTCCGTTTTTAGCCCTGGTTATTCCCAATTATTCTAAAATATAAAATAGTATAAGTGCGTCCTAGAAGCTCTGACAACGGAAACCCGAAACCAGGTTTCTCGGGAGCATCTGGGTTTTGCAAAAAGCATTTTTTTTATTATAGTGCGAGCGGGGACGCTCGCGAGTAACAATACGCCAGCGGGGACGCTCGCACGCTCAAATACAAAACTTAAACGATCCCGGTTTCTCAGACAGGGTAAGAGCGTCCTCATTAACAAAAATTATCACATTAATTATCGATGCCCTACTTTCTAATGATCCGCGAATTAAGTTAGACTTAATTCTCAGTGCGTGAATTATTCACAGGTTCGCATCTATGCAGCTCAAACATCACAAACAGGCTTCACAAGAACTTCCTACATCTTTCCAGTATAAAATCAAACAGAGCCACCTACTAAAGCTTAATTATTTTGCTCACATAGCCCGCTCCTTCGGAAACCTCAGTATTAGCGACAAAATCAGCCGCGGCTACGCATTGGCTCTTTGTGTTGCGATTGGGGGTACGACTATCGGGATGCTGGCGGGGAATCATTACTATCGCAGAACTAACAATCAACTACACATCGATCGAGAAAGTCAGCTTTTAAATAAGTTGCAGGTGGCTTTGCTGCGGACGCAAAACAGCCAACAGCGATTGATTTACGGGATAGAAAAGCCCGAAATTTTTGACAGCAAATACCAACAGCTACAAAATAATATCTACATTTTGAAGTTGTCGCTATCTGAAGTTAAAAATCAGAAAGAGATGGAACAGGCAGCAGGCTTACAGGCTTTTATAAAAAGTTATAATTCGCTTATTTCAAATTACATTCAGCAGCTAGAAACAGTTAACGTTCAAATTAGTAAAATGCCAAATTCGCTAGCTCAAACAAGTGTGAAACGCAAGTTGCTGTTGAATTTAGAGCGAAATAAAATTGGGTTGAAATTAGAGAAAGCGACTAATGATTTAGGAGTAATTATCGATCGCGCCCAAGAGCAAGAAGATGCAGCACGGGAAGCCCTGCTGCGAGCGCAGGTGCTGCGGGTGCAAATAATTTTTGGTAGCATGGCACTGTCGATCGTAATTGCAGCACTGCTGGCGAGCTTTACCAGTAGGGCGATCGCCAAACCCCTCGCCGCTGTCACCAAAATAGCGCAGCGAGTCACGGAAGAATCTAATTTTCAGTTGCAAGTACCAGTTACCAGCACCGATGAAGTGGGAGTATTAGCCGCTTCGTTCAACCAACTGATTCAGAAAGTAAATAACTTGCTAGAAGAATTGAAATCTGAGCAAGAAATTCATATCCTTCAAAATGAGAAAATGGCAACTTTGGGGAGGATGCTAGCCGGTGTTGCTCACGAAGTTAACAACCCAATCAATTTTATCTATGCCAACATCGATCCGGCAAAAACTTACGTTGAAGATATTTTAGATTTGCTCAAAACTTACGAAACAGAAATACCCAACCCGCCTGCTGCAGTCACCGCCACAGCAGAAGCCATAGACCTCGATTTTATCCAAGAAGATTTGATGAAAATATTTAACTCAATGCAAGTGGGTGCTGAAAGAGCCAAAGCCATTATCTTGAGTTTGAAAGATTTTTCTCGCCTCGACGATACAGCGCCTCAGCCAGTCGATTTACACGCCTGCATAGATAGCAGTTTGCTGATTCTCAACAGCCGGGTCAAACAGGGCGTTGAAGTGGTGCGAAATTACGGGGAGATTCCCAAAGTTGAAGGCTACATGGGTTTGCTTTACCAGGTGTTTGTCAACCTGATCAGCAATGCACTAGATGCTGTGGAAGAAAAAGCAAAAGTTGAAAAAATTAGCTATGAAGAGGCGAAAAAACAATCTAATTTTGAGTCAAAGCAAGCAGAAACATCTAGTTTTTCGCCGAAAATTTCAATCACTACAGAATACTTGGACGACGACTCTGTGGTAGTGCGAATTTCCGATAACGGTACGGGGATACCTGCGGCCAGTCAAGAAAGAATGTTTGAAACGTTCTTTACGACTAAACCGAGGGGTGTAGGTACTGGTTTGGGATTGGCAATCGGCCGCGAAATTATTGTCAAGAAACACGGCGGGACGATTAACTGTTGGTCGGAGGTGGGAAGGGGGACGGAATTTGCGATCGCCCTACCGATCAAACATTAGTAGTCAGTAGTCATTAGTCAATAGTCAGTAGTCAGTAGTCAGTAGTCAGTAGTCAGTTGGTAGGGGCGGTGGATGGTGCGTGCCCGCCCTCTTAGTAGTCATTAGTCAGCAGTCATACCAAATCAGAGTTTGCCACCCCCTTTATCTTCTGACTCTTCTGTTTCCTCTTCTCTTCGCGTTCTTTGCGTCTTCGCGGTTCAATCATAAAGGAGGTATATTACCTAGATTTGGTATCATTATTTATGGCAGCCGTAAATCAGCAGCAAAATCGATTTAGACTCGAATATTTTTAGTGTAAGCATCTTGCTTGCGTAGGATTTTTCAAATGATTTAAGATTGCTATAGCAGTCATTAGTTATTGGCAATTGGGTTAACCTGTCAATAATTGCCTAAAACCAACAATTTAGTCAACCCGTCTCGGTCGGATATTATAAGTAATTACCCGAACTTGATATAAGTTCTGTAATGGGGAATTTGGCAATTGGCGATCGGTTAATCTAGAGTGGAACAAATACAGCAAGGAACGAAAATCATGGGACTATTTGACCAAATTTTGAACGCGATCGACAATCCTAACCAACAAGCAAGTTCCAATCAGTTGGGCAACATTATCGGTGCGGTAGAGCAGTTGAGCGGCAACCAGGGCGTGGATGCGGGTACGACTCAGTTGGCGATGTCGGTTTTGGGCGGATACGTGCGATCGGCATTACAAGACGTGCGATCGCAGTCGGGAGAAGCACAAGCTCAACAACTTGTCAACCAATTTAGCGGCACAAACCCCAATCCGCAAGCAGTACAGAGTTTGTTTGGAGCCGGTCAACTAACGCAAATCATCGCCGACATCGCCCAAAGAACCGGTTTAAATAACACAACAGTGCAAGCAATGATACCTGTTTTAGTGCCGATCCTGCTGAATTTGCTGCAAACCGGCGGCAACGCTCAAAATAATCCAGCCCAAGGCCAAAATCCCGTTTTGAATACGTTTTTAGATGCCGATGGAGACGGCGACGTAGATATTACTGACGCCATGTCGATGGCTAGCCGCTTTTTGAATCAGCGTAGTTAATTTAGGATTTTTGTAACTGCAGATATCACCGGATGGACACAGATGAACGCAGATCAAATCCGATCTGCGTTCATCTGCGTTAATCTGCCTTCATCTGCGGTTACAAAAACTCCAAATTAACCCAAACCCAAATCAGTCACAGCACCAAGACTGCTAGAAGAAACCAATTTAGCGTATTTAGCCAAAACGCCCCTAGTATAGCGAGGTTTAGGAGCTTGCCAAGCTGCTCGGCGCTGCTCCAATTCTGCATCAGCAACATTGAGCTGCAACAACCGATTCTTAGCATCAATCGTAATCGAATCGCCCTCTTTTACTAAAGCAATTGTGCCTCCTACTTGTGCCTCCGGTGCAACGTGACCGACAACCATGCCGTAAGTTCCGCCAGAAAAGCGGCCGTCAGTAATTAATGCTACGGAATCGCCCAAACCTGCGCCAATAATTGCCGAAGTTGGTGCTAACATTTCGCGCATTCCCGGCCCGCCTTTGGGCCCTTCGTAGCGGATGATAATCACATCGCCGGCTTGAATTTTGCCCGCTAAAATTGCATCCAAACAATTTTCTTCAGATTCAAATACCCGCGCCGGGCCGGTAATTTGCGGTTTTTTAACGCCAGTAATTTTAGCAACGGCTCCTTCTGTTGCCAGATTTCCTCTGAGAATTGCTAAATGTCCTTGGGCGTAAAGCGGGTTGTTCCAAGGGCGGATGACATCTTGGTCGGTGCGGGGTTCGGCTGGAATATCTGCTAACACTTCAGCAACAGTTTGGCCGGTAATTGTCAGCGCGTCTCCGTGCAGCAAACCTTTTTCTAGCAGCATTTTCATTACTTGAGGAATGCCGCCGGCTTTGTGCAAATCGGTTGCTACGTATTTGCCGCTGGGTTTGAGGTCGCACAGCACTGGTACTTTTGCTCGAATAGTTTCAAAATCGTCGAGGGACAACTCAACGCCGATCGCATTGGAAATGGCTAATAAATGCAGCACAGCATTGGTCGAACCGCCGATTGCCATGATTACCGCGATCGCATTTTCAAAGGCCTTGCGCGTCAAAATTTGGCTTGGTAACAACTGTTTGCGGACAGCTTCCACGACAACTTTTGCAGATTCGGCAGCGCTGTCAGCTTTTTCGGCATCCTCAGCAGCCATTGTCGAAGAATAAGGCAAACTCATGCCCATCACTTCAAAAGCGCTCGACATCGTATTTGCTGTGAACATCCCGCCGCAAGAACCAGCGCCCGGACAAGCTTTATGTTCGACTGCATTGAGTTCTGTTTCGTCAATTTTGCCCGCGCTGAATTGACCGACTGCTTCAAAAGCGCTGACAACGGTTAAATCGCGTCCGTTGTGGTGTCCTGGTTTGATCGTGCCGCCGTAAACAAAAATAGCAGGAATGTTCATGCGGGCGATCGCAATCATCGCCCCCGGCATATTTTTATCGCAACCGCCGACAGCCAGCAACCCGTCCATACTTTGGCCGTTGCAAACAGTTTCTATCGAATCCGCAATCACATCTCTCGACACCAGAGAATATTTCATCCCTTGAGTTCCCATCGAGATCCCGTCGCTGATAGTAATCGTACCGAATGTCTGTGGCATGGCGCCGGCTTCCCTTGCACCCGCAACAGCCCGCAAAGCGAGGTCGTTCAATCCCATATTGCAGGGCGTAATCGTGCTGTACCCGTTGGCAATCCCCACAATCGGCTTAGTGAAATCGTCGTCACCAAAACCGACTGCCCGCAGCATTGCTCGGTTGGGCGCGCGCTGCACGCCTCCAGTCACAGCTTGGCTTCTCAAATTTTCAGGCATTTTAAAGTTTCCTTTCTCTGTTGACAGTTGACAGTTGACAGTTGACAGTTGACAGTTGTCAGTTGTCAACTGCCAGCTCGCCCAAAAACGAATACAAGTTTCCGATAATCGTCGTGGTGAGCCCATAATTTTAGACCAAAGTTCCGGCTCCCAGATGAATCTGTGGAGCAAATCTAAAATCTAAAATCTAAAATCGACTGACTCAGTGCCGAGCGCCGAGAGTTTTACCCTATTGTTGATTTTCTCAGAAGCTTTGATATTTGTCAGACCTTTTAGGAGGCAGTGGCACAGCAGTGTCCGGAAAGCAAGGGAAAAATTCTACAGATACTACAGCGTGCAGAGTGAATACCGTGGTTATCTGGGATGATGTGGTAACACCCATCACTCTAACGTTTAAAAAAAATTGCGAGGCGAATGACATGGAGGCCGATCGAATTCTGAGGCAATATGCGGCCGGAGAAAGAAATTTTCGAGAGATTAACCTCGTCGGGGCCGACTTAAAAGGGGTAAACCTCAGCGAGGCTAACTTTACCAGATCGAATTTCCAAGACGCAAACCTTAAAGGCGCTAACCTGACGGGAGCGAACTTGCGCGAGGTGAAATTGGCAGGGGTGGACATGACAGAAGCCAACCTCAGCGAAGCAAATCTCATCGGTACCGATTTGAGCCGGGCCAATCTCAGCGGGGCTAACCTGATGGGAGCCAACCTGCGCGGATCAATGGCGAGAGAAGTCAACATGACCAAGGCTAATTTGACCGAAGCTAATTTGACCGAAGCCAACTTTACCGAAGCGAATTTGTTTGCGGCCAACTTAACCGACGCTAGCATGATTCGCATTAATTTGATGAAGGCAAATTTGAGTTGGTCAACTCTCAAAGCGGTAAACCTGACAAATGCCATCCTCAGCGAGTCGCTTTTAGAAAGAGCTAATCTGACTCAGGCAATTCTCAGCGGGGCGATGGTGAGCGGGGCCAACCTGACTGGTGCAGATTTGCGCCAAGTAACTATGGTTGGAGCTAATCTCACCGACGCTAATCTGAGTAATGCTAATTTGAGAGTTGCTAATGTTAGTTGGTCAACGTTGGCAAGAGCTAATTTGAGCGGGGCTAATTTGTACCGTGCCAAGCTGTGCTGGTCTAATTTTAGCGGGGCTGTTTTGGTGGAAGCGGTTTTGATTGATGCTAATCTCAATCGAACTAACTTCCGCGATGCAGATTTGAGGCGGGCAATTATGCCCGATGGCACGACTAATGATTCTTAAAATTTGATTGTTGATTGTTGACTGTTGACTGTTGATTGTTGACTGTTGATTGTTGACTGTTGATTGTTGACTGTTGACTACTGACTACTGACTAATGACTAATGACTAATGACTATCACTGAATTATTGATGTTGGGTGCGGCGGGAATTTTTGCCGGAATTCTAGCTGGATTTTTGGGTATCGGCGGCGGTACGGTGCTCGTGCCTTTGTTGGTGGCTCTCAATTACGCTCCGGTGCAAGCGGTTGCTACTAGCAGTTTGTCGATCGTCATTACAGCTATTTCTGGCAGCATCCAGAATTGGCGCATGGGCTACCTCAGCTTGAGCCAAGTCGCAGGCATCGGATTTCCAGCCGTCATCACAGCACAAATCGGTGCTTATTTGGCGGGGATATTTCCGCCTTACTTGCTGTTACTTACTTTTGGGTTGTTGCTGTGGTTAAATATTTATTTGATTGAAGTTCGCAAGCGTCTGACAGCTAAGAAGAAAGCGGAACTAGAACAAGGGGAACTGGGAGGACAAGCGGGACAAGAAGAAAATGCTCAATTACCAATTACCAATCACGAATTACCCAATAATTCAAATATTATATTCCATCCAACTTTTGCTAAAATTGCTACCGGCAGTGCGGCGGGTTTATTAGCGGGTTTGTTCGGGGTAGGCGGTGGCGTGATTATGGTTCCTCTGCAAATTTTGCTGTTAGGAGAAAGCATTAAAACTGCCATTCAAACCAGCTTGGGTGTAATCGTCATCACTGCTATTTCGGCGACGGCGGGACACGCGGCGCGCGGGAATGTTTTGTGGGATGTGGGGTTAATTCTTGGCGGCGGCGGTTTGTTGGGGGCGCAAATCAGTACGCGATTTTTGCCGAGATTGCCCGATCGTATTGTTAGTTTAGCTTTTCGATCGCTCTTGGCAATTCTATCGATTTATGTTTTCTGGCAAGCTTGGCAAATATTTAGTCATGGGTAATGGGGGAATGGGGGAATGGGGGAATGGGGAATTGGGAATGGGGAATTGGGAATTGGGAATTGGGAATTGGGAATTGGGCATCGGCCCGCGCAGGGAATGGGAAATTGGTTATTGGTTGTGTTCCCCAACTACTCACAAAAAACCTAGAAAAAAACCACAACCAACAAATAACTAATGACTAATGACTACTGACTACTGACTAATGACTAATGACTAATGACTACTGACTGAGTTTTTTGACGGCGCGAGTCAGACGCTGCAAATAAGGCTTGACAATTTCTTGATTTTGCCGCTGCAACTCGGAAACTTGCTCGTACAAATGCTTGATCTCGGTTTGCATTGCCCCTGCGTCTATTGCCGGTCGATCGAGCAAGTCCTGCAATTGCTTGAGAGAACCTTGGATTGTATCGAAGTCTACTTCGTTCGATCGCTCCTGCAACTGAGCTGTAATAGTTCTCACCTCAGTTAACTTTTCGTCCATCAATAAAAATCGGACGTTGACATTTTGCCAATCATCCTCTCTGAGGGCGCTATTTTCCAAGATGCGGAGGTTTTCTCGCAAATCCGACAGGATGGTGTAGAGCTCTTGAGAATCAGCAGGTAGCGCCTGCGCTCGTTCCAGGGATGCTACGGCTGCTTGCAAGTCGCTGATAGCACTCGATTCCAAACTGAGGATTTTTTGTTTCAAGTCGGATACTGCCGTGTAAAGTTCTGCTGGTTCTCCAGGTAGCAACTGAACTTGCTGCGATCGACCTGCTGCTGCGGCCTGTACCTCCGCGATCGCAGAATTTGCCTTTTGTTGCATTTGTTGCTCAAAACGCTGGCGATTGGCTATATTCAGCGATATCGCTGCGGTTAAGGGGGCTGCCGCGTAGAGAATTTGGCCCGACAATCCCGCAGCAATCGTGCCAATCGCTGAACCGGCAATAGAGGCGTATTCTGCCAATTCTAGCCAATCCGGCTGGTTTAGGGAAATTCTCAAAGCTGGGAGTGATGCGTTTTCGATTTTCTGCATAGACTTGTAGTCGTTGTCTGGTAGATGATTCGTTTTCGATATGGACATGATAAAAGCGATCGGCAAATAAATCCGGGCTATTTCTTAAAAATTCGAGACTGTGATATTTTAACTGACCTTTTGCCGATCGCCACTGTCGGGTAAAATTCAGAATGCGCCGGTGTCTGTCAGGAGTATATAGAAAATGGGTCTCAAGATTATTGAAAGCTACGATAACAGTTTTGTCCTCGAACCGGATGCTAAAGCTCTACTGTTCGGTTTGTTGACTGGTGAAAGCTTTCTCCAACAAATAGCGCTGCAATTACAGTGTTCGCGCCTTGAGTTTGCGGAGTTACTTTTTCAGCCAGTGCCCTACAGCAGCGACACGCCGAAGGGAATGCCTGCGGAATTTGAACAGTATCACCAATCGAGGGATTTTGCGATCGTCAACGTCCCGCCCAATTTCATGTTTCAAGCCAAAATATTTAAACCCAGCCGCCTCTGTGCAGTTTATCGCGTTTTTAGGAATTAGGTAAAGGTCGGTTAATTTGTGGTTTAATCTAAAATCTAAAATCTAAAATCTAAAATCGGATGACAGAAGACATTCAGCCTCTCGCTAGCTTAGAATTCATTCCCTACATTGACTCCGAGGGAAAATTGCCCGATTTTGTCCAGGGAAAAATTGGCGTTTATGCGATTTTTGATAGCGATCAAATTCTGCAATTTGTCGGCTATTCTCGCGATACTTACCTCAGCCTGAAACAGCATTTGGTACGCCAAACCGAATATTGCTACTGGCTGAAAGTCCAAATTATCGATCGACCAAACCGCACTATACTCGAAAACATCCGATCGAGTTGGATTGCTGAAAACGGCTCGCAGCCCCAGGGTAACGGTGCCGATGCAGCCAAGTGGAACGATCCCATCGACACCAAAACTGTGATGACAGCCCAAGAAGTGGCAAATTATGAAGGTATTGTTGCTGATGAACTTGCCAAAGATAAATTGTTAAAAAATGTAGCGCGCCGGGTGGAAAATCAAATTTTATCGCTGCTCAAAGCTCGCGGTGTAACTGAAGAAATCCGGTTTAATCCCAAGTTGAAAACTAGCGGATTGTTGGATTTAAAATAAGGGCGTTGCTGATTTTGGGTACGTTGTCATGTTCTGTCTACGATCGTAACAAAAAAGGTTCGTAGTGAGGAATTGATATCAATTCCGGTTGCATTCATACATGATGTTAACAGTTAACAGTCAACAGTCAACAGTTAATTTACTATTCCGGTGAAGAGAGGATTTGATATGATATCGTTTCCGCTTGCATCGGAATGATTTAACCTTATTAGTACGCAGAGTACACAGAGTCCGAGAATATATATCTGAATCATTCCGATGCTAACCGATTTGATAGGAGTTCGTAAAACGTCACAAAAACAGTTCGTTCGCAGTGCGGAATTGAGTTCGTAAAAAGCTGCTGACTCAAGTCCTGTCTACGAACCTGCACTACTTTTGCACGTTTAATTTGGCTAAAACTGAGGCGAATCGAGCAGGATCGATCGGCTTTGCTAAATGTTCGTCGTAACCGGCGTCGATCGCCCGATCGCGGTCTTGTTCGCTAGCATAGGCTGTCAGCGCAACCGCCGGCAAGCGCTTGATTTTGTCAGATTGGGACGATCGCACTTGGCGGATCAGCGAGTAGCCGTCCTCAACGGGCATCCCGATGTCGCTGACTAGAATATCCGGCGGCGACTGCTGCAAAATGTCGATCGCCTCCGCAGCCGTTGCAGCCGCAGTCGCCTGCGCCCCCAACTGTTCGAGGGCGACAATCAAAAACTCCCGGTTGTCGGGTTCGTCGTCAACAACCAACACCTTTAAATCGGCTAACATACCCCGACGGATTTGAGGGGCTTTCCTTTCCTCTCTCAACTGCCGCTGCTTGCCGATCCGCTGTTTGAGGGGCAGCATGACGGTGAATGTCGCACCCCTATTTTTACCCGGACTTTCGGCGCGTACAGTGCCGCCGTGGAGTTCCACCAAGTGCCGGACGATCGCCAATCCCAGTCCCAAACCGCTGTCAGCCCGAGTAATCGACCCGTCTGCTTGTCGGAAGCGATCGAACACGTAGGGCAGAAACTCTGCTGAAATGCCTTTTCCGGTATCGCTGACAGTAATTTGCAGGTAATTAGGTGATGGGGAATTAGCCACAGCTACCGCCGACAAACGCAGTTTCACAGTTCCGCCCGTTGGCGTAAACTTGACGGCGTTTGTCAGCAAATTCGAGACTACCTGCTGCAACCTCTGCGCGTCGCCCCACATCAATTTGACTGTAGGGTCTAATTCCGAGGAAACTGTCACAGACTTAGCCTGGGCGGCAAACATGACTGAACTCAGAGCAATTTCGATCGCGTTTGCCATGACGAACCAGCCGTCTTTCAGAGCCAGTTTGCCTTGAATAATCCGGGAAACGTCGAGCAAATCTTCGACTAGCTGCACCTGCACCCTTGACTGACGCTCGATCGCTTCCAAACCGCTAGCTAAATCATCTTCAGTGTAGGGGAGGCCGCGCAGCCTCTGCGCCCAGCCCAGAATCACATTTAAAGGCGTGCGGAGTTCGTGGGAAAGCGTGGCGAGAAACTCGTCTTTCAGGCGGTTGATGTCTTCTGCTTCCGCGCGCGCGGCTTGTTCGCGATCGAGCAACTGAGCGAGTTCTGCCTCTACTTGCTTGCGATCGCTGATGTCGGCGACGATCGACATACAGTTAATATTGCCTTGAGCGTCGCGGACTGGAGTTGCCCACAAACCGATGTCGATCGTGCTGCCGTCTTTCCGTTGGCGCTGGGTTTCAATCCCCGCGAGCCCCTTTCCTTGACTAATTTTTTTCAACTTAGCGCTGAATTCCTCCCGCTTGTCTGGGGGAATGGAGGGCAAAAATTGATTTTTCGCCTCTGATTCTGACCAGCCAAAAATCCTTTCGGCTGCTGGGTTCCACATTTTCACAATGCCGTCGTCGGCGCTAACAACCGTAATTCCTAGGGGACAAGCTTGAATCAAGGCTTCCAAAGTTTGGTTGGTTTGCGATCGCGCTGCTTCTGCTTGTTTGCGATCGGTGATATCGACGTTTACCCCGATCGCCCGCTGGGACAAACCGATCTCGTTCTGAAACACCTTAGCCCTGCAAGCAATCCAGCCGATGCTGCTGTCGGGACGGCAAATGCGGAACTCAATGTTTAATTCCTCCCCGGATGCCACCGCCGCCTGCAACTGCTGTTGAGTGAAAGCGCGATCGTCTGGATGCACCATTGCCAGCAAATTCTGATAGCTGCTGTCGAAACCGCCGACCGGCAGTCCGTACAAAGCCTCTAATTCCGGCGTACACGCGAGTTCCCCTGTTTCGACGTTCCATTCAAAAGTTCCGATTTTGCCTGCTTGCTGAGCGATTTGCAGCCGTTCTTGATTGTTTTTGAGTTCCGCTTCCACCCTGGAGGTTTCGGTCAAGTCGATGTAAAATGCGACGATCGTCTCTGGTTCGCCCTTGTCCGGGCACAAAGTCGTCCCGCCCATCAGCATCGGCACGCGGCTGCCGTCTTTGCGGATGTACTCTTTCTTGAAAGGAGTTGCGACTCCCGAATCCCGCAGTTCCCCGGCCGCCAAGGCGTCGAGGTGCAGGTATTCGGGGGGTGTCATCCTGTCCCACCGCATTTGACCTGAGAGCACGTCCGATCGGGTGTAGCCGACCATGTTGAGCAGGCAGTCGTTGGCGTAGGCGATGCGGCCGCTAAAATCTCCGATCGCGACTCCGAAAATATTGGAATTTAACAGCCGCCGGAATAAAGCTTCGCTTTGCTGGATTACCCGTTTTGCTTGGTTGCGATCGGTGATTTCGGCGATCGCGCTGCTGACTCCCAACAGGGTTCCCGATTCGTCGCTTACAGGATAAAAGCTGACTAGCCAATCCCGCACTAATCCCGGCTGTTGCAGCGTTTCGGCCTTAATTTCTAAGTCGAGCACGGGGGTTTGCGTCGCCAGCACTTGCAGGTAAATCGGCTCTAGTTTATCGGCGATTTCGGGAATCGCTTCTCTGATGGTGCGCCCGATGTGATCGGCGATCGATCTGCCGTTGATCTGAGCGAGGCATTTGTTGATGCGGATGTAGCGCAAATTGGTATCGACAAAGGACATCCCGACCGGTGTAGTGTTGTAAACTAAGTCGAGTTCTGCTAGTTGGTTGCGAAGGCGTGTTTCGTTTTCTCGGAGCTGGTTTTGAGCTTGTTTGCGATCGGTGATATCGAGTACGAAGAACGATCCTTTGTTTGTGCATCCTTCCAAGTTTCCGCCCCCGATTAAAATTGGGAGGCGCGTGCCGTCTGAGCGGATAAATTCTTTTTCATAAGGCTCGCAACTTCCTGATGCTGCGACTTGCGCTACAGCAGCGCGATCGAGTTCTGTGTATTCCGCAGGCGTGATATCCAGCCAGCGGATCTGTCCCGAAACCAACTCTTCCCTTGTATATCCGATCATTTCCAGCAAGGCATCGTTAGCGTCTGTAACTTCACCCTCCGCATCCCAGAAACCGATGCCGAGCATGGTAGATTCTACCACGCTGCGGAACCGCGTTTCGCTTTCTGTTAAAGCTATTTCGGTTTGTTTTGCTGCGGTAATATCTGCGAAAATTATGCCGGCACCGATGATTTCTCCCCTTTCATTTTTGACTGGGTAGTAGTTGCCGAGCAAATAGCCAAACTCTCCGAGTTTTCCAAGATTTTCGCCGCTAATTTCTACGTTTAAAACCGATTCGCCGGAGTCGAGAACTTGCTGAATTATTGGTGCAAATTTGTGCGCCGATTCTGGGAACAATTGGCGGAAGTCTTGACCTAGATGCTGTTCGGCGGACAAACCGTTGAGTTCTGCTAAAACTTGATTGATGTGGATGAAGCGCATTTCGCGATCGACAAAGCAAATCGCCAGGGGAGATGCTTCTAGGAGCGAGTCAATTAAGGCAAACGATTGCGCTGTTTGAGATAGTGCTTGTTGCGCTTCTGCATAAAGTCTGGCATTGTCTAGGGCAAAAGCGACATGGTATGCTAAATCTTCTAACATTGCCATGTCTTGGGAATTGTAGCGACTGCCAGATTTAGATGTAAAGCAGGTAATAGCACCTATTACCCGCCCGCGCGCTAAGAGCGGTACGCAAGCGTGGGAGCCGATATTGAGCGAGCGCAATGTTTTCATTTCTGCTGTATCTTCGGCTGCTGCTGCTAAAATCTCTTCATCCACTTCGACAATTAGTTCCGATTTTCCGGTGCGAATTACCAGCGGATAGCCGTTAACAGCATCAGAGGCGATCGGGCTGCGGATTTTCAAGTTATTCAGAATATCAACCGCAGAGGACTCTGCGTGAGCTACAGCCGCGCGGCGCACTTTTGAGCCGATTTCGGTCAAATAAATGCAGCACCCGTCAGCGATCAAATTTACTGCTAATTCTGCGATATTTTGCAGCACCGTTTCCCCGTCAAATGCCGCAGTCAGCATTTTGCTAGCTTCTGCTAAAAATGCCGACCGCTGCTGTTCTTTTTCCGCTTTTTCCCTGGCTGCTAGCTCGATTTTTAACTGCAATCTTTGAGTTTCTGCAAGTTTGAGTTCTGTGATATCGCGGGCGACAATTAATACTGATTCTGCTGCGCCCTCTTTGTTAAATTCTGGAACTACGCGAGATTGATAGCTTCTGATACCGTCGGTTGAGTGCGCCTTAAATTCGATGATTTCTTCTCTGCCTGTTTCTAACACTTTGTGCAGGGTTTCGTCCCACATCTGGCACAGTTCTGGCGGCATTCCTAAGTCTTGACTGGTTTTGCCGAGGAAGAATGAAACGGGTTTTCCTTGGCTTCTGGCAACTGCTTGATTAACATAAATATAGCGCAGTTCTTTGTCCGTGCGGATAATCATATCTGGCGTATTTTCTAGCAGCGTTCTCAGTTGCTGTTCGCTGTTAGACAAAGCTGCTTGCGCTTGTTGTCTTTCGGTGACATCTCGCACCGTGCCCACGTATCCGATGAGTTCGCCGGAGTCGGAGAACATCGGCGAGGAACAAACGTTAATCCAGCGGACAATTTTCTCTGCTGTTTCCAGGCGATATTCGATCGCATATTCCCCACCTTTGCGAGTATAATCCAGCCATCGGCCCAATACGCGATCGCAGTCTTCCGGGTGAATGCAATTCTCCCAACCGTTTCCTAAAAGTTCTGCCAAACTCAAGCCAAAAATCGCCTGAGCGCGCGGGTTTGCATAGGTGTAGCGCCCCTCAAAATCCGCCATGAAAATCCCCATCGGCGAACAGGAACTCAAGCAGCGAAATCGTTCTTCTTGAGCTTGCAGTGCTTCTTTAGCTACTGTCAGTTCTGCCGTCCGCTGTTTGACGCGGGTTTCTAGCTGGGTGTAGGATGAAGCTAGGGCTATTTCTGCTGTTTTGCGATCGGTAATATCGATGCCAGTGGCGATCGCATATTCTACCACACCATCGCCATCGACCATCACTGTATTAGACCAAGAAATGAAGCGCCTGTCGCCGTTTTTAGTCCGCCAATAATTTTGATATTCGCTGTAATAATTTTCCGCGTTGAGTTTAGCAAAAACTGTTTGAACAGGTTCTATTTCTTCGAGAATTAAAAATAGATCCCAAACATATTGATCCACAACTTCTGCTGCCGAGTAGCCTGTGGCTTTTTCACAAGCTTGGTTGAACCGGACAATCCGTCCTTGGCTGTCAAGAACTACAATCAAGCAAGCCGAAGTGTCAATTACTTTTTTAATAATCTGGCGTTCTATTTCAAGTTCTTGTTCAGAGGACTTTAAGCCAACATACCAAGCGCTAACCATTGCAACGGCCAAAAGTAATATTGCAGGAGTTGCCTGAAATGCAAAGACTAACAGAGTTGTCAGCAGTAAGGCCGTGGCGGCGCTAAATGTAGCAAGGCTGTAGGATTTAATGGGCAAGGGCAAGACCTGAAACCAACTCATTTTTTGTTGACCTGTGGCGATCGCGCGATCGTGCTATTTCTTCTGCGGGTGAAACAAGAGTGTTAAAACTAACTATGGGTTTTTTCTATACCAAACCAGATTTGTCCGCGCCGTGCCATCTTCCCAGAGACAGATTTATGGAAGTCATCAGTCAACAGTCAACAGTCATTAGTCATCAGTCATCAGTCAACAGTTAACAGTCAGAAGCAAAATAGAATCTTTTTCCCACTCTCCCCATCTCCCCCTCTCCCACTCTCCCCCTCTCCCCATCTCCCACTCTCCCCTCTCCCCTCTCCCTCTCCCCAGTCGCCGGAACCGAGCAATTTATGGAGGCTGCAGCTTATGATAAATGAAGGGACAAATTTGCTCCACCCATGTCTGGGAGAAACTTAAGGTGAATCACAAGCTGGCAAAAATTATCGGATTATTCTTCGCAGCCGCCACCGTCTTCGGATTCATGGGTTACGCGCTTCAAAATCCCAATTCGGTCAGTAACAGTGCGATATCGTCGATCGGCTTTCCCAATCTTACCATCGCGGCCATTCGGGCGATCGACAACAAACGATCCCAAATCTATCTCAACGGAAAGTGGCAATTTGTCCCCGCAGTTGGCAACACCCAAAACCCCCCCGTCTCCCCAAGTTGGGGTTCTATCTGGGTGCCTGGAGACTGGCAAAAAGAAAACAACCAATCCGTACCCGGAATCATCACTCGCGGCAGCGGCAAAGATTGGGAAAACTTCAACCGCGAACAACTATCAAAAGCTTGGTACCAACAAACAGCCAACATTCCCGACAACTGGAAAAACCGCCGAATTTTTATTGACTTAGCCAGAGTCAGCACCGATGCAGTAATCTTTGTCAACGGCATTAACTGCGGTCAAATCGAATGGCCTTACGGTACTGTTGAAATTACCAAAGCAGTCAAACCAGGTGACAACACCCTATCTATTTTAGTCGCGGCAGTCTCCGAAGAAAAAGACAAAGCCGTGATTATGAGTCCCACAGAAATTTATACAACAAAATCTAAGCTACAATCGCGGGGAATCATCGGCGAAGTGCGACTCCTCAGCGTTCCCCCAGGCCCGCTAGTCAGCGACGTATTCGTCCAAACCTCCACCCGAAAAAAGCAAGTTAAATTAGATATAGAACTCAAAGACGTTTCCCAAAATGGGCAAGTTCAACTAATCGCGCAAATGCTCGATGAACAAGGCAAAGTAGAACAAAAATTTATAGGCACCGCCACCGTCAAAGCCAAACCAATTCAAACAGTAAAAGTGCAGTGGGACTGGCAAAATCCCCGCATTTGGGATCTAGAAAAACCCAACCTTTACACCCTGCAATTAGAAGTAAAAGGCAGCGGCATCGACACCCAATACAACCAACCTTTCGGCTTCCGCGAATTTTGGATAGAAGGGCGCAAATTTTTCTTCAACGGCACAGAGTTTCGCCTCCGCCCAATCTTGCACTCAGATGGTTCTTGGGAAAGCGGCATAGTAGAAGTTGCTGATAAATTAATTGAAAACTACATGAAAGCAGGTTTTAACATAGTAGAAACCTGGCCTTGGAATCACGACGAACGGGGTCGGTGGCACTTTCGAGAACTGTTATCAGAAAGAGCTGATCTCAAAGGTTTTCCAATTATGGTGCCGGCCTTAGATATTAGTCCGATCGCTTGGAACGGCAAGTGGAAAAACTCCCTATATAGAGACCGCTGGAAAGCGCGAATGATGACAGAAATGCGCCGTTACCGCAATCATCCATCAGTATTAATGTGGGCAACAAGTCCTAATTATTTTGGCAATAGTGAAGACCAAAATCCCCGCCAAATCGGCAAAAGCAAAATAGAAGGAACTCTCAGGAAATGGGACAGAGATCCCATGCCCATCAAGACTCTCTTCGGCAATGATGCTTTAGCTGCTATTAAATCAGCCGACCCTACCAGACCCGTGATGGTACACCAAGGAGCAAACTTTGGCGATGTTTATGCACTGAATTCTTATTTAAATATGATTCCGCTGCAAGAGAGAGAAGAGTGGATTTCCGAATGGAGTAAAACCGGAGAAATGCCCTACATGGTAGTGGAATTTGGGACACCGTTGCACGTCACCATGATGCGAAACCGCCAAGGTTTTAGTCAGGCCATTCTCAGCGAACCTTGGATGACTGAGTTTGCGGCAATTTATTTGGGCAACCAGGCTTATGAGTTGGAAAGTACGGCTTATAAAGCTAAAATTCCCGAGCAATTTGTCAAAGGTCAAAAGTATAAAAGCTGGCATTTTAACAAGGATTTAGATTTTGCACCAGCTTTTCAAAAGTTGCAGGAGTTATTCAGCACAAATACTTGGCGGAGTTGGCGGACTTTTGGAATGTCTGGAGGGATGATTCCTTGGAATGACGGACACGGTTGGGAACTTTCTGATGCTGGCAGAAATAAGGTGGATATGGGGGCATTTCAAGCGGGGCAGCGAGGAGTTTATTTGAAGCAAGTCTCGAATAATTATTTGAATTACTTGCAGCCAGAAGCTTACACTATTCATCCGGGCGGCGAGGCAATTATGAATAATAATAGCTCGACTTTGGCTTGGATAGCTGGTGCTAATCCGGTATTTACTGCCAAAGACCATAACTTTTTTGTGGGCGGGAAAATGGCCAAGCAAGTAGTGTTAATTAACGATACCAGGACACCGCAAGAATTTGCATTTGATTGGCGGGTTTTGGTGGGAGGGAACGAAGTAAAAGAAGGCGAGAAGAAAGGAGTTATTCAGCCAGCAGCCACGCTATTCTTCCCAATTGATGTAAAATTACCAAATACCGTTTACAGCAAGACTGACGGCGAAATTCGCTTGACTGCGCGAGTGGGCGATCGCCCGCATTCCGATAAATTCGCTTTCCGGGTGTTTACCAATGGAAGCAAAATCAAAGATGAGGTTGCAATTTTCGATCCGGCGGGCAAAACCTCGGCAATGTTAAAACAGCTAGGCCATCAGCTTGTGCCCTGGAACGGTTCGCAAGTTTCATCCCTATTAATTATCGGTAGGGAAGCGTTTTCTAGCGGGGAAAAATTGCCTGGAAGTTTAGAAAATTTTGTACGCAATGGCGGCAAAGCAATTGTATTTCCCCAAGGGCCAGAATGGCTGGAAAACATGGGTTTCCGGGTTGCCCCCCACGTCAGCCGCCGCGCTTATCCAGTTGATAGCAACCATCCTGCAGTTATCGGTTTAGACAGTGAAGATTTGCGCGATTGGACTGGCGAAAGCACGCTGCTTGAAGCCTATCCAGATATGATGGAAACAGGCGTAAAAATTAGTCCGGCACGTATGCCTTGGTACGGCTGGCATTGGGGAAATCGCGGCGGTGTCAGCAGCGCTGCTATTGAGAAGCCACACCGCAGCGGTTGGCGGCCTATTTTGGAATCTGAGTTTGATTTAGCTTATTCGCCGCTGATGGAATTGGATTATGGAAAAGGGCGGTTGATCTTAAACGAGTTGGATTTGGAAGATCATTATTCTGTAGATGGTGGGGCGGCGCAGTTAGTGCAACAAATTATGAGTTACGGGATGACTTCTCCGGTGCTTGGAAAGCCGGATAAAGTTGTTTTAATTGGGGGAGACAAGGATGCCCAAAACTTGGACAGTTTGGGGGTATTTTATCAGCGGGCTAATGCGCTTTCTGAGGATGTGGGTTTGGCAATTGTGGGGGCCGAAGCGAATCTGAAAGATGCCGATTTGCGCGGTTATTTGAATGCTGGCGGGAAGGCGTTTTTCTTGCCGCGTCAAGTGCCTGTGGCGGCGTTGGGCGTGGGTTTGCAGCAGGCGAAGGATTTCGGTGGTTCGCTGGCGGTTCCGAGTTGGGATGAGGTGAAGGGGCTTAGCAGTTCAGATTTGCGATCGCGCTCTTTTTATGATACTTGGTTGATTAAGTCTGGGGGAGAAATCGGTGGTGACGGTTTGTTAAGTCGCGTACAAGTTGGTAAGGGTGTGGCGATTTTCTCTCAAATTGACCCGGACAGTTTGAATGCGGATGATAAGACTTATTTGCGTTTTACTCGCTGGCGGCAAACTCGGGCAAATGCTCAGATTTTGGCTAATTTAGGGGCGACTTTTAAGGCGGATGGATCTGTGTTTAACGGTTCGAGTCGGGAGTTTTATCACTGGGATTATAAGGCGGATTTTGAGAATGGGGACGATCCTTATCGATATTATCGATGGTAGGAGTTTTTAACCACAGATTAACGCGGATGTTATGGAGGATATCACAGGTCAAAGTGTCGCTTAAAGCGCGGGTCTAGTTTGTCGGTTTTCCTTTGGTTACAGGGGCGGCAGAGGGTTTGCAGGTTGCTGATGTCGTTGCTGCCGCCGCGCCCTAGGGGGATGATATGATCGATCGTCAGTTCTGCTTCTAGTTTGGTTTGGCCGCAGCTTTGGCACTGGTATTTGTTGCGAGTAAATACGTATTTTCTGACTTCGGGTGGAATACGAATTCTAGGGGTTTTAGTCATGAATTGTGCGGTTGATTTTCCGGGTTTAGTAGTTGGCGGCGCAAATCGTCAAGGGGTGATTCTGGAGGGCTAATTTCTAATTGATTGTTTTCTGGTGTTTCTTCAACTTTTGGTTCATCTGGACAAAACTCTATAGTGACATTGAGTTTGAGCTTAATCTTTCCTTTTTTCCAGCCCTGAGCTCCCACTCTGAGAATTTCACAATCTATACCTTCACCAAACCAGTTCTCATAAGCATTAGGTTGTAGGTCAGTAGTTAAACCGACATTAATATATAGATTCTGTTTGCTTAACGAACTATTTAGTGTCTGTCCCAACCCATTTTCAGGCAAAACTCCATTTACTGTTTCCTTGAGTTTTTCCACTTTAAGCATTGCGTTATCGAAAGATAAAGCATCATCATTACCGCAGTTGTGAAAATCAAATTTATCTTCCATATTGACATCTAACCTAATAGGTTTTTTAGCCATGAGTTTTAACCGCAGATGAACGCGAATGTTTGATGGATAGGTCGGCAAATATTTCGTCATAAATGTCATTTTCCGCACTCAGCCAATCTTGATAAGCTTGAGATTCAAGCATCGGTTGAAAAGATTCTTTCCCTGTTGTCAAAAACAGCGCGAGGTTGAGAAGTATTGCCAACTTATCATCTGGAAGTTGCTCGATTATTGTTAGAAGTTTTTGGCGAATGTTCATATAATTAAAGTCGCTCTTTGCTGGCTATTATAGCACATTACTCAAAATCCACCGCAACGCTATTGTTTTCTACAATTACAGGCAACAAATGCTCGTGCAACTTCATCGCCCGCAAACAATCATTAATCCCAGAAACCGCCCGATCGTACTCTTGAATTTTCTCTTCATTCTCATCTTGCAGCCGCCGATTCTTGGCAATTTTCTCCTCAGCTTCCTGTGCTAAAGTTTGTTCCAAATAATCGCGGGCTTGACTGTATTTCTGCAAAATATCATCAGCTTGCTGTTCCGCCATCGGTAACAAATGCTCTTTCAGCGTTTGGTTGACAGTTTGGCGGAAAGTTTGCCGAATAGTTCTAGATACTTTTGGCTCAAAATCTAGCCGCAACAATTGCCGAATTGCCGGTTGCGCGTCCACCATGTTTTCGCAATCGTAACCTTGAGATGTTTGCTGTAATGTTTCCCGGAATTGGTAAATCGAAAACGTTCCTTCGTCGTAAAAACGGGGACTTTCTCGCACGTAGCGATCGCACTCCACGCCCGCCGCATTCACCAAAGCATTAGAAACCCGCTGCGACAACTCCTCTAACTGCTGTTCAATTCCCCCATCGTTCCCCAACAACCGATAAAGCAATCGATAGTATTCCGACTTGCGAACGCTGTCTTTCAGATACTGGAAATAATTATCAATCAGTGACTTAGTAGCCTCTACTAAAATATCTTCCAACTGATTCGCTAAATAATAAAGCGCTTCCACTAAAACAGCAATTAAAGGTGCTGTAGCATTGCGGGGATGAGTCATCAAAGTGCGTCCGTAAGCCGCCTCTACCGAAAATCCGTCTAACAATTCATCCAAGCGGCGGATCATCCTAGATTGCAGTTGTCGAAAATCAATGTCAAAGATATCGCATTTGTTCATAATCATTTCATTGATTTCTTTGGCGATATGTTCCCGAAAATCTTGTCCAACTTGCTGCAATTCTTGATTTAACCGCAAAAGTTCTTGGGCTTTCATCGCTTCAATTTCGCGGGGCTGGCTGTCCAAACTCCGCTGGATTGTTTGGTATTGTTTCCGCAGTTGAATGCACAAATCTTCTAAATCGTCAGCGAGATTTTTGAACAGTTGCGGGCGCTTTTCTTTGGTGAGATAATCGGTGATGGCTGTGCGAAAATCTTCGATGCCGCTATCTTGAATTAATTGCTGGATTAACGGTTGACCTTGTTCTGCAAGAATCCGCACATAGTTTTGATTTGGGGTTTCGTAGCTGTTAACTGAAATCCGAAATTGGCTAGCAGATAGTTTACCAGAATTGGCGCAGTAGCGGTTAAATTCGTTGACAAATTGCGGTGTGTCTTGACTATTTTCGCTGTTGTTACCCGAATTTGTGTCTGCATCAAGGCGATCGCGACTTTCGGCAAATATTGTATCCAAACCAAAGCGATCGCGCCCGGTTGTCCCTCTAATCAAACTCCCGTAAAATCCCAGCAACCCGCTGGTTTTATAGACTCTGGTAGTGTCGCGAAAGTCGGAATTAATCAGATTTTCTAAGCGCTGTCGCAGTTGCGTGTTGTACCAAGTTTCGTCAATGCGGTTGAAAATGTAAAACAGCCGATCGCGAATTCCCGGATTCGATCGCGTTTTCTCCATCAACTCCGTCTCTTCCGTCGTCATTTCCCCAGACGACGCAGCCTTCAAGACACAAACAACCGCCGAAGTATCCGGGCTTTCAATCTTATCGTAGGTCAATTCCGCATCCTGTTTGACAGGCGCATCAATTCCCGGCGTATCGATAATAATATTACCATCTTTCAGCAGCGGATGGTAACAATAATATTCAACTCGCTTCAGCACAGCACTGTTGCTACCGCGCCGCGCATAACTAGCAGCTTCCTTGAGATTGGAAAAGTTAAACTGTTCCATCGAATAAGTAGCGTTATCGACAGCTTGGATGCGCTCGCGATTAGCTTCAAAACCTTCTAGCAACAGTATCAAAGCCTTAGCTTGTTTGGCTAGCTCCGATTTATTTTCTCCGCCTTCCTTTTCGATAATTATCAAACATCCCTGAGATAAAATCTTTACTACATCTATTTGATTAATATTGATTTCAGTAGTTAAGTTCAACTGCTCGCACAGAGCATAAACTTGAGCGCGAATCTCAACTTCGCTCGAAAAAGTTAGAACAACGCGCTCTTTTTGGGCCGATTCAGCATAGGCGATGTAACACTCAGTACCAGTTGCGTGTCCTTCAGCACTGTAGAGCAATTCTCGCTCCAACAAAGCATTAATCAACATCGATTTTCCTGCACTAAAAGCGCCCGCAAACACAATTTCAAATTCAGGAGAAATTGCCTTTTTTAGAGACGCTTGTACCGCCGTAATATCTTGTTGTCGCAAAGATGGTTCTTGACGCAGTAGTTGCAGTAAAGTGTCAACTTGCTCTTGTAGATTGTTGCATTGGGGCGGCATTTGAGTCATGGCGGCCGACTTCTCCTGATTGTCGAAAAATTACTTTAGTTAATCCTGGACGCACGGGGGTTCAGAAACCGGATTTTTTGGTTAAATATTCAGTTTTAGCCGACAGATTGAGTAAAAATTCCGGTTTCTTGGTCGGAGTGGATCTAGGATTACTTGTTGTTAATTTTCGACTAATTCAGAAATAATTGCAACAGTAATTTTACTTAGGTTATCGAGGATTGCTTAATAGAATTAGTAGTAATACCAATTTGATCGAGTAGCGCTAGATATTACCCCCCAACCCCCCCCGCGAGTTCGGGGGGGCTAAGACTTCATCCATAGCACATCTTTAGAAAAATGGTACAAGGAACAAAAATTAAATAAATTAAACATCTCGCACACTCCTCTGTTTCCCTAAGCAGCGAGGTCAACAGAGGCTCTTCCTCGCCCCAGAAGCATTACCAGGCAGAGCCTGGTAACGAGCCATTGTCATTTTTAAGGTACGCATTGCGCGCACTACAGAATTAAACCGACAAATCTTGACGCGGTTTAAAAGTTTCAATCTGCCGCAATTTTTCGTATAATTCCCGTTCCTCTTCACTAATTTCCTTGGGAATTAACACCTGAATTTCTACTAGCTGATCGCCCCGATCGCCATTTCCAGTCGGATAGCCTTTATTTGCCATCCGCAACCGCTTTCCAGACGTTACTCCCGGCGGTAGTTTCATCTTCACAGGGCCATCCAGCGTCGGCACTTCCACATCTCCACCAAGCACCGCTTCGCAGGGTGTCAGCAGCAATTGGCAGCAAATATCCGACATTTCCAAGCTAAAAAAAGGATGGGGAGAAACTGTGATTTTCAAGTACAAATCGCCGCCGCCAATACCTTGATTTCGCAGGCGAATTTGCTGGCCCGATACCATCGCCCCAGGCATATTTACCTCGATCCACCGCCCGTCATCCAAACGAATGCGCTCGGTACCGCCGGAATAAGCTCTTTCCAAAGGCAGAGTCAGCCTGGCCTCGATGTCTCTTCTGATTTCGCGATCTTCTATTTCTCTAGTTTCGCGTCGCATTTCGCGATCGTCAAAATCCCTTCTATCTTCCCGATAATTAGCAACATAACTTGTTTTCTTAGAAGCCGTACTCCAGGGTTCCGAGGCGGGAACTCGCGGTGTATCATTCGCCGTCGCCATCCTCACTTCCCGTCGCCTTCCAAGCACTTGATCGAGAAATTTATTAAAATCCGAGTAATCGCTAAAATCGATATCTTCGGCTGGTTTTTGGCGGCTAGCTTTGTTATTTCCCCAAGTTTTGAAGTTGGGAAGTTTTACGCCTTGTTTCCCTTGAAATCCTTTTTGTTTCCAGAATTTACTAAACTGATCGTATTGAGCTCGCTTTTCGATGTCGGAAAGAATATCGTAAGCTTCATTAATATCCTTAAAGTTATCTTCAGCAAATTTGTCACCCGGATTCACGTCTGGGTGTAACTGTCTCGCCAGTCGGCGATAGGCTTTTTTGATCTCATCAGCCGTAGCGTCTCTGGGAACTCCGAGTATTTGATAGTAATTACGAAAATTTTGCATAGTTAGTCATCAGTCATTAGTTATTAGTCATTAGTTATTAATTATTAGTCATTAGTCATTAGTCATCCTGCTTCCCCGCTTCAAACTAGGGACTAATGACTGGGGACTAATGACTAACCACTAATTACAGCCAATCGTCATCATCATCCCAGTCGTCGCTTTGATTTTGATAGGGGCGAGTGGGGCGATTGGTGCTGGTTCTACGATCGCCCTGACGATCGTATGAACGATCGCGATCGTCAGGGCGATCGTAGGAGCGATCGTAGGAGCGATCGCGATCGTAGGGGCGATCGGGAATTGGATCGACAGTCGATCGCCTGTACGGCTTAGCATTGGTATAATAGCTGCTGTCATCGCTGCGGCGCTTAGTACCGTCGCCCGTAAAAGTGCGCTTCACAGACTCAAAGAAATCATCATCATCGTCATCCATCGCAAACGCTGCAACTTCGCGGTTCAAATCGTAAAGAGCATCTTGCAAATCCGAACCAACTTGGTCAACTCCCCGTTCGTCGTTGCGTTCCAAACTGTCTCGCAACTCCCGAATTAACGTTTCAATTCGCTGGCGGCTTCTTTGAGCAAACTGCATTCCGCGATCGAGCGCCACCTCTCGCAACTGCCGCTCAGCTTGATAAGCCAAAGCCTCAGCGCGATTGCGTTTTTCGACTTTTTCCCGCTGCAACTTATCAGCTTGAGCAAACTGTTCCGCATCGCGAATCATTTGATTCACTTCCTGCTGAGAAAGCGTCGAAGCACCTTGCACAGTAATGCTTTGTTCCCTGCCGGTAGTTTTGTCCAAAGCAGTCACCAACAGCATCCCGTTAGCATCAATATCAAAAGCTACTTGTACCTGCGGAATCCCTCGCGGTGCCGGCGGAATTCCACTTAGTTTGAACCGTCCCAAAGACTTATTATCTCTACCTAATTCCCGTTCCCCTTGGATGATGTGAACTTCTACCACAGTTTGGTTGTTTTCGGCAGTGGAAAAAACGTCCGATCGCCTAACAGGAATAGTAGTATTCCGAGGAATCAGTTTTTTCATCACCCCGCCGATAGTTTCCAAACCCAGAGAAAGCGGCGTTACGTCCAACAGCAGCACATCGCGGACATCCCCCGCCAAAATTCCCGCCTGAATTGCCGCACCCACCGCCACAACCTCATCGGGATTCACATTTTGATTCGGTTCGCGATCGATCAAACTGCGAACAATTTCCTGCACCAAAGGAATCCGAGTCGAACCGCCGACCAACACAATTTCATCAATCCGAGAAGGATTCAAATTTGCATCAGCCAAAGCTTGTTTCACCGGACGGCGCATCCGCTGCACCAAATCGCTGCACAGCCCTTCAAATTGACCGCGAGTCAGTCGCGTTTCCAAATGCAAAGGCCCATCTTCATTCGCATCGATAAACGGCAAATTAATCTCGGTAATCCCGACTCCCGAAAGCTCAATCTTAGCTTTTTCCGCCGCTTCGATCAACCGCTGCAAAGCTTGGCGGTTTTTTCGCAAATCCACGCCTTCTTTTTCTAAAAATTGTTCGGCCAACCAATCAACAATTTTCTGGTCAAAATCATTGCCGCCCAATTGAGTATCGCCGCTAGTTGCTTTGACTTCAAATACTCCGTCTCCCACGTCTAAGATAGATACATCAAAAGTACCGCCGCCCAAATCAAAAACTAAGATTGTTTGACTTTCTCTTCTTTCCAAACCGTAGGCCAAAGAAGCCGCCGTCGGTTCATTTAAAATCCGCTTCACATCAAGTCCGGCAATTCTGCCAGCATCCCGCGTCGCCTGTCGCTGGGAGTCGTTGAAATAAGCGGGAACAGTGATTACAGCCCCCGTGACTTCTTGTCCGAGATAGCGGCTGGCTTCGTCGGCCAACTTCCGCAACACCATCGCCGCAATTTCCTCTGGGGCAAAATCTTTTTTCAGGCGAGGGCATTTGATTTTGATGTTTCCGTTGTCGTCGCGGCGAGTTGTGTAAGGGACGCGCTTTGCTTCTGGAGTCAGTTCGGTATATTTGCGTCCGATGTACCGTTTGACAGCGTAAAAGGTGTTTTGCGGGTTGAGAACAGTTTGGCGTCTGGCCATCTGTCCGACAAGGCGTTCTCCTTCTTTTGTGAAACCAACCACCGAAGGAGTTGTCCGCATCCCTTCTGCGTTGGCAATCACAACCGGTTTGCCGCCTTCCATGACGGCTACTACTGAGTTTGTCGTTCCGAGGTCAATGCCAACTACTTTTCCCATACGTCCGTTGTCTCCTGTGGCGTTGTGTGTAGCTTTTTAAATATAAGCGTTAAGTACGATCGCATTTATTGTACCTTGTCGAGCCACGGGGCTGCGGGCGGTTCTCTCACTCGTGGCTGAAATGGTTCGTAGTAGGGACTTGAGTCCGTAACAGCCGGCGGACTGAAATCCGCACTACAAACGATCGCACAGGATATAACTCCCATTCTCTAGCAAAGCCATACAATGTAAGTAATTAGCAAACTTATTCATCAAGCGGGAGCCGAAAAATATGGCTGTCAACTCGGTTGAGAATTCAGAATTCACTACAACTCATTCTGTCATTGACTCGCAGGAAACAAGCTGCTGCATAGTAGGAGGCGGGCCCGCTGGCGCTGTTTTAGCACTGCTTTTAGCGCGGCAAAACATTCCGGTGATCCTGCTAGAAAAACACAAAGATTTCGATCGAGAATTTCGCGGCGATACCCTGCATCCGTCAGTAATGGAAATTATGGATCAATTGGGAATAGCCGACAAATTACTGGAACTGCCCCATACCAAAATGCGTCGCCTCACCATCCAAGCAGGTGAAAATACTGCCGCCCTCGTAGATTTGAGCAGTCTCAAAACCAAGTACCCTTACATTACAATTCTTCCCCAAGTCAAGTTTCTCGAATTCATCACCGCCGAAGCGCAGCGCTACCCCAATTTTCAGCTAGTAATGGGAGCTAACGTACAAGAAGTAATTATAGAAAATGAAATAGTGTGCGGAATTCGATATCGGGAACATGGGGGATATCATGCAGTGCGATCGCCCCTGACAGTTGCAGCCGACGGTCGCTTTTCCCGCCTGCGCCAATTAGCAGGTTTTGAACCGATTAAAACTTCCCCGCCGATGGATGTTCTGTGGTTCCGTTTGCCGCGCAGTCCCCACGATGTCAAAGATTCCGGTGTGGGAGGGCGAGCTGCAGGAGGTCATTTATTAGTGGTTATTGACCGCTTGGATTACTGGCAACTAGGTTATGTAATTCTCAAAGGCAGTTATCAGAAATTACGCGATTTAGGCATAGAAAATTGGCAAAAGTCAGTGGCTAAATTAGCACCAGAATTTGCAGATAGAGTCCAGCAAATCAAAGATTGGTCGCAAGTTTCATTTCTGTCAGTAGAATCGAGCCGCCTTCCCCGCTGGTATCGTCCCGGCTTGCTCTTAATTGGGGATGCGGCCCATGTCATGTCGCCCATAGGTGGCGTGGGAATTAACTATGCGATTCAAGATGCTGTCGTCGCGGCCAATGTACTGAGTACACCCCTGAAAAACCATCACTTGCACCTGTGGGATTTAGCAGAGGTGCAGCGACAGCGAGAATGGCCGACGCGCATCATTCAAGGATTTCAGTCCTTGATGCAAGACCAAATTATTAAGGGAGCTTTGGATACTAATAGACAGTTTACACCTCCACCTTTGTTGCAGTTGCCAATTGTCCGCAATATAGCAGCGCAATTAATTGCTTTTGGTGCCACTCGGGTTCGCGTGCAAGAGTAATGAGATACACCAATCTTAAATATAGAGGTAGCCTGAATGGCCGGATTAGAAGTATTGCAGTCAGTTGAGTTTTGATATCTAAAAGAGAAACAACTTAGTGTCTTAGATATAGCCTTTCAAGCTCTCATCTGAGGTACTATCCGGCATAGGGCATAGGCCTCCGCAGGCATACCTCACCATGCTTGAGAACCGCTATATCGAAACTTGGCAAGCACTCATCGAATGGTTAGAGACTTTAGAAGATTTGCAAATTGCCAAGCAAGCATTCAAGGAGTTAAAAGCTGCTGGTGGAAATCGCGATCGCACCTGTTGGTTAGATTGTGAAACAGTTAAAAATAAGCGGGATGAAGATTAGACTTGTATTGCATTAATTCGGAAAAAATCTTGAAATACATCTGCGTTTATTTGTATTTATCTGCTTGACATCTGCGGTTGACCGATAGATCCGGTCATTTATGCAATGCCAGTCTATTGAGGTGATTAGAAGATTAAATTTCCGTACAAACTGAAGGAACTCTCAGTTATGCAAAGTATTAAAGCGCGATCGCGCGTCGGTGCAGACGGGATGCTGCATTTGCAAATCCCCGTTGGTATCAAAGATACTGATTTGGAAGTTATTGTAATTTTCATTGAACCCGAATTGTGAGGGAAACCATTGCTGAGAGGGATTGAGGGAGTGAAGGGCGATCGCCCCCATCAGAGCGCGCCGATCGCACCTAAAAACTTTACAATGGCGATCGGGAACATCGATCGCTCCTATTGAAGTTAAAATTTAACAAAAGCTCAAAACAAATATATGGGACTCTTTGACAAAATTCGCGGCGAATTTATCGATATCATCCAATGGTTAGACAACACCAACGATACCATTGCCTATCGATTCGAGCGCCACCAAAACGAAATCAAACAAGGTGCTAAACTAACTGTACGACCAGGACAAATAGCAGTCTTTGTCAGCGAAGGCAAAGTTGCCGATGTCTTCGATCCTGGAATGCACGAACTGTACACCCGCAACTTACCCATTCTCAGCACTTTAAAAGGTTGGCCCTACGGTTTCAACTCTCCCTTCAAAGCAGAAGTTTACTTTTTTAACACCAAGATATTTACCAACCTGAAATGGGGAACCGCTAACCCTGTAATTATCCGCGATCCAGAACTCGGCCCAGTGCGAATGCGGGCTTTTGGCACATACAACATTAAAGTTTCCCATCCCGAACAACTTTTAAAGCAATTAATCAGCACAGACGGACTATTTCAAGTAGATGAAATTAGCGAACAACTCCGCAATACAATAGTCAGCTCCTTTGCCAATTGGGTTGGCAATTCCCGCGTTCCCTTGCTAGACTTTGCAGCCAACTACACGCAAATGGGCGAACAAATATGCATTGCCCTACAGCCAAATATCCAGCAGTTCGGGTTAGAATTAACTCAGATATTAATTGAAAATATCTCGATGCCGCCTGAAGTGGAAGCAGCACTCGACAAACGAGCCTCGATCGGACTTCTGGGAAATATGCAGCAATATACCCAATATCAAGCTGCTAACGCTATAGAAGCATCAGCAAATAACCCCAGCGGCGGCAATCAAGCATTAGAATTGGGCATGGGAATGGCAATGGGTCAGCAAATGACAAATATGATGCAGTCACCAGCATCGCAAACACCGCCGCCACCGCCAATAACACAAACTCAGTGGTACATTGCCCCCAACGGTCAACAATTAGGGCCCTTTGAATTGCATCAACTTCTGCAAAATGGTTTGACACATCAGGTAATAGTTTGGCGGGCGGGTTTTGATGGCTGGAAATTAGCATCGCAAGTGCCGGAATTAGCCTCTTTGTTGGCAACAGTACCGCCCCCGCCCCCAACCGCAGCAGCCTAAAATTTTGGATCTTTAGTTAATTGGCAATTGGTAGGTTTTCCCGATTACCGATTGCCAATTACCAGTTATAGCGGTTCGATCGCGTCGTGAGGTATGCCCAATGACCTGTTTGGCCAATGACCTGTTTGCCATATACCCAGTGACACCTCATCTTTCTGAGAAATGCTATATATCACCAATAAACTATTATGAATACTTCTGAACCTGCTGTTAAACGTTTTCCCTGTCCTAGCTGCGGCGCTTATTTAGAGTTCAACCCCCAAGCAGGAAAGCTAAAATGTGCTTACTGCGGCTGGGAAGATGCAATTCCCCAAACTGCGGAAGAAGTAAAGGAGAATTCCTACGAACAATATCTAAAAAACGATCGCACGGCGCTGACAACTTTATCCACAACAGCCCTGGAAGTAAAATGCAATAATTGCGGAGCAAGTATTACTTTTGAACCGCCGAAAGTAGCGGGTAGATGCCCGTTTTGTGCTTCTCCAATTGTGACGCAACCTGTAAAAGCCAGCCCTAGGGTGCAACCAGAGGGAATTATACCCTTTGAAGTTACTGATAAACAAGCCAGAGAAAGCATTCAGAAGTGGCTCAGCAAGCGCTGGTTTGCTCCTTCTGCTTTGAAATCTATGGCGCAACCGGAGAAAATTCAAGGGGTTTATTTGCCGTTTTGGACTTACGACTGTTATACGGTGAGTTACTATAAGGGCGATCGCGGAGAGCATTACTACGTGACTGAGAGTTATACAGAAACTAATGCTAACGGTGAAACTGAAACTAAAACTCGTGAAGTCCAACATACCAGGTGGTGGCCTGCTTCTGGCAGAGTCGATCGCACTTTTGATGATATTTTGATTCCGGCGACAACTTCAGTCGATCGCCCGCGTCTGGATGCACTGGAACCTTGGCATCTCAAGGAGTCATTGCGCCCTTACAATTCATCTTATTTAGCTGGATTTGAAGCACAGCGATCGCAAGTTTCTCTCTCTCTAGGATTTGACTCTGCTAAAAATATCATGGCGGGTACTATTCACTGGGATGTTTGTATACATATCGGCGGCGACGAGCAGCGGGTTCACAGCATTTCTACAGATTACAATGCTATCACTTTTAAGCATATTTTGCTACCAGTGTGGATGTGCGCCTATCGCTATCAAAACAAGCAATATCAAGTAATAGTTAATGCTCGCACCGCCGAAGTTCAAGGCGAACGTCCCTACAGTGCTTGGAAAATTGCTGGTGCTGTTGTTAGCGGTATCGTGTTTGCGGGTGCGATGTACCTATTGTTTAGTGGTAATTGGAGATATCTCCCTATTCCCGGCCTACCCGATCCCGACGAATACCAACCAACTTCCTTTGTGGGCGATCGCGCAAGATTGTCGGAAAAACCAGGTTTTTGAGTTGTGGTGGCGCGGCCTAGAAACCGGGTATTTTGGCAATTTTTTCGATAAAAGCCCAAGATTGTCGGAAAAACAAGGTTTTTGAGTTGTAGTGGCGCGGCCTAGAAACCGGGTTTTTTGCCAATTTTTTCGATGAAAGCCCAAGATTGTCGGAAAAACCAGGTTTCTGAGTTGTGGTGGCGCGGCCTAGAAAATGTAACGACTTGTAACGTATAATTAAGGCGAAGCGAACAGAGGGCAGTAGTATTAAATGCGAGTTGCGATCGCCGGAGCCGGCCTAGCAGGGTTATCCTGTGCAAAATATCTCACCGATGCGGGTCACACCCCCATCCTCCTAGAAAGTCGGGACGTACTCGGCGGCAAAGTAGCCGCTTGGAAAGATGCAGACGGCGACTGGTACGAAACCGGCCTCCACATATTTTTCGGTGCATACCCAAATATGCTCCAACTATTCAAAGAACTAGACATCGAAGACCGGCTGCAATGGAAAGAGCACTCGATGATTTTCAATCAGCCGGAAACACCCGGAACCTATTCGCGCTTTGACTTTCCGAATATTCCGGCTCCCTTCAACGGCCTTGTGGCCATCCTCAGAAACAACGATATGCTCACCTGGGCCGAAAAAATCAGTTTCGGCATCGGTTTGGTTCCGGCGATACTTCAGGGCCAGAAATACGTTGAAGAAATGGACAAATACTCCTTTTCCGAGTGGCTCAAAAAGCAAAACGTCCCCCCCAGAGTCGAAAAAGAAGTATTCATCGCCATGTCCAAGGCGCTGAATTTTATCGACCCCCACGAAATATCTGCAACCATTCTGCTGACAGCCCTCAACCGCTTCTTGCAAGAGACAAAAGGCTCGAAAATGGCTTTTTTAGACGGTTCCCCTACGGAGAGGTTGTGTCAGCCGATGGTAGACTACATAACTGAGCGCGGTGGCGAAGTCCGGCTGAATGCACCCATCGGGGAGTTTTTGCTTAATGATGACAACACGGTGCGCGGTTTCCAGATTCGGGGTGTCAAGGGGGCAGAGTCAGAAGTTCTGACGGCTGATATTTACGTTTCGGCGATGCCGGTTGACCCGCTGAAGTTGATGATGCCGAAACCTTGGGCCGAAATGGGTTATTTCAAAAAGCTCGAAGGTTTGGAGGGTGTACCGGTGATTAATGTACACTTGTGGTTCGATCGCAAGTTAACAGATATCGACCACTTGCTGTTCTCGCGATCGCCCTTGCTGAGCGTCTACGCCGACATGAGCAACACCTGCCGCGAATATGCCAACCCAGACAAATCCATGCTGGAACTGGTACTCGCACCGGCCAAAGACTGGATAGGCAAATCTGACGAAGATATCGTCGCAGCCACAATGGTCGAGTTAGAAAAACTCTTTCCCGACCAAATCCCAGAACCCGCCAAACTGCTCAAATATCACGTAGTCAAAACCCCACGTTCCGTCTACAAAGCCACTCCCGGCCGTCAAGAGTGCCGTCCCACCCAAACCACTCCCATTAGCAATTTCTATCTAACGGGGGATTATACAATGCAGCGTTATCTTGCGAGTATGGAAGGTGCTGTGCTTTCTGGTAAGCTGACAGCGCAGGCTATTTCAACGGCCAATAACAAATGAAAAATTAAGAATTTTTCATAAATACTGGGATTTGCGCGCGGGCGACGTGAAACCGGGTTTTTAGCCAAAATATTTGCTGAAAACCCTCAATCTCGGTTCAAAAACCAGGTTTCTCGGTTCGGATGCGTCATTCCTAAAGACGTAAAAGAATCTCCCGTTGTCTCAACGGGGGAATGTCAGTTCTAATCTTTAAATTTCTTATTCTCGGATGCTGCAACTGTCAAAACTCCAGTGCATGAGAACTCTGGCTTCTTTGGAAGAATCCTACGAATTGTGCCGCCAAGTCACAGCGAGTTATGCCAAAAATTTTTATTTAGGCACTCAACTCATGCCCGAAGCCAAGCGTCGGGCTATCTGGGCGATTTACGTTTGGTGCCGCCGCACCGACGAACTCGTAGACGGGCCAGGTTCTGAGGCCACAACCCCTGAAACTCTAAATCTGTGGGAAAAACGCCTAGAATCATTGTTTGCCGGCCATCCCCACGACGATTACGACGTGGCTTTGGTGGATACCTTGTCTCGTTTCCCGATCGACATTCAGCCGTTTAGAGAGATGATTGCGGGCCAGCAAATGGACTTGTACCGCAGCCGCTACGAAACTTTTGAAGAGCTCAATCTTTACTGTTATCGAGTAGCGGGTACTGTCGGGCTGATGTCGATGTCTGTAATGGGTGTAGACGAATCGAACCGGGCTGCCAACTGGAATTGGCACTGGGGAAATAAAATTCCCAAGGAAGAAGCAATCGCCCTCGGTATAGCCAAGCAGTTAACTAACATTCTGCGCGATGTCGGAGAAGACGCCCGTCGCGGCCGCATTTACCTGCCCTTAGAAGACTTAGCGCTGTTTAACTACACCGAAGAAGATTTATTCAACGGTGTGATTGACAACCGCTGGCGGGAGTTGATGAAGTTTCAAATCCAGCGAGCTCGCAAATTATACGCCAGCGCCGAGCCCGGAATCAAAGTTTTGAGTCCCGATATCCGCTGGACAGTGTGGGCTGCTACGATGTTGTACAGCAGAATCTTAAATGCGATCGAACGGAATCAGTACGATGTTTTCCAGAAGCGGGCTTATGTCAGCAATTCTCAGAAATTGCTGTGTCTCCCCGCCGCTTGGATAAAGTCAAAAGTGCTTTAGCCTCCGGCAATATTGCTTCGATATCAGTCCGCGCCGGCGGACTTTGTTATGGCGCATCAAAATTCTCTTCGGAGGGCTGATTTTTGCTTTCCAGCAATTCTTTTTCCTGCTGGAGTTTGGCTTCTAAATTTTGAATTTGTTCGCGGCGGGCTTCAAGTTCGATCGATCTCCGAGACAATTCTTGACTTTGCAAAGTGAGAGATTGGCGGCACTCTTCTGCTTTCTGGGCTTCTTGCTGCCAAAAATCGGGAGTAAAGCCTGTGGTTAAATACTTTTCAACTAATTCTAGCACCCAGTTTGTAGCTGTTTGAACCTGCAAAATGTGGCGATTTTCGCCAATATCTGCTAATACTAGCATTCCTTCATTTAACACATTTTGATTACAATTTGGCGGCACTATCAAGACAGTTTGTTCGGGAAGAATAGCCCAAGTCTCATCAGCATTTTGACAGACCAGTAATTGCAGACTTATTTCACCTAAAATATCCTTTTTTTGTACTTGGGCTAAATATAGCATAGGGGTTATTGGTTATTTGTTATTGGTTATTTGTTATTGGTTATTTGTTGTTTGTTGTTTGTTATTGGTTATTTGTTATTTGTTATTTATATATCTCGCTTGTGGCCGAGACTCGATCCCGCTAAATCCCCCTTAAGAAGGGGAGTAGGGGTTGACTTTGAGCGCTCTTGTCCCCCCCTTTTTTAGGGGGGGTTAGGGGGGATCGAGAGGATGGGGACTCAGATAGAAGACTGATACTACCTTGACTGTAGAATTTAGATGCGCCTCAACTTAGCTGTCAACTTTCAACTGTCAACAATCAACCGTTAACTATTAAAACAACTTTAGCCGATCGCGCAAAATTTCCGCCTGTTTTTCGGCTTCAGCCAAAGCATCCCGCGCCCCCTGAACCACATCAGGAGTAGCCTTATCCACAAACTTCTGATTAGTCAAACGCGCCGCAGTATGCTTAATTTCAGCTTCCACCTTGCTCAACTTCTTCTCTAATTTACCGCGCAAAGCCACCAAATCCACCACCCCAGCCAGAGGAATCAATACTTGTACAGTACCGACAACCCCAGCAATTGTCTGTCCCAAATCTCCATCCAAACTAGCAGTAACAGTCAGATTTTCCACCTTAGCCAAATCTTTGATGTAAACGCTTCCATCCGAGAGAATTTGGCGTTCCTTCTCGCTTTCGCTTTGCAAAATCGCCGTCACCTTCACACTGGGTTTGATATCAGAATCTGCCCGCAAATTACGAATAGTGCGAATTGTACCGAACAACAACTCAAACTGCTGTTCCAAATCAGCATCAATTAGCGAGATATCTGCTTCAGGATAAGCTTGCAAAGCCAAACATTCACTATCACCTGTTTGAGTCAGAGTGTGCCAAATTTCCTCAGTAATGTGCGGCATAAAAGGATGCAGCAATTTCAGAATTCCTTCCAACACAAAAGCAAAAGTTTGCTGCGCGACTTTCTTAGAATTTGGTTCAGCATCCTGCTGCAAGCGAGACTTAACTAACTCAATATACCAGTCGCAAAAATCGCCCCAAATAAACTCGTAAAGATTCTTAGCCGCTTCTCCCAAGCCGTAAGTTTCCAAAGAATTGCGGCTTTGTTGCACAACTTGATGATAGCGAGAAAGAATCCAGCGATCGCACAATTCCAAACTACCGCCTTCTACAGCCGGACTTCCCAACTGCTGCGGAGTCTGTCCTTCCAGATTCATCATCACAAACCGGGCCGCATTCCACAGCTTATTTGTGAAATTCCGGGAAGCCTCGACTGATTTCGATTCATCAGTTTTGCGATCGTACTCCATGCGAATATTTTGACCGGCCCCTACCACTTCCTTAACCAAAGTGTAGCGCAAAGCATCAGTCCCGTACTTACCAATTAACAGCAGCGGGTCAATACCGTTATTTTTACTCTTAGACATCTTATGACCTTTTTCATCCAACACCAAACCGTGAATGTAAACAGTATCAAAAGGCATCTTTTCAGTAAAATGTCCGGCCATCATCGTCATTCTAGCAACCCAGAAAAAGATGATATCAAAACCTGTTACCAAAGTAGTTGTCGGATAGTAAAACTCCAAATCTTTAGTTTCGTCCGGCCATCCCAAAGTTGAGAAAGGCCACAACCCAGATGAAAACCAAGTATCCAATACGTCTGGATCTCTTGCTAACTGCACGTCATTACCAAATTTAGCAGTAGCTTTTTCCTTAGCTTCAGCTTCAGTTTTTGCAACTATAAAAGGTGTCGTATCAGTAATTTCGCCCTGGGTTTCGCTAACAGCATACCAAGCCGGGATTTGGTGTCCCCACCACAATTGCCGGGAGATACACCAATCCTTCAGCTTCACTAACCAATCGCGATAAACCTTTGTCCATCTGTCAGGAACAAAGACTGGTGAGTTACTTTGATCTAATGCTTCTAAAGCGCGTTGAGAAAGAGGATCGATCTTCACAAACCATTGTGTAGATATCAAAGGTTCGACCGGAACTTTGCCGCGTTCGCTGTACGGAACAGTATGCTTATAATCTTCTATTTTAACCAAAACCCCGTCAGTTTCTAAGCGCTGCACCACATTTTTCCGGGCAACAAATCGGTCTTGTCCCTGGAACTCTCCGGCATTTTCATTTAAAGTGCCGTCCTTATTCATAATGTTAATAAACGGCAAATTGTGGCGCTTGCCCATCTCGAAGTCATTCGGATCGTGGGCGGGAGTCACTTTGACACAGCCAGTTCCGAAAGTTGGGTCAACTAATTCATCGGCAAAAATTGGAATTTCGCGATCGAGAATGGGCAAAGTGACAGTTTTACCGATAAGATGCTTATAGCGATCGTCCTGTGGATTCACAGCCACCCCAGTATCGCCCAACATCGTCTCCGGCCGAGTCGTCGCCACCTCCAAATAACCGGAACCGTCCGTCAAAGGATAGCGGAAATGCCATAAATGCCCCTCAACTTCCTGCTGGTCAACTTCCAAATCCGACACAGCAGACTGACTCGCCGGACACCAATTCACCAAGTAATTACCGCGATAAATCAGCCCCTCATCGTAGAGGCGAACAAAGGCTTCTAAAACCGCAGCGGATAAGCCTTCATCCATCGTAAAGCGTTCTCGCGACCAATCGACAGACACGCCCAAACTACGCAGTTGATTAGTAATAGTATTGCCAGACTCAGCTTTCCATTCCCAAGCCCGTTCTAAGAATTTTTCTCGTCCTAAATCGTGGCGAGTTTTGCCTTCTGCTTTGAGTTGTTTTTCGAGAATAGTTTGAACAGCGATGCTAGCATGATCCGTTCCCGGCAACCACAGGGTATTGCGTCCAGTCATGCGGTGATAGCGGACGAGGACATCAATCAGCGTCTCTTCAAAAGCGTGTCCCATGTGGAGGCTGCCGGTGACGTTGGGCGGCGGAATGACGACGCAGTAAGGTTCGCCGCCGGCTTCGGGGTCAGCTTTGAAAGTTTGGTTGTCTTCCCAGTATTTTTGCCATTTGGCTTCGGTGGCTTGGGGGTCGTATTGGGGGGGTAGGTTTGCGGTCATGGTGGCTTGAGATTTTGATCTTATTTAGATTGTGCCATAGAAGGGAGGAGAAGAGTTTTGAAGCGCATCTGCGTCAGAGACAGAGGGAAGAGCGATCTTCAAGGCGGGGCGGGTTTACGTTAAAATGAAGGTAAAATTAATAGGTATGATGGCATTATGAATGTAGCACCACTTCGACATCAAATTGATCTATGGCTCGATCGACTCTCTCCAGAACATCTGGCATTGGTTGCGAGTTTTATAGAGTTTCTAAGCCAAAAGCAACGTCAGGGAGTCATCATTTCGCAAAATAATCGGTCAGAGGTTTTCTCAGTAGAAGTCCAAGAGATGCCTGCTGCTAATTCTTTTAGTATTTCAGAACCCTCAGAAATTCACGGGGAGGGTCAATCTAAAGCAGCGCTTCTACAAGATTTTCGGCAAGCTTGGCACGAAGCCATGACTGGGCAAACCATTTCGGTTGCTCAAATGTGGGAAGGAATTGAAAATGACTGACTTGCCCTTAATTCAAGTTATAGTTTCACCAACCTTCAATCGCAATTTACGCACTCTTGCCAAAAAATACCGCAGCATACGCAATGATATTCAACCCGTTATCGAACAACTCACACGGGGAGAGCTGCCAGGAGATCGAATTGCTGGAGTGGGTTATGCCGTCTTCAAGTTAAGAGTCCGAAATAGCGACACTCAAAAAGGTAAAAGTGGTGGCTACCGTTTAATTTACTACGTCCAAACAGCAACGGGAATCATTTTGCTGACCCTTTACACCAAATCCGAACAAGTCGATATTGCAGCAGAGGATATTCAGAACATTATTACAGAATACGAGCAGCAGCAGAGCGAAGAGCGAGAGGATATTTAAGAGTTGGGGAATCTTGCGCCGTAGAAGATGAGGTTTCGATAGAAATTATAAAACAAAAGTTTGTAGTTTGTAGGTAGGATTTAACATTGGTGATATCTAATTGTTTAAAACTTCCGAAGTCTTGAAGAATGCGGATTTTTTAGGCATCTTAACGGCCTTTACGACTGTTTACAAATATTATTTCACCTCCTTGTAATCAACCCCATAACTCGTATCTCTCCCCGACAAATAGGTCGTTTTCCCCGTTAAAGTCTCCAAAGTTTCTCTGGTTTTACTCGAAGTAATCGTATTCAGCGGCACGCCGAACTTGCTAGCCAAACCGGCCGCCACGCCCACGCCTTGTCCTTGATAAATATTCACTGTCGCAATTCGCCCGACTGATACCGCCATACCGACATAGCCCGAAGATCGCCCTACAATAGCTAAATTATTCACTTTACTCGCCAAAGCGCTCTCTATCCCGAAATTATACACCGGCAGCGGCGGAATTCTCGAATCCAAATTCTTGACTCCGCCCCGCAAGTCGAAATCGTAGGAAAAACTGCCGATCGACTTAGAGGGTTCGGTTCCTCCTTTGATAATTTCCTTCCCCGTCAGCGGCGCTACCACATCGCGCACATTCAAAGTTTGTCTGATATAAATCTCATCCGGGATAAATAGTCTCACATCTTTACCCGACTTTTTTTGCAGCCATTCTTGGATGCGTGACATTTCTTTAACCATTTCAGGAGTCGGTTTTCTGCCGTTAGCTTCCATCTTCATCAACTCGTCAACTTTGTATTTAAACAAAAACCCGTTCCACGACATCGAATTATTTTTATAAACGCAAATATTTGCCTTGTCAAAGAAGAATCCTTTTTCTTGAGTGAAGGGGAGATTTCTATCTACGTGATAGGCGGCTCCGATGGCTACACTTCTGATATTATATCCGTCTGTATAGGCCTGATAAATTGTACTTTCAAAGTTCCTCATCCAGAATTGTGTACTTGCAGGATCTTTATATTTACTAATGCTGGTTTTAATCTTTTCTACTAAAGGAGTGTTGTAGAGAATGTTATCTTCTATTTTGCGTAAATCGGCGATCGTTAGCCCGGTAATTGTGGGGACTACAGATACTGCTAAGGATTCATTTTTTGATTTAATATTTTGCGATTCATATCCTGTGTAATAAGATAAGCCTGCTTTTCTAGCAAGTTCTGCGTCTTGAGTTACATCAATAAAAGAATGAGCTTTAATTTTGACTTTAGTGTTTTTGACTTCGGCATATTCAATTTTATTATTGACTACGTGAGGAGTAAGAGTTGAGTTGGAAATAACTTTAACTCCGGCTTCCGCAAGCATCTCTTTGAGTGCTTTGTCGGCCTGTTTTGGTTCTAAGCAAGATTCGGGAACATTGGCTTTGTCTAAGAATTCCCGGAAGCACTGGGCGTAGGGTTGGCGATACCAATCGGGGATTTTATCTAAATCCACGTAACCTAAACCGCCGCGGGTGAGTACGCCGCCCAAGGGATCGGTTGCGTAGTTCGATCGCACCACAGCAACTTTGCCTTTTTCACCTAAAGTTTTCTTAGCCCATATCGCGGCACATATCCCCGGTACTTCATCGCCGTACACTACGATATCAAAGTTGCGATCGACTGATGTTGGATGCGCTGCTGGGGGCTTGTTTGCGGCTGTTTGTCGCAGGTTTGGGGGGTCTAATGTGGCACTTGCTTCGTTTCGGTGGGCGATCGAGCTTTTTGCTTCTTTGAAATAGGGGGAGTCAACTAAAACTTTTACGGCTACAAAAAAGATGGCAATGGCAGCTAATTTCTTGAAAGTAGGAGGCATTTAGTTGACTGGTTGATGAATTTGCATTACCTGAAATTGCTGTTCAGGGTTTACGGAGTTGAATATAGCACGTTTAGGTAATTTCGACACAAGTTTAACTTTTCCGGGAAGGGTGGTAAACGAATCTTCTCAACCCAAACCTGGTGATGCTGTCCTGGCCAAAATGCTACAATTACATCGATCGCAAATTGAAATATAAAAAACATGACTTTTGAGGCGGTTTTAAATCTTGTCAAGCAGTTGTCTCTAGCCGAAAAGTTACGGTTGATTAAATCGATAGTTCCTGAAATAGAACGAGAATTAGTTGTTCGGCCCGCTCCCCGGAAATCTTTATGGGGTTTATGTGCTGACTTGGGAATTGCACCTTCTGCTGCTGATATAGATGAAGTTCGCAGGGAAGAATGGGCGAATTTCCCAAGGGAGGATTTCTAATGCTGCGTGCTCTAGCTGATACTCATGCTGTTATTTGGTATATTTTTGCCGATTTGCGACTTTCGGTGACTGCTAGAACGAGAATAGAACAGATAGCTGCCGAGGGAAATCAGGTGGCTTTTTCATCAATTACATTAGCAGAAATTGTCTATCTGAGCGAGAGAGGGCGGATTAATTCAGCTACTTTCGATCTATTCTTGAGAGAAGTTGAGAGCGATGATGCCTTATTGGTTGAAATTCCTTTCGATCGCAATATAGCTTTGACTTTAAGGCAAGTTGACCGATCGCAAATTCCCGATTTGCCCGATCGCATTATTGCTGCTACTGCTTTGTATCTTAATGTACCTGTTATTAGTCGCGATCGCCGGATTCAATTATCTAGTATAGACACAATTTGGTAAATCTGAGTTACTCGGCGCAAGTTTAAATTTTCCGGGAACGGTTGTTAGCGGTTTTGCCTGTGTTACTGGTTTGGGAGGGCTATTGATGTGGGTAAGGATGGGGGGTGCGATCGCATCTCAGATATCTGGTGTCGGGAAGGGCGATGGGCTACAATAATTTAAGAACAACAATTGAGTCACCTTAAACATACAGAAAAAATGGAAAAAGTTTTTGTACATCCTGAATGTCCTTTTTCAGAAAACACTTTTAACCTAGTGGCACAATTTAATGATAGTCCCAGTTCAGATTTTTACCGGGAACACAAAAAAGATTTCTTAAAATATGTAGAAGATCCACTCAAGTATATTTTAAGCCAGGTACAAGAGCAGTTGCCTGATTTTATTAAAAAATATATAAATATCAAGTGGGAGCAACTTGGATCGAGAGTTGAAAGAGATAAAATAGAAGGTTTACTATCAATAGTTTACCCTATAGTTTTGGGCTTTGATTCGGAAGATATCAATTATCGAGGCGAGGCTTACTTAATGCTAACATTTGACAACCAACACTTAAGTGTTTATTTCTGTCCAGAATTTAACGATATTGAGGATATTAGAGATAATTATGAAAGCAATTATATAAATAACCCATTGGCAATCGATCGCCTCAAACGTTATAACTTTCCCAATCAATATCATTGCTATTTAAGTAAGAAAATAATTTATTCTGTTTTACCTCTGAACTCTCGTATAATAATGAAAGATCAACAATCGGTTTATGAATTATTAAACAGTATTATCTCTTTAATTAGCGACCCAACACAAGTTAAAGAATATAAAATTACTAAACTTATGGTTGCTAGAACGCTTAAAAAAGAAGAAGTATTAGGAGATTCTGCTAAACAGTTAATTCAACTAATAGTACAAACCTTTAAAAAGGTATTTCCATTATTTTTATGTTGCAATGTGTACGATAATGATTCCCCTCTGCTTATAAATCAATACTTTACAATATATGAAAAAGAATTTAATCGAGTGTATAATCGAGAAGAGATTTCTGAAATTACGGGGTTTCAAACAACCCAACTAACCCAATGGATACACGCCATTAACCGCAAAGGGCAAACCATCATCCAAGGCCCACCCGGAACCGGAAAAACCTTCATAGCCGAAAAACTAGCCAAACACTTAATCGGCGGCGGTGACGGTTTCTCAGACATTATCCAATTTCACCCCGCCTACACCTACGAAGACTTTATCGAAGGCCTCCGCCCAATAACTCAAAACGGACAATTAACCTACTCAATAGTTCCCGGTAGATTCCTAGAATTCTGCGAACAAGCCGAAGCCTGTGAAGACACTTGCGTTCTTATTATTGATGAAATTAACCGTGCCAATTTATCTCAAGTCTTTGGTGAGTTAATGTACCTCCTAGATGACCGACCAGACACAGAGCGCTTTATTAAACTAGCCAGTGGTACACCCTTTAAAATCCCTACAAATGTCCGCATCATCGGCACAATGAACACCGCAGACCGTTCTATTGCCTTAGTTGATAATGCACTCCGCCGCCGCTTCGCATTCATCCCCGTCTATCCAAACTATGAAGTGCTGCGACTGTATCACCACAGAGAGGAAACAGGTTTTCCAGTTGATAAATTAACTAGCATTCTAGAAGATGTAAATCAGGCAATTAACAACAAACACTATGAACTAGGCATCTCCTTCTTTTTGACAAAAACCTTAGCTCAAGATATCCAAGATATTTGGCAAATGGAAATCGAGCCATACCTCGAAGAATACTTCTTTGATAGCCTGGAAAAAATGAATGAATTTCTCTGGAATAAAATCAGAGATAAATTGAGCAAGTGATAATTTTATGGAACGAGAATCACCCCCCATCGAACTGACAGAATATGAATTACGAATTTTAGATCGAGACTTAATCCCCGAATCAGTAGGACAAAAAATCTACCAGAATTATGCCAAGGAAATAGATATAGAATTTCCCAACCCTAAAACTCAATATAAATGGCAATTAAAATCTAAAGGCAGAGTGGGTAATATTCCAATTACTCCAGAATTTCACATTTTCATCCGCCCAAAAGTTCCGATAACAAACTTATTCGGAATGCTTGACTATGCCTACAAACTTAATATCAATTTTCCGAATGGACAGATTGAGTGCGAATCTTTAGAACAAGTCTATGAACGATTGGCTAACATCCTTGCTCAAAAAATTCTCGAACGCTGTCGCAAAGGATTGTATCGCGATTACTTATCCAAAACAGAAAGACTCGCCTACATTCGCGGCCGCGTCGATTTGCGGTCAGCCTTTCAAAAACCTTGGGATGTTAAACTAAAATGCCACTATAACGAACAAACAGGGGATATCGAAGATAATCAAATTCTTGCTTGGACACTCTTCATCATTGGCCGCAGCGGTTTGTGCCGTGAATCTGTTTCATCCACTGTGCGAAAAGCCTTTCACGCACTCCAAGGATTTGTCACATTAAAACCTTTTAAATCAGAAGCTTGTATCGATCGCACTTATCACCGTCTGAATCAAGATTATCAACTTTTACACGCCTTATGTCGATTTTTTTTAGATAACACAGGGCCGAGTCACGAAAAGGGCGATCGCGAAATGCTCCCTTTTCTCATAGACATGGCTAAATTATACGAACAATTTGTTGCTGAATGGCTCAAAGCAAATACACCAACAGGCTTCTTTGTCAAGAAAAAACACACGGTAACACATGACCAAAATTATTGCGATAAAATTGACTTAATTCTACGCGATATTGAAACAAATGAAATCCTGTATGTCCTCGATACCAAATACAAAAATCCAGATCAAGTAGCCAGTAGTGACCGTCATCAAATAGTTGCCTACGCAAATGCAGTAAACTGTAAAAATGCAATTCTCATTTACCCGCAAGACCTCAAACAGCCACTAAACAATAAAATTGGTGATATCCGAGTTCGCAGTTTAACTTTTTCCCTAGATGGCGACCTCAATGAAGCCGGAAAAACCTTCTTAACCTCTCTACCTCAAAAAATCCTCTTCTAACTATTCTCTGCGCCCTCTGGCGCTGGAGCAGTTCATTTTCTTACAAAAAAAAGAGGCGCAATTGCACCTCTCAAACCTTTCATATCAGGGTTCTAAACACTAACAGCCACTTTCGATTCCTTCGCAGTCAACTTCTCGTAAGTCGCCCGCATCTTCAATCCCACTAACACTTGGAATAAACCAGTTCCATTGTTGGAACCAGGATATTCGCGGTGCTGAAGCAACAGGTGAGTTAACTCGCCTTCATACTTCGCAGAAGTCTTGCTCAAATGGCTTTCGATGTAAATAACTTCTTCGAGATTCTCGAACTGACCGTCTACTTCCAAAATCGAGACTTCCTGGCCGTAGAAAGCGTCTGGGCCGTAGTACATCTTAATTCCGGGATAGGAACAAGTCAGTTTGCGACCGCAAGGAACCCAGTTAATTGTTGAACCTTCGTCAAACAAATACGCAGGTTCAAAATTGGCGATGCCTTCGCGTTGGATCATTTGGACGCGCAGAACCTTCCGTTCTTTGTCATCTTTGATCAAGTTGGTCGGCAATACTTGAATTACCACATCAGCATATTGCTTTTGGGGGTCGATGTAGGCGGTGAAATCTGGTTTGCGAGCGTTGATCGCAAACAGCACGTCTTCGTAACGGTGGCCCCGTTCCGCCATGTCGCGCTGGATTTTCCAAGCAATTTTAACTTCGTCGCTGATGTCGAGGTAGACGCTGAAGTCGATGAGATTTCTCACTCGCTCGTCGTAAAGGGGGTGCAGCCCCTCAATCACGATGATGTGATTCGGCTCTATCCGCTCAGCAGGATCGAGCAGACCGGTTTCGTGGTTGTAAATCGGTTTGTCGATCGCCTTACCTTCTTTGAGCGCTTTCATTTGCTCGGCCATCAGGTCAAAATTGTTAGCTCTGGGGTCAAGGGCGGTAATCCCTGTTTCCTTGCGCTGCTTGCGATCGAGACAATGATAGTCATCGAGGCAGATTACAGTCACGAAATCTTCCCCGAACAAATCTGTCAATCGGCGCAAAAAAGTAGATTTTCCGCACCCGGAGTCTCCGGCTACGCCAATTAAAACCACGCGATCCGGCTTACTTGTCATAGTTTCCCTCTAAAAAAATCACTGTTTACTAACTCAAGTCTAGATTCCACAAAATTTAAGGCCGCAGGTAGCGTGCCGGCTTTGTGCGATTTTGTTGCTACCCCGATCGGATCGAGCACTCACCAGCATACAGGAGTCAGTTGACTGCCTGCGAGGGAAGACCCAAGCAATCTTGAAGGCAATTGACATACTCCCGATCCCTGGCAGGCATGGGGATTGTGGATTCAAACAGCTTCTGGCAAGCACAGCTTGTCCGATCTTGCCTCGCCTCTAGGTTGATGCCTCAACCTATTTGAGATTTTTTGGACTATGGAGTTGAGACGGGATTTTTACATCTGGCGAATCAACAATATATAGTTCCATCACGATTCCCGTCCGATCGGGCTTGCCTGCTCGCCTGCCTTATAGGATGGGATCGTACCCCAATTTTTTGGCTATTAATGCTAACTTTAGTGATTAATCTTACCAGAATGCGTCCGCCCACTACAAGCTCAACGTGATTTAATCAAATCGTGCTTTAAGTTTTACTTCATTATTATAAGTTTTATATTTCCATGCCGTATTCCCTTTGATAAGTGAAATCCTCTCCCGATCGCGGGATCGGCCTCTGTCGAATCCCTAAATCAGAAGGAGCGATCGGGGCAGATCCCGCGATCGGGTAAAATATTGGCAGTACGCAGACAACAATAGCTATAGGTCAACACCTGAACGCAGCCGGACTCTATAGCCGGCGTGATGTTCGGCTGATGGGGAACTGGAGGCGCGATCGACCAAAAAGGGACACGCCCGCCCGCAACGGCGAAGCCCAAAGATTGGCGCGGCCAATTAGTTCAGATGGCCTTAAGAAAAAAGTAAATTGAGTCTAACGTCACATTCTCTTTCTTTATAACTCTGTATCGTGAAGGACAAGCAACAAATGTACAGCCCAAGCATATCTGGTGTAGCGGCCAACTCAGAATCAGGCAGCCGCATCTTTGTATACGAAGTGGAGGGTATGCGTCAGAGCAAAGCAACTGACCAAACAAATCACCCGATTCGCCGTAGCGGTAGCGTGTTTATCTCCGTTCCCTACGATCGCATGAATCAGGAAATGCGGAGAATTGCTCGCATGGGTGGCAAAATCGTCAGCATCCGCCCATTAAACGGCGTTCCCGAAACTCATAGCAAAGTTGCACCAGAAGCAGGGCTACAGAGTCAGAAATCTGGAGAAAAAGCTAAGCCCATGACTCAAGCCAAGGAAAAAGTTCAGGTTCCCGTTAACCTCTACAAGCCGGCCAATCCCTATATTGGTAAGTGCATTTCTACAGAAGAATTGGTCAGAGAAGGCGGCGAAGGCACAGTCCGCCACGTCAAATTTGACATTTCTGGAGGCAAGTTACACTATCTCGAAGGTCAAAGTATCGGGATTATTCCTGATGGGACGGATAAAAACGGCAAACCTCACAAAATTCGGCTTTACTCGATCGCCTCTACCCGTCACGGCGACAACCTCGACGACAAAACAGTCTCGCTGTGCGTCCGCCGGCTAGAGTACAAACACCCAGAAACAGGCGAACAAGTGTTGGGCGTTTGTTCGACTTTTCTGACCGGTTTGGAAGCAGGGGATGATGTCAAAATCACCGGCCCAGTAGGCAAGGAAATGCTCTTGCCAGAAGACGAAGATGCCACTGTAATTATGATGGCTACCGGTACGGGTATTGCTCCTTTCCGCGCTTATTTGTGGCGGATGTTCAAAGAAAACAATCCCGATTACAAGTTCAAAGGTTTAGCTTGGCTGTTCTTTGGAGTTGCTTACACTCCCAACATTCTTTATAAGGAAGAGTTGGAAGAATTGCAGCGCGAGTTCCCCGATAATTTCCGCTTGACTTATGCCATCAGCCGCGAGCAAAAAACTGCTGACGGTGGCAAGATGTACATTCAAAGCCGGATTAAGGAGAACGCAGACGAATTGTGGGAATTGGTTCAAAAGCCCAAAACTCACACTTACATCTGTGGTTTGAAGGGAATGGAAGGCGGAATTGACGAGGGAATGTCTGCTGCATCTAGCAAGCATGACGTTGACTGGACAGCGTATCAGAAGCAGTTGAAAAAACAGCATCGCTGGCACGTTGAAACATATTAATGTGTGGCTTGATTTAATTTGAATAGTAGGGCGGGCTTTGCTCGCCCTACATTTTTTTGTGAAACTGTTTTCAGCATTAAACAAGATTACATAAATCTTTGATCGATCCTTCAACCGCAGATGCAAAGCAGATCAACACAGATTAACGCAGATAATTTCAAGATAGGAAAGTAAATGAATGCAATGCAAGTCTATTCAGGAGCTTGTTCACCCAATACAAGTGTAAAATAGACAGTAAGCTCACCGAAAAAGGGAGATAACTGACATGGTTATAACTTCTACCAAAAAACTGACCTTTGAAGAATATATGAACTATCAGGGAGAATCAGGTGTTTGGTATGAATTATATCGGGGAAATTTGATCGAAATTCCAACACCTACAGGAATTTACATTAAAATTTGTCAATTTTTTGTTGACCAGTTCCGGCGCTTCTTTGCAGCACACAACCTACCGCTAGTTGCAATTGTGACTACTGCAGTCCGAACTGAAGAAGACTCTTCCCGCGTTCCTGATGTTGTGATTTGCGCTCGGAGTTTGTGGAAGTCTGCGCGCAACCTGGTTCCGCAGTGCTCGACTTTGAAGAAAAACCGCTGTTAGTTATTGAAGTTACCAGTCAAAATTGGCGGGACGACTACATCCGCAAGCGGGCAGAATACGATTTAATTGATATCCCCGAATATTGGATTGTAGACCCCAATCGACCGAAAATACGAGTATGCAGCCGCCCCGAAAATGAAAGCAGTTATTCTCACCAGGAATTTTTGCCGGGACAGCTTGTTCAGTCCGTACAGTTCGCTGAATTTATTTTATCAGTGGATGAAGTGCTGTGTCCGCCGCTAGTCGAAGATTTAATTCTAGAAGAATCTGTACGGCGACAACAGCTAGAACAGCAGAATCAACAGCTAGAACAGCAAGTTAATTTAGAAAGGCAGCGTGCCCAAAGATTGGCGCAGAGGCTGCGAGAAATGGGAGCAGATATGGATGCGGAGCTTTAAATTGCTGTGTAAATTCTGGATTCATTAGTCATGCAGATCCCCAGCTTATTTAATAAGTCGGGGCTCTCGCTATTCTGTGAATGCCCGGTTGTCATACAATGATTGTAGATTAAGTGAGTTTCAACGGGTCAAAGTCGTGGCTTTCAAAATTGGTTTGCTAGGTTTGGGTACAGTTGGCGCGGGAACTGCAGAGATTTTGCTCTCCCGAGACGATCGCCATCCGCTGTTGCAGGAATTGGAAATCTATCGGGTGGGAGTGCGCGATATTTCTCGAACTCGGTCTTTACAATTGCCAGAAAATGTGCTGACAACTGACCTAGAGGCGATCGCAACTGACCCGAAAGTTGATATTGTAGTAGAACTGATTGGGGGATTGGAACCGGCGCGATCGCTCATTCTGCAAGCGATCGCCAACGGGAAGCACGTAGTCACCGCCAACAAAGCAGTTATCGCCCGCTACGGTAGTGAAATCTTCGACGCGGCTAACGAAAAAGGCGTTTATGTAATGTTAGAAGCTGCTGTAGGCGGCGGAATTCCAGTCATTCAAACCCTCAAACAATCTTTAGGTGCAAACCGCATCAAAACTGTCACAGGCATCGTTAACGGCACAACTAATTACATCCTGACGCGGATGCAGAGTGAAGGTGCAGACTTTGCCGAAGTGCTCGCGGACGCTCAGCAATTAGGTTATGCTGAAGCTGACCCTACAGCGGATGTAGATGGATTAGATGCGGCTGATAAAATTGCTATTTTAGCCTCGCTAGCTTTTGGCGGACGCATCAAATTAGCCGATGTTCACTGCGAAGGTATCAGACAAGTTAGTGCGGCGGATATTGACTATGCCGATAAGCTAGGATTTGTGATTAAGTTGTTGGCTATTGCTGAGGAAAAATCCCAAAGTTCCAAGCAAAATGGGGATGAAGAAGCGGAACTCCTCTCGATTCGAGTGCATCCTACTTTGGTGGCGAAGACTCATCCGCTGGCGAGTGTCAACGGTGTTTATAATGCAATTTTAATCGAGGGAGATGCGATCGGGCAATTGATGCTGTACGGGCGCGGTGCGGGCGCGGGACCCACAGCTAGCGCGGTGGTATCGGATATTTTGAATGTGGCGGCAATCCTGAAAACCGAAACTGTTCCGATTCCCCATCCTTTGCTGAGTTGCACTCATCAACACTACTGCAAAATTGCTGAAATGCAGGAACTTGTGACTCGGTTTTACGCCCGTTTTCTGACGCGCGACTCTCCGGGGGTAATTGGTAAACTAGGGACTTGTTTTGGCAACCACAAAGTTAGTTTGGAGTCCATTGTGCAAACTGGAATTCACGGCAATTTAGCAGAAATTGTGGTGGTGACTCACGATGTGAAGGAAGGTAATTTTCAACAAGCGCTTGCTGAAATTCGCGCGATGGAAGCTGTCGATAGTATTGCGAGTACCTTGCGAGTTTTGTAAGAATTCCACAAGGTTAATAGTCAGGACTTTAGTCCTGACTATTAACCTTTTTTAGATTGTTTTTAGTTTAGTACGGATCAATACAATTGGATTTTGTCGATCGCCCTACAGGAAGGCACTTGCTAGATGCTATCTACGAAAAGTTTGCCAAACCCCAACTACACGATACTTTCAAACCCAGCAATCCGTCAATTTACGTTCGGCACGAGCTAGGGCAAGTTGTGGATGGAAATTATATCATAGAAAAAGTCTTTGAAGACTCTGGTACTGGTTTTTATGCTGAAAGTCGCCTTCCCGTTTCTGGGAACAATCCGCCCGTGCTCGTGATTCGCGGCTACGGTTCTTGGTATCCTTTCGAGCGCGTTTTGGAAGATACGCCCGATGTATTTATGGCCAAACTAGAACGCCAGTTAAAAGCGGCGAAAACTGCGGGTGCTATTGATTGGATAAAACAGCAATTTCACAGCGGAAATCCGCCGGATGTCATCGGAGAAAGTTTGGGCGGCAAAGTTGCTCAGCAAATTGCAGCAAAATACCCGAATTATCTGCGATGTACTGTAAGTTTTAATTCTGTGGGCGTTTCGGAAAAGTTAGCTCAAACTTCCACCGCTAACAATGTTTTTCACTACTTTACTTTAGGCGAAAGGTATGCTTTCTGGGCAAATGAAGGCGATTACATACCGGGAACAATTTTTGTGATTTCCCAGAAAGGGGAAAACTGTTGTTACAAGCTAGAAGAGGCGATCGTCCGAAGGGCTCATTTTGAACGTAAGTTTCGCAAAAGACGAGTCCTGATGGCAATATTTGCCCAGTGGCTGTTGTTAAATCGGCATAATGCGATCGTCCTCAACAAGAAAAAGCCGGTAGTCGTTCAGATCGATCGGGCTCAATTGCAAATTTTCCGAAAAAGTCGCTTTGTTTAAACTCAGACCAAATTGCTTCAGGTAGCAGAGGGCTGATTTTCCCGCGCTGCGACGGCGAGTACCAGACAAAGGGCTGCGATCGCTTTTTCCCACTCTTCCTTAACGGCGATGGGTTCAACCTCATCAAAAGCGCTAACTAAGCGAGGGATCGATCTTTCTAATGCTTTGCTGGGAATCGATTTGTGCAATTCAACTAAACGAGTTAAACTTTCTTGATTCTTCAAAAAATCCACTACCCATTTAGTAGTATGATCGGGACTGTCCGGGACATTTTGAATTCCTAGTTCTGTTTGCAACCAGTCGTAAAAAGGCGGCAGCTTTTTGGCTAAAACAGCTCCAGCAGTGGGTAAAGTTTCTTTTAGCAAAGCAGTATCGAGACTCCCCAAAACTTGATTTAACTCCGGTGATTCCAGCAAGGTAGTTAAGGGAAGCGAAAGCATGGCTTCAGAATCCTCGGGGGATACATTTAAAATCCGCGAAAATGTTTGCAGCATGGGAAAGGATTTGGTATGGATGACTTTTTCACTATAACAATAACACGCCGCACTGAATGTGAGCTACCTCATATTCAGCAATTTTGATGAAAAATAATTAAATTGAACTCATTTTTTTAGGCTAGCAATTCATTGACGGGCATACTAAAATTAAGCCCAACTATTTGAGTGCTGACAAGTTCACCCCGGGTAAATAAAAGTCTCTGCTGTTGAATAATACCAATTTAAAAAAATCTTGCTCAAATATAACTTTTGGGCAGAGTGAAACAGAGAGTTGTTTGCTCAAATATTGTTGAGGAGGTGCGTCGCTTGGAGATTTTCGATTTTTTTGGGGGACGATCTATGGCGACGCACCCTACAAATACTGTTGTATAACTTTTAAAATTGGTAGATAGCGGTTCGATCGCGTGGTGAGGAATGCCCTATGCCGGAGAGTATGTCATATTTCTGAGACTAGGCTATATCTGCGTTCACCTGGAGTTAAGAATTTCGCATTAATAAATCTAAATAAATTCTCCTTTCGCCACCATCACCACCTTACCACCAACCAAAACCTCTATTTCTTCCTGATTTTTTTGAGCTTTCAATAGCAGCAGCGAAGGTCTGCCAATCTCATAACCTTGTTCTACTCTCACATCAATCTTGGCTTCCCCGCAATAACCATATTCTACCAAATATCCAGCCAAACAGCCATTGGCACTGCCCGTCGCCGGGTCTTCGGGAATTCCTAGGGAAGGGGCGAAAACTCGGACGCTTAAATCATTAATGTCGCTGTAGGTTTCCGGGCAGAAAATTAAAATTTCTTTGGCTTCTGTGTGATTAATCAGTTCAAAATATTTGTCTGGGTTGACTAGAGCTTTTTTGAGCGCTGCGAGGTTTTTTAACGGTACTATGATAAACGGCACTCCGGTGGAAACTTCTTGAAGCGGGAATTTTGCATCAATGTCATCGATTTCTAAATTCAGGATGCTGGCGAGAGTTTCGGCTGATAAAACTTGACCGAATGTTGGCGGGTTTTGTCGCATCCATAAAATATCTGCCGATTGATTATGATAATTAAAGGTGACAGGAATTTGACCGACGGCTAGATTGAGAATTACTCGATCGACCTTTTCGCCAATTATCTCTTGCTGCAACACAAACGCAGTGCCCAACGTCGGATGGCCGGCAAAGGGCAATTCCTTCTTGGGCGTGAATATCCGCACGTCGTAGCCGTTATTTCGCCGATCGGGCGATCGAATAAACGTGGTTTCGGAATAATTGATTTCCCTCGCTATCAGCAGCATTTCGGCCTCTGAGAGCTCGGCAACTCCAGCGCCGCAAAATACAGCTAGCTGATTGCCAGCATATTTTGACTCGGCAAACACATCAACTATATAAAAATTCATAGTTCCCTCTTTTGATAGTATTTGTAGTCAGGACTTTATATCTATTGGTGTCAGCTTAAGACTAAAAGCATTTGTATCTCTCGTTGATAGCCGAGTCTCGATCCCCCCTAGCCCCCCTTCTTAAGGGGGGAACCGGAGTGTGCTCAAAGTCCCCCTTCTTAAGGGGGATGCGAGGGGGATCAGGCCTCGCGTCTAAACGAGAGTTAAAAAGAGTTTTAGGCGATTGTTGACACCAATGCTTTAGTCCTTATAACTTGCTATTTCAAACAGCGAATTGCCTGCAACATTCCCCTGGCTTTATTCAGAGTTTCTTCATACTCCAGATCCGGGTTAGAATCTGCCACCAAACCAGCACCGGCTTGCACAGAAACTGAATGCTTATTTCCATCTAAAGAACGAACAACCATAGTCCGAATTGCGATCGCACTATTCAACTGTCCTTCAAAATCATAATACCCGTAAACCCCAGAATAGGGGCCGCGACGGCAACCTTCTAACTCGTGCACAATTTCCATCGCGCGAATCTTCGGAGCACCGCTAACCGTACCCGCAGGAAAACCAGCTTTCAACAAATCCCAAGCTGTCTTATCCTCGGCCAATTCTCCCACTACATTGCTCACAATGTGCATCACATGAGAATAACGCTCAATTCCCATTAATTCATCAACTTTGACAGTACCATTTCGGCACACTCTGCCTAAATCATTTCTACCCAAATCAACTAACATGACGTGTTCCGCAATTTCCTTCGGATCTTGCAGCAATTGGGCAGCCAAAGCATCATCTTGTTCGGGAGTTTTGCCCCGGCGGCGCGTGCCGGCAATCGGCCGCAAAGTTGCAATCTTTTTGCCGTCGGCAGTGTTTTCTGCCTTCACCATAATCTCAGGACTAGAACCGATAATCTGCCAATCTCTGAAATTAAAATAAGCCATGTACGGAGAAGGATTAATCAATCGCAAAGAGCGGTAAAGTGCAAAAGGATCGCCGCTATATTCTGCTTCCAGCCGCTGGGAAATTACCACCTGAAAAATATCTCCGGCTTTGATATAATCCTTGGCTTTTAAGACATTTTCACAATACTTGTTGCGGGTGATATTGCTGGTGTAAGCTAATTCTGTATTTTCATTTGTAGAACCGACATCTTGATCGTCCCTCGGCGGAGTCCATTCTATGAGAGTAGATTGCTGGGAAAGCGGGGATTGCAGCTTATTTACTAAGTGAGAAACGCGATCGCACGCTTTGCCGTAAGCATCAGCCAAATCAACGCCAACCTCCCGCAAATCGGCATAGGCTACGGCCCAAATTTTCCGCTTCACCTGGTCAAAAATCAGTAAATTATCAACCTGCATCCACAACCCATCCGGCAAATCGTTTTCTGCCGCCGGATGCACGGGAACTCGCGGTTCTATCCACTTAATTAACTCGTAACCCCAAAAACCGAATAACCCGCCAATTCCCGGTGGTAATTGTGGCAATTTTACTGGTTTGTAGGGCTGCAAACACTCGTTTAATGCTGCAAACGGATCGCCGGCAAATACTTTTTGGGAACCGTCGCGGTAAACTTGAGTTGTGCGAGATCCCCTAGCCTCCAAAATCCACAGCGGATCGCACCCTAAGAAACTATAACGCCCGATTTTCTCCCCACCTTCCACCGACTCCAGCAGAAAACTGTAGGGTTGACCGGCACAAACCCGATACCACGCAGACACTGGCGTATCCAAATCAGCAACCCATTCTTGATACACGGGCACAAAATTGCCTTGTTTAGCCAGTTCTGAAAATTGTGAGAAGTCGGGAAACATCATAAAGTAAAAGGAAGAAGGAAAATGGAAGAAGTCATTAGTCATTAGTCATTAGTCATTAGTCAGTAGTTATTTGTTATTTGTTATTTGTTATTTGTTATTTGTTATTGGTAACAACTGGCAACTGACAACTGACAAATAACTACTGACAACTGGCAACTGCTTTCCGTACAACGTCATCAGGAAGATGGAAGAAGGAAGAAGAAGAAGAAGAAAGAAGAAATACACACTAACCTTTTGATCTATACATATTGTATGTTTAATTAAGTGGATTTACTTACAATCAATAAACAAAAGACGGAAACCAACATCCCTGCGGCGGCTGGTACTCGCCAACTGCCATCACCGCCATCGGTTTGACGGCGTGTAGTCCTTCTTTCAAGCACCAGCGAAACAAACTTGCATATCTCAGTGGCAAGTGGAAAGCCAGCACATCTTCGGAACTGTACGCAGCAGCCCCCAAGAGCAAAGCCTGCATATCTGCCTCGGTGTGGGCGACGCTGTGGCCCAAAGCTGATACCGCACAAGTATAAGCGACAATCCGACCTTGCTGGCAAGCAACGAAGGGGGAAAAGTGATTCAGGGCGTATTCTATCTCGGAAGTTCGATCGCACCCGCATACTTTTTCGCACAAAGCCTGACATTCGCCCACATCCTCAGCAGTCAGCGGCCGCACCTCAAACCCATATTGCGGTTGGCTGCGAAACTTCCCCTCTATTAGCACGAAAGGTTCTTTCACCTCAAAACCCAGAGAAGCGTACAGCGACAGCGCAGCCATGTTGAAAGATTCTTGCACCAAACGGATGCCCTCTGCGTCTTTTCCCGGTTCCAGCAAGGCTTTCATGATTTCTCGTCCCGCGCCGCGGCGTTGAAAAGCGCTTGCGACACTGACGGGCCCAATACCGCGAATCGGGTTGCGTTCGTCCATAAAACCGCAGCCGACAACCGCACCGGAACTCTCGGCTACGATGCCGAAATACGAGGGATTTTCAATCCAAAACTGAGTGATTTCGGCAGCCAACTCTACCGTCATAAAATCTGTGTGAGGGAAGAAATGGCGATCGGAAATATCTTTAAAAGCTTCATAATTAATGCCAGCGCAAACATCTATATCACTTGGTGTTGCTCGCCTGATTGCGACATTCATTTTTAATTAATGATTAAGTTTTAATTATATTTGAAGTTAGCAGCAGTTGGGCGCGGCCCGTTGCTGTCAGATCAACCCTAAAGTTATTAAAAAATATTGCTTCGATCGGAGTCTCGATGGGAGCATCTCCTGCATTGGGAAAAAGCCTTTTTTTTATTATAATGCTGTCCCCGCTTGCTTGTAGAACCAAGCGATCGAGGACAGCACTACAAAGCAAAACTGAGACTCTCCAGTCTCTATCGCCCTCAATTACCAAAAAAAATGGGGAGGAAAGAGAATACTCTTCTCCTTTTTGTTTGGGGGGCCTGCGGGCGATCGGTCTTAACTGAGCTTTTGGGGCCTTATTACCTTTTCAAGCTCAGCGATTGGCTCAAAACCTAAACTTCGTAGGTTTTCTTACCGGTGAACTTCACCTTAATCGGATTAGGGTTGCTGCCGATATTGCGGTCAATCTTACCGACGTAGGGACGACCTTCGTTCACCTTCTCGGGGAACACGCCATCCTTGGGATGCAGGTACTCATTAGAACCGTCGGGAAATACGCGGTAGATTTTGTAGTTCGAGATTTTGAATTTCGCCCGCAGTTGCTGGCCGCCCAAAGCGATGCACTGCTCCTTCCGGGGCAGATACAGCAAGTTGTCGCCTTGACGCATAATCGCAGCGCCACCTGTAGGCATTTCAAACACCTGCTCCTTGGGGCTAGTCCAAGTGATAGCATACTTCTCTTCAACTAGCGCCTTGGTCAGCAAGCCGCCGGTGCTGCCGCCGAAGATTGGGGGTTGTCCAGTCAGTTCTTCTGCCATAGATATATCCAAAGGATTTTACGGCATCCTATCATTCAGACTGCGCGCTGTTCTCAAAATTGTAAGGAAAGTTAACAGTTTTTGGGCGATCGATCTTTTCTGATAATTGCTAATTAGTATTTAATAATTGATAATTTGTAATTTTTTCCCAACTTAGAAAACAGAATTATCAAATACAAATTCCCCAAATAATAGCTCAATAAAAACGCAATGCTTCGGGTGTTTGTAGCGCACCCGCAGCATCGCATATTCCCCCAATTTCCTCTCTACGGGCGATCGCACCATTTACTGCACCAAGCCTAAGTCAAGAACCATTGAGGGTCATAACCGCGCGGAATTTGACTCAAAGCAGTCCAAGTTTCTCGGTTGACAACCCCGTCGGCCTCAATCCCAAAGCTTTTTTGAAATGCGCGAACAGCGTTCTCTGTCAAAGTATAAAATTGGCCGTCAATTTCACCACTGTAGTGCTGGGAAAGCCTCAAAACTTCCTGAACAGTAGCGACTGCTTCCCCAGAACTGCCGAATCTGAGTACCGGCATATTAACCGGAGATTGAGTATCAAGGGCCTGCCAAGTAAGCGGCCCGACAATACCGTCCGGCGGCAAGAAAACCCGAAACTGAAATAGTTTCACAGCAAATTCCACTGCTTTGTCAAAAATTCCTTTTGCAGGCTGCCGGTAAACGCGCAGCTTGGTTAGCAGTTGTTCTAGTTCCAACACGGCTTTACCTTGAGAACCTAATTGCAGTTGCGGGTGGTTGGCGATAGCTTCGGTAGAATTCATGCGAGTTTTAAGTGACATAATCGATTTTGTAACCTCTAGCTTTGAGTATTTTTTGTGTAAAAAAGTTTTTCCGGGCGAAACATTTGCATCCTCAAGTTTTGGCGAATCAACACTGGCGATGGCAGTGTCTCAACAGATTCGATCGACTTTTAGTGTCTCATATCAAATCCTCTTTTCATCGGCAGAGTAAATTCACTGTTAACCGTTAACCGCTAACCGTTAACCGTTAACATCATGTAGGAGTGCAACCGGAATTGATATCACATCATGTCTGGTCGATTACCACAACAAAAATGGTTTGTAGTACGCCCGCAAGTCCCCACGCGCGATCGCATTTTATTGCGGTTAATCGAACAAACGCGATATCAAGATTGGTGCGCCTTCCAACTTTATTCTCGCCAGCATCGCTAGCGCCACACCCGAAATTTTGCCTAAACACCGGGTTTAACAAAGCCAGCGCGTCCTGAATCTGCTTCTATACTTTCGATCCTAAACATAAACACCGCGCCTGCCGCATCACCTGAAAGGTGTATTTCATAGGGTGAGGGTTGAGGGTGAGAAGGCTAGAGGAGGAGGCTGGTTCGGCGCTGAAAACTTTTTTATGTTAAGGTGCATCGGGCGATCGAGTTAGTCGATCGACACCTACGCACCTAAAACTGAGAAACGCAGTTTTTAAGCAAATCTGCTCAATCTTTGCCGCCACACCCTACAAACAATACTTCGGACAGTTTTTTAAAGCATCTGTAAGCTTTACAGTGCAAGCCTTCGCATTTTTAATCTTTTTTTCAAACTTAAGGCTAAACTTAAACTTTGAAAAAATAGTCCGCACTATAGCCAGCATGGGTTTCAGATACTCGATCCTGCCTAAAACTGTCCGAAGTATTGCTACAAAAAGAGTTTTGATATAAGTAATTTCCGCAGCCGTCACTAAAAAACGACAGTTTACATCTCAGTAAATTCTCCAGATTGCAACCATCTATCAATCTGATTTTTTATGCAGGTAAAGCAGTCCGGCTCGACTACTGTAAAAATACAATCTTTCTGCGATTGCTTTCCTTTTCCTCGCAATCACAATCTATTTATTTACCCTATGGCTTTTATTATTAATTTTTAATAAACTTAATTTACAGCGATCGGCGCGATGTTGTAAGATTTAATGTAAAGCCTGCAACACTTACACAACAAAAATGAAAAATCAAAAGCGGCAATTTCCCGATCGCTCGATTTATTAGAAATCTCCAGAACAGCATTTAAAGAACAGCCTCGAAGAGCCTGATTTACAACCATTCTTGGAGAAGTCTATTTAAACAATCCCAGACGCACGCGGGGCCAAAAACCCGGTTTCTGCGTCAAGCATCTCTCGGAATTATCGACTATTGTTCGTAGAAATCGGTTTGTTTTGCGTCCGGGAACATAAAAAACACCTGTAAATACGTAAGTAATTTTTAAATTGGGCGATCGATCGATATATCTTTCAAACCGGCTTGTTTGCGGCCAGGCGATCGCCCGCTTTTCATCTTGAATCGAAATGTCAAATTCTAGAATAATAACTTAATTATAAACTGGGAAGGATCGACTATGCTGCCAGCTTCGGAAATTTCAGGTTACAACTTACAAGAACTCATTCACCAAGGAACTAACACAGTTATTTACCGAGCAGTATCGACAGCAGAGAAACAGTTAGTCATTCTCAAGATTTTAAAAATTGACTATCCTACCCTCGAACAGATTGCCAGGTTCAAACACGAATATAATATCGCCAAACATCTCGATTCTCAGTATATTATCAAAATTTATAGACTCGAAACGCATCAAAATCACTTAGTATTAGTATTAGAAGATATTGGAGGAATCTCCCTCAAACAATGGATAAACACCCTAGGCGATCGGCTAAAATGTGCCGCAGGGCAAACAAATAGTCCACCAGCGAGTGCCACCAATTACCAATTATCCCTTGTCGATTTTTTTAACACAGTCGTGCCCATCACCAAAGCTTTGATATTTCTGCATGAAAATCAAGTCATTCACAAAGATATTAAACCTGATAACATTATCATAAATCCCCACACTAAGCAAATAAAAATTGCTGATTTTAGCATCGCTTCGCGGTTAAGAAAAGAACAAACCAACTTAAAAAATCTCGATCGCCTAGAAGGAACTCTGGCCTATATGTCGCCAGAACAAACAGGGCGGATGAACCGCCCTCTAGACTACCGCAGCGATTTCTACTCTCTCGGTGTCACCTTTTACGAACTGCTGACAGGACAATTACCATTTACCAGCAGCGACCCATTAGAAATCGTACACTGTCACATTGCCAAACAACCCCTTCCCGTACAACAATTCAACCCACAAATTCCCCCTGTTTTGACCCAAATTGTGGCAAAACTTATGGCAAAAAATGCTGAAGACAGGTATCAAACAGCTACAGGATTGTTAGCAGATTTAGAACGCTGCCAAAATCAAATCGAGAAGTTAGGGACAATTGTTAACTTTATTCCCGGACAAGTCGATACTCTCAGTCAGTTGTCAATCCCTAAGAAACTCTACGGACGAGAAACGCAAATAGCACAACTATTACAAGTGTACAGTCGCGTCAGCAACGGCAGCAGTGAAATTGTCCTAGTAAGCGGCTACTCCGGCATCGGCAAATCTGCATTAGTCCATGAAATTATCCCCAATTTAACGCGGCAGCGTGCCTACTTCACCTCTGGTAAATTTGACCAATTCAAGCGAAATATTCCCTATGCTTGTCTCACTCAAGCTATGCGTAACTTAGTTAAGCAAATTTTGATGGAACCCCCAAATCAGCTAGCAGAATGGCGAAAAGATTTACTCAACGCTTTGCAAAAAAATGCCAGAGTTGCGATCGATGCCGTCCCGGAATTACAACTGATTTTGGGCGAGCAACCAGACGTACCAGAACTTGGTTTAGTTGAATCTAAAAACCGCTTCTACCGAGTGATTCAGCAGTTATTTCAAGCAATTGCCACTGCGGAACATCCCTTGGTAATGTTTTTCGATGACTGTCAGTGGATGGATGCTGGAACAATCAATTTATACCAAAAAAATAGCTTTGCAAAAAACCCTTACTTTCTGCTAATTCTTGCTTATCGAGATAATGAAGTAAGCCCGACGCATCCGTTTATGCTGGCAAATGAGGCAATTATGGAAACAGGAATTCCGACGACCAATATTCGGCTGCAACCCTTAGCAATTTATGATGTAAACCGATTAATTTCGGAAACTTTAAAATGCGAGTGCAAACAAGCGGCAGATTTTGCCAAATTACTTTTAGAAAAAACTAACGGCAACCCATTTTTTGTAAAGCAATTATTGAATTCATTATATCATGAAAAACTGCTAGTATTTAACGCAACCTGCGGCGAATGGGAATGGGATATTCAAAAAATTAAAGAGCAAAATATTTCGGAAAACGTAGTCAACTTAATGGTCAAAAAGATTCAAAATTTGTCAAAACCGACTCAGAGAATTTTACAGTTGGCAGCTTGTACAGATAACGAATTTAGTTTAGATATATTGTCAGTATTGAGCGAACAATCTTTGACTCAAACAGCACAAGATTTGTGGGAAGCGTTGGAAGTAGGGTTGATTTTGCCTCTAGGTTGTGGCTACCGATTACCGCAAGTATTTGAGCAGCAGGAATTAAATAATTTGGGAGAAATAGCCGACAAAGCGCGCTATAAATTTTTACACGATCGGGTTCAACAAGCCGCTTACGTGATGATTCCTGACTCGCAAAAACAATCTGTGCACTGGAAGCTGGGACGTTTGTTGTTAACCTTAAGCAATGAAGCCCAACGCCAAAAACAGATTTTTTATATTGTCAATCATTTGAACTTGGCTCGCGGGTTGATTGTCGATGTTGAAGAACTTTATGAATTAGCAGCATTAAATTTACAAGCAGGGAAAACTGCCAAAGCTGCTTCGGCTTTTGAAGATGCACTTACTTTTTTTCAAGCTGGGTGCGACTGTTTGCCTGTGTCAAGTTGGCAAGATAATTATGCCTTGAGTTTGAGGCTACATTTAGAACGGGGTAAAGCGGAATATTTGAATGGCAAAAATGATGCAGCTTTAGCTATTTTTGACAGGATTTTACCCCTATCTCAGACTTTGTTAGAACGGTGTTCGATCGCAGAATTAAAAATAATTTGTCTGCGGATGAAGAATGATTTATCTGCTGCTTATCAGTTAGCGATTGAATCCTTAAATTCTTTGGGGATTGATATTGAGCCGTACCCGGATGATGATTTTCTAGCCAGTGAATTAGTCGAGACGAAGAGGATGATTGGCGGCTCGATCGATCGATTGGCATATTTACCAGAACTTACCGATCCGCTCAAACTGGCAGCTCACCGGATTTTGAAAGAACTTTTCCCGATCGCCTATTTTACCAGTCCCAACGCTCAATATCTCTGCGCGATGAAGTTTGTGCAAACGAGCATACTGTACGGCAATTCTCAATTTTCCGCCTTTGCTTACACTTTGTACGCCTTTACTTTGGTCAACAAATATCGCGAAATCAAGGCTGGTAGCAGCGCCGGAAAACTATCGCTCAACCTCTACGAACGCTGGGATAATAAAGAGTTAGGTGCTGGTATTTTCCATATGTGGGGGGCTTTAACTTTACATTACATGAAATATCTTGATGAGTGCAAGCCTTTTATACTAAAAGCTTTCAGTAGCGGTTTAGAAACAGGTGCTTATCAATGGTCGGGATACGCTTCGATTAATTATCTTTGGATCGGCTTTTTTGGCAACGAATCTTTGGCTAAATCTACGGAAATTGCTGATAAATTTATTCCCGTGCTCTCAAAGGTCGATCGCAATATGTTAGCTTATCACTTGCTGACCAAAAATGCGATCGCCCAACTCACCACCCCAGCAGCAACCGCCCTAGAACCGGAAACCTTCATCGACGAACAGCAGCTTTTAGCATTCGCGAATTCCTCTGCCGATCTTACCACTGCTTTTGTAATTTATCTTTACAAGCTCACCCTAGCTAATTGGTTTGGCGAGGTCGATCGGGCATTAGAATATGCCCTCGCAGGTGCAGAATTTTTGAAAGGCGGCGCAGGACATTTTGTCAATCCCGTTTTTTGCTTCCATCACGCGATCGCCCTAGCTGCTGCTTGCACAACAGCCAACGATATCGAGTCCAAGCTCTACCGAAAACAGCTCAATATTAGTCGAGACCAATTTCGAGATTTTGCAGAGCATTCCCCTGCAAATTACCTACACAAATATTCATTAATTCAGGCAGAAATCGCGAGGTTGTCAGGAGACAGCTACACAGCAGCGCAACATTACGATCGGGCGATCGCCTCCGCGCTCAAACATGGCTTCGTCCAAAATGCTGCCCTCGCCAATGAATTAGCTTCCCGATTTTATCTAGCAGAAAATCGTTACAATCTCGCTAAAATATATCTCAATGACGCTCGCTTTTGCTATCTAGAGTGGGGTGCAACTGCCAAAGTCGATCGACTAGAAAAATTTTATCTCGATTGGTTTAACAAAATCAGCGATGCTCCGACAACGATAACTAGAACTGCAAATACAGCCGCTGATGTCAATATTTTTGACTTAAAAACAGTAATTAAAGCCTCCCAGGCTATTTCTAGCGAAATTGTCTTAGAAAAATTATTAAAAAAACTGCTGCATATTATTTTAGAAAATGCGGGAGCCCAAACCGGCTGCATTCTTTTAGAACGAGACGGGTACTTGTTTGTTGAAGTGTCGGATAGCGATCGGCCCGATTATGCAATATTTGAAGAATTGCACCAAATCCAAAACAACTGCCAAGTTCCTATTTCCCTCATTAATTACGTCGCTAGAACTCAGGAACCGCTGGTGCTAATCGATGCAGCTAAAGAAACACTTTACCACTTTGATACCTACATTCAACATTATCAACCAAAGTCGGTTTTGTGCGCACCAATAGTCTATCAAGGAAAGTCGATCGGTATAGTTTATTTAGAAAATAACTTCGTGCCCGGAGCCTTCACCCAAGAAGGGTTAAAACTTTTGGAAATGTTGACCGCACAAGCAGCAATTGCCATTGCAAATGCGCGCTTGTACGCTAGCGAACAAAATCAATCCCGCCAATTAGCTGAATCCCTAGAAAATTTACAACAATCCCAAGTCGAACTCGCCCAAAAAGAAGAAGAGTACCGCACTATTTTTGAGAGCGTAGCAGACGGACTTACCTTAGTAGATTTGGAAACCGGAAAATTTGTGGCAGTCAACCCGGTAGTCTGCGAAATGTACGGTTATTCTGGGGAGGAATTTTTGAGCTTGAGTCCCCTCGATGTCCAGCACCCAAATTACGTACATCTGTTCGATGAGTTTATCGCAACCATCATCTCGCGCCAAGAATTTTATTGTCAAACTGTGGTGCTGCGAAAAGACGGTACAGAATTCGATCTTGAGATAAGAGCCAAGTTTTTTGAATACAAAGGGAAACCCCATGCTTTGTCAATTGGTCGCGATATCAGTCACCGCAAGCAAGCGGAACAAGCTTTGCAAACATCAGAAACTCAACTGAGAGAGAAAGCTGAAAATTTAGAAAACATATTGATGGAACTGCAAAAAACTCAGGCGCAATTAGTTCAAACTGAAAAAATCTCGCAACTCGGACAACTGGTTGCTGGAGTTGCTCACGAAGTGAACAATCCTATTGGCTTTATTTCTGGGAACTTGCACTACGTCCAAGAATATATTGCTGATTTAATTAATTTGGTGAATCTTTATCAAGAAAAATTTCCCGAACCGGGAACAGAAATTGAACAGGAAATTGAATCGATAGAGCTAGAGTATTTATTAGCTGATTTGCCCAAAACTGCGGAGTCAATGAAGATGGGAATCGATCGCATCCGCGACATTATGCAATCTCTACGCAACTATTCCCGCACCGACACTCTGCACAAAAGAGCAGTTGACATCCACGAAGGTATTGAAACTACTTTAATGATTTTGTCTCACCGGCTCAAGGCGAAAAACAACAGGCCGGCTATTAAAGTTATTAAACATTACGGTGATTTGCCAAAATTAGAATGCCATCCCGGACAACTCAATCAAGTATTTATGAATTTGATTGCTAATGCGATCGATGCTTTTGAAGAAGCTAACGCGGGAAAAACTTACGCTGAAATTGAAGAAAATCCGAATACAATTCTAATTTCTACGGCGGTAGTTTGCGAGAAAGAACCGGAAATAATTGACAAGATTGTGATTCGGATTGCTGACAACGGGCTGGGAATGCCGGAAGCTGTAAGAAAAAAATTGTTTACGCCGTTTTTTACAACGAAAGTAGAAGGTAAAGGTACGGGATTGGGACTGTCTATTTGCTATCAGATAGTGACTGAAAAACATGGGGGAACTTTGGAATGTTTGTCTTCGCTAGAATCGGGGACAGAGTTTGCGATTGGTATTCCGATGTAGGGGAGTCATTGGTCATTGGTCATTAGTCAGTAGTCAGTAGTCAGTAGTCAGTAGTCATTGGTCATTAGTCATTGGTCATTAGTCATTGGTCATTAGTCATATCAAATCCTCTATTCATCGGAATAGTAAATTCACGGTTAACAGTTAACAGTCAACAGTTAACTGTTAACAGTCAACAGTTAACTGTTAACTGTTAACATCATGTATGAGTGCAACCGGAATTGATATCATTAGTCATTTTCGTTGAATTACGCATTACAAAAACGGTTTGATTGTTCGGAATGCGAGTTCGCATCAATCAGAGAACTCGCATTTTGAAGGATTAAACCGTTTTTATTATGGTTTAATTTGTCAATTGATTGTAAACAATTGGAATAGTAAAGTGAAATTCGCTTCCTCGGTCTTTTCCTGGGGAATCTGCCCAAATTTTACCGCCCCAGCCGGCGACAATCTGCTTGCAAATTGCCAATCCCAAACCGGTACCGCCGGCGCTGCGCCGCAATGCTCCTTCTTCTTGATAAAATCGATCGAACACTACTTTCAAGCTATTCGCCTCGATTCCCCGCCCCGTATCGGCGACCAGCACTTCCACCATCGCAGAACCGTTGCATTTGGCTCTGATGGTGACGCTTCCCTGCGGTGTGGTGAATTTGCAAGCGTTGTCTAGGAGTTTGGACAGCACCTCCACTAACCATTCGCCGTCTGCTAGCACTAATGGCAATTCTGCGGATACTTCGGTGATAATTTCCGGTAACTGTCGATCGAGTCCGCCGCGCGATCGCACGCTGCTGAGGGCCAAGTCCACACATTCTTGCAGCGTCAGCGATTCTACATTCCATTTAACTTGTCCGCTTTCTAGGTTAGAAAGAGTTAAAAAATCTTGGACAAGTTTACGCATTCGATCGGCATCTCCGAGGGCTGTTTCTAACATGATTGTTCGCAATTCTTGGGGCATATCTGGCTCGGAGTTCAAACTTTCCAGACATACTTGAATCGTCGATAGCGGAGTGCGGAGTTCGTGTCCGGTGATGGCTATGAGATTGCTGCGAGTGCGGTCTAATGCTTCTAATTGTTGGTTGAGTTCTTCTAAATTAGCGTAGGTTTCTGCTTGAATTAAGGCTGCTCCGAGCTGGGTGGCGATCGCCTCTACTAAAGCAATTTCGTCTTCTTCCCAAGGCGAAGTCGATCGGCACTGGTGCATTTCCACCATGCCCAAAACCCGCCCATGATAAAGCACCGGCACCATCAACCAAGAGACTATCTGCCAATTTTTGACAATTTTGCCCAAAGATTTTGTATTGACAATCAGCGGGTGTTCTGCTGTGTCTTGGATGTAAACTCGCTCTTGCCGCGCTACCGCGTCGCTCCATATTGGATTTTCCTGTAGCGGCCAAGTCTGATTTAATAGAGAACTAGCACCCAGGCGCAAAAACTCGCGATCGATTTTGACCGACACATCTGCGGCTTTGCAGCGATAAATCAAACAGCGGCTGGCTGACAAAGCTGTTCCCAGTTCTTGCACTGCGACTTCGACGATTTCTTGCGGGTTGAGAGACTGCCGCATTGCCGTTGTAATTAAGTTTATGAGGCGTTCTTTGCGTTCCTGGGCGGCGATCGCGCTGTATGCTTTCAGCAGTTTGTGCTGGCCTGATTGCAAATAGGTTACTAAGCGTTTGGTAAAAGCGTCGCTCAATTTGGGATTGGGAACTCTTGAGTTTTTTGGCGCGCTTTTTTCTGGTTTGGTGGCTTGGGAAGTCGCGGATTTCCTGTTTTTTTTGGTGTTTTTTCCCAGCTTGTAAGTTGTACGCGCTCGATCGATCTTTTCGGCCAATTCCGGGCGATATTTGACAATGCGATCGAGCAACAATTCGGCAGCTTTGCAGCTTACCTCCCTGTCGAACGTCCAAACTCCCTCAAATCTGCGACCTTGATCCATCAACAGCGGGCCGCGATCGTCCTGATTCTCGATCGGCACAATTTTTTCTTGACAAATCAGACAAGTTGAGTAGTGTTGCCCCAGCACCACTAAGTGCCACTCTTGACTTAATGTGTCCTCCGGTGCAAACGCCACAGTTTCGTAATGTTCCGAGGAATTTTTAAACTCAGTTTCCGGTACTGCTAGCACGTATACCTGAGAAGATAGAGCAGCAATTCGCCGATAGCGGTGAGCTTCCTGCAGGTAGAAGCGTTCTCGCTGAAAACTAGCAATCACTAGCGGTTCGTCGTCGGAGCCAGTCAAAACCAAGTCTTCCATCGCGTGAGACAGCGCTGTCATGGAAGATTTGAAATAAATTTGTGCCCGCAGTGGGGGCAAAGCTTGCAGAAGTTCTGCCAGTAGCGAAATAGGGACGATCATCTAGCTTTAAACGTGCATTTTTGCCGTTGACAAAACTGGAAAGGGATCGACCGTAAGTTGAGATCGATATTTTTCCAGTATCTCTCAAAAGTCGCTACAAATTGGCCGTTAGCGAGAAACTAACGGCCAATTATTTTTTTCAGTACCAGCGACTCTGAGTATAAATGCTGCGACTGCGATTAAATTAGCGTCGTTCGCCCCCTTCGTCGCTGCCGCCGGGAGATGATTTGTAGAGAGCATCTAATTGTTCGCGGGCATCTTGGACAGTCAGCGAACGCATCACTAACAGCGGCTCGTTGACAACGTTTCCGTATTCGTCTAACAGTTCTGGATGGGGTACAGCTTGAGAGCGAGGATAGGATGCGGAGCCATGATTTGCCCTGAATTGTTGGGGGCGCTGGGACTCCATACCTACCGTGACAAGACTGCGGATTAAGTTACCGACTGCCAGAAAGGCCAGAACAGTGAAAGCTAAAATATAAAGCAGGTGTAACATGATATTTTCCTCCCGGCTAAACAGCCGCACAGCAGTTTACAAACGTGTTTCAGCAAGTAATAACTTATTAACTGGAAATCTGTTGGAACTTTTCAAATCGGCCGCGACATTTCCTCTTGTTTGGGATTTAACAACAAGTTTAACTTGAACTCGCTTCCTTATTTTTCACGGGGAGCTGACTGCGACGAACGAAAGCGAGCCGATACTTGCCAGCATTCGGCGAGCAGTCTGTGCCACGGCATCAGTGCTGCGGTTTCAATTGCAACTTGACCTCCGGTTGCTTGAAATAGAGCTCTAGCGGCGCCTACTTCTTGCTGAGCCTGTTTGACTCGCGCCAGCAAGTCGGATTGATCCTCGCCGCTCAGAAAGGGAATTTCCTCAGTTTCTAAGAGAGTGGTCGATCGCTCGAACCAGTATTTAAAATCCTCTAACAGCGGTTCCAGTAGGGATTTGAGCAACTCTGATTCCGGCAAATTGGAATTAAGCATGAATAAAAATTGGGTTATCTACTTATTCTAACCTTAAACGTGCTTTACAATCTGTAACATATTATTAACAATAATTCAAGGATTTAAAAAAACTAGCAGGTGGGCGTGAATAAACTTAACCATACGAGCGGCGATTTTTGAGTCAAAATCCCCCAATTGTGGCAAATTATATCAATTCTGGTTGCACTCCTCATGACTGTTGAGTGTTGGCTGTTGACTGTTGAGTGTTGAGTGTTGACTGTTGGCTGTTGAGTGTTGACTGTTGACTGTTGACTGTTGATTCGATTTTATTATTCCGATGCAACCGGAAACGAGATTAGTTGGCCGCACGAGTTGTTAAAAACCAAGTTTTTTCGCGCAATACTTTCGTTACAGCCCGCACCCAAATTAAAAAACCCGGTTTCAATCGGGCAGCCTCCCCGAACAAACGCTGCAACCCTGACGGGCAGTTGCCGTAATTTCCAGGAATGTCCCCCAGCCGGAAGTCAGCGGTTGCAGTCCCATTCTGAGTAAGATAGAAGCAACTGCAACTCTCATTAATTGCTAAATTCAGCCGATGTCTAGCTCAGAATCCATGAACGCTCCAGAAGAGTCCGTTAAAATTCAGTTGCCCCGCACCAGCGAGTCGGAGCAACTAAAAAAAATTCGCCACACCACATCTCACGTTATGGCGATGGCGGTACAGAAGTTATTTCCCAAGGCTCAAGTAACAATCGGCCCTTGGATTGAAAACGGTTTCTATTACGATTTTGACAGCCCGGAACCTTTTACCGAAAAGGATCTCAAGGCAATTAAAAAAGAAATGATCAAAATCATCAACCGCAAATTACCTGTAACTCGCGAAGAAGTCAGCCGCGAGGAAGCCCAACGCAGAATTAAGGAGATTAATGAACCTTACAAATTAGAAATTTTGGCAGGTTTGATCGAACCGATTACTCTTTACCATTTGGGTGACGAATGGTGGGATTTGTGCGCTGGGCCCCATTTGGATAATACCAGTGAAATCAACGGAAGGGCGATCGAGCTAGAAAGTCTCGCCGGAGCATACTGGCGCGGCGACGAAACCAAAGCTCAGTTGCAGCGAATTTACGGCACAGCTTGGGAAACACCCGAACAGCTAGAAGCCTACAAGCACCGCAAAGAAGAAGCCCTAAGACGAGATCACCGTAAATTAGGCAAAGAATTAGGCTTATTTATTTTTGCCGATGCAGTTGGGCCAGGTTTGCCTTTGTGGACACCCAAAGGCACTATTTTGAGAAGTATTCTAGAAGATTACTTGAAACAAGAACAAATCAAGCGCGGCTACTTGCAAGTTGTGACACCCCACATCGCCAGAGTCGATTTGTTCAAAATTTCTGGACATTGGCAGAAATACAAAGAAGATATGTTTCCGCTGATGGCGGAGGATGCAGAAGCGGCAGCCAACGAACAGGGTTTTGTGATGAAACCGATGAACTGCCCTTTTCACATTCAAATTTATAAAAGCGAACTGCGTTCCTATCGCGAACTGCCGATGCGGTTAGCCGAATTCGGCACAGTTTACCGCTACGAACAATCGGGAGAATTGGGCGGTTTAACCAGAGTGCGCGGCTTTACGGTGGATGATTCCCACTTATTTGTCACGCCGGAACAGTTGGATGCTGAATTTTTGAGCGTGGTGGATTTGATTCTGTCAGTGTTCAAGAGTTTGCAACTGAAGAATTTTAAGGCGCGTTTGAGTTTCCGCGATCCAGAAAATTTAGAGAAATACATCGGTTCCGATGAAGCTTGGGAAAAGGCGCAAGGTGCAATCCGCCGCGCGGTGGAAACTTTGGGAATGAATTATTTTGAAGGAATCGGGGAAGCGGCTTTTTACGGCCCTAAACTAGATTTCATTTTCCAAGATGTCTTGGATAGAGAATGGCAATTAGGAACTGTTCAGGTAGATTACAATTTGCCAGAACGTTTTGATTTGGAATATGTCGCTGAAGACGGCACTCGCAAGCGTCCGGTGATGATTCACCGCGCTCCTTTCGGTTCTTTGGAGCGCTTGATCGGGATTTTAATCGAACAGTACGCGGGGGATTTTCCGCTGTGGTTAGCGCCGGTTCAGGTGCGGTTGTTGCCTGTGAGCGCGGAGTTTTTGCCGTTTGCGAAGGAAGTTGCGGCGAAGATGCAGGCGCTAAATATTCGCGCTGAAGCTGATGAGAATAGCGAGCGTTTGGGCAAGTTGATTCGCAATGCTGAGAAGGATAAAATTCCGGTGATGAGTGTTGTGGGTGCGAAGGAGGTTGAGTCTAATAGTTTGAATATTCGGACTCGTGCTTCTGGGGAGTTGGGGGCGATTTCGGTTGATGAAGTTATTGGGAGGTTGCAGAGGGCTATTAGCAGTTACGGCGATTTTTAGTTTTTTTTAACCGCAGATGAAGGCGGATTAACGCAGATGATAGTTTGATATTGTCTGCGTTTTTCTAATCTGTTTGCTAAAATGATAGTAATCAACGGGAGGTACGATTATGCCTAATCCTTTTCCGGGGATGAATCCCTATTTAGAACATCCTGACTTTTGGCCAGAAGTTCATCACTTGCTGATTAGTGCGATTAAAGAGTCACTAACTCCGCAATTACACCCAAAATACCGCGTCGCTATTGAAAAGCGAATTTATGAAATTCCAGGTGAAACTTCTCTATTGGTAGGGATTCCTGATGTCTCTATCCAACAGAAACGCTATCGAACAAATCCAGTATCATCTCATGTTGCTGTCGCTTCCCGAACTGTGGAACCTCTAAAAGTTAGAATCCCAGTGTCGGAAGAATTTCGGGAAGGATATTTAGAAGTAATCGACATGGCAACAAAGGAAGTTGTTACCGTTATTGAAGTGCTTTCACCTGCAAATAAACGCCGAGGGGAAGGTCGAGAAAAGTATGGCAGTAAGCGCAAGAAAATATTTGATAGCAGTACGCATTTAGTCGAAATAGACTTGTTGCGAGGTGGGGAACCTTTGCCAGTTTTGGGAGATTCCAATGAAAGCGACTGTCGTGTTTTAGTCAGTCGCAGCAATCAACGTCCGATCGCAGATTTATACTTATTCAACCTTCCCAATCCAATTCCTGCATTTCCCTTGCCTTTACGTCCAGAAGATGTAGAGCCTGTTTTGGATTTACAGGCGCTGATTAATCAAGTATACGATCGCGCGGGATATGATTTTGAAATCGATTATACCGCCGAACCCGTTCCTGCGCTGTCGGAAGCCGATGCTGCTTGGGCTGATGGTTTGTTGCGGGAGACTGGATTGAGAGGTTAATGTAGTGGAAAATTTCAACAATATATTACTATGCCTAATCCATTTCCGGGGATGAATCCCTATTTAGAAAGTCCTGACTTTTGGCGGGCGGTTCACAATCGGTTGATAGTGGCGATCGCAGATTTTTTGACTCCGCAACTGCTGCCTAAGTATTTAGTGGACATCGAACAAAGAATTTATCAAATCAGCGGGGAAGATGCTTTATTGGTCGGTATTCCCGATGTGGCCGTGCAGCGATCGCCAATTCCAGCAACTTCTAGCACTGGAAATGTTGCTGTCATGTCGCCGCCTGTGACGGCTGTGAGAGTGAGAGTGCCTACAACGGTGGAAGTTAGAGAAAGTTATTTGCAGGTAATAGAACAGGAAACTAAGAAAGTAGTTACAGTAATAGAAGTGCTTTCGCCGACTAACAAGCGCGGCAAAGGGCGGGAGATGTATGAGGAAAAACGGTATAAGGTGTTCGGAAGTCGATCGCACTTAGTGGAAATTGACTTGCTGCGAAGTTACCAACCTTTGCCTGTTTTTGGGAATGATATTGAGGGAAGTTATCGGATTTTGGTGAGTCGGGGAGATTGTCGCCCCGCGGCTGATTTGTATTTGTTTAATCTACCGGATGCAATTCCGGCTTTTCCTTTGCCTTTGCGCGGAGGCGATGTGGAACCAATTGTAGATTTACAAGCGTTATTAAATGGGGTTTACGATCGCGCCGCCTATGATTTTAGAATAGATTACACCGCCGCAGCCCTTCCCGCACTGTCGGAAGCCGATGCTGCTTGGGCGGATGCTTTGTTGCGGGAGAGGGAATTGAGGGGATGATAACAGTGGCTGGACGCATCAAAATCTTCATAAACCGGGTTTTTTGCGGTTTTTGCGGGCTGTAACGTGTCTTCTGAGCAAAAACCCGGTTTCAGGCTACCCCTTCACAAGTCCTAAGTAGTTAAATCAACAAAAGTTAAATCAATGCCTAATCCATTTCCGGGGATGAATCCTTATTTAGAAAGTCCTGATTTTTGGCCAGAAGTACATCACTTGCTGATTGGTATGATTCAGAAGTCATTGGTTCCGCAACTGGTGCCCAAATATCGAGTGGCGATTGAAAAGCGCATTTATGAACTCAAGGGAGAACAATCTCTGTTAGTCGGGATGCCTGCTGATATATCTATCCTGTGCAATCCCGTTTCCCGAAATCCAAGTACATCGAATGTAGCTGTCGCCACACGAACTACTGAACCTGTGAAAATAAGATTGGCGATGTCTGAGGAGGTGAGAGAAGGGTATTTGGAGGTGATAGATATGGCAACTAAGGAAGTTGTGACGGTGATTGAAGTTCTTTCACCTGCTAATAAACGTCCGGGAAAAGGGCGCGAAATGTATGAGGAAAAGCGGGATAAGATATTCGGAAGTCGCACTAATTTTGTGGAGATTGATTTGTTGCGGGGTTGGGAACCTCTCCCGGTTTTGGACAATGATATTGCAGCTCATTATCGGATTTTGGTGAGTCGGAGCAATCAAAGACCTAGGGCGGATTTATACGTTTTTAATCTACAGGATGCGATTCCTTGTTTTCCTTTGCCTTTGCGCGGCGGCGATGTGGAACCAATTGTAGATTTGCAGGCGCTGTTGAATACAGTGTACGATCGCGCCGCCTATGACATTACTCTCGATTATACGGCCCAGTTAATGCCCCCGCTGTCGGAAGCCGATGCTGTTTGGGCTGATTCTGGCGTTGCGGGAAACCAGCCTCCTGCCGTCTGAGACCTAAAAAATCCTACACAAAACGTTACATTTTTGTTACCATCGTGGCGAGTCTGTCTTCAGCAGCCCCTCTGTTAACCTTCTAAACTAACCGTTATGAGTCAACCTCCCTCCACAACTCCCGCCTCCGAAGAGCTCGCCGCCGAAACTCCGACAGCGCCGACAAACAATGCACCTCCACCGAGTTATGTCAAGCTGGCGATGCGGAATATGGTTCGCAAGCGCGCGACTTCTTTGTTTCATTTTGCTTTGACGGCGGCCGGACTTTTGGGCGTACTCGTCGGTTTGGCTTTTCTCGATCGCTATTTCAACTCTTAGAACACCGGGCGCTGGAAACCTCGTCGATACACACACTCACGCGCCTGTGCGGGTTCCATAGCGGGCCCTTTTGTCCGATCGCGCGATCGACCCGTTGCAATCTTCTACAGATTCCTGTAATCTGCCAGCTAAAAGCAAAAAGTCGATTAGCCTGCCCAATGTGAAATTGCCCAAAAATTGAATAAATTGCTTGACAAAAAATGCTGAAAATGCTAATTGAGGTGAACGTCGAAGACTGTTATGGGCTAGCCCGATCGTCCGCCGACGGTTCCAACCTCCCTGAAAGTGCAGCCAGCGGGGAAATTTCAACGGAAACTTGGGAAAATTGGTTTAGCGTTTGGCTGGAAAACCAAGAGGCGGATGTGCCATCCGCCCCAGGCTACGAAGTCAGCCTGCGTTTAACTGCCGATGCCGATATCCAAGCCCTCAACGCCCAGTACCGCCAGCTCGATCGACCGACGGATGTACTAGCTTTCGCAGCTTTAGAGGTAGACTGTCCTCAGCTAGAGGAAATGCAGTCCTCTGAACCCTTATACTTGGGTGATATCGTAATCTCGATCGATACGGCTCAGCGACAAGCCCAGCAGCAAGGACATCCGCTGAAAACCGAATTAGCTTGGCTCGCAGCCCACGGTTTTCTACACCTTTTGGGCTGGGATCACCCGGATGAGGAGAGTCTGACTCAAATGCTAGACAGACAAGAAACACTGCTACGGGCGATCGATATTGAGATCCAAACAGCATAGCTGAAGTTGATGGTTACTTAACCAATCACATCAAGCCCAACATAACTTTCTGAAATTACACCAAAACTTTAGTAAAAACTTAGGAAAGTTAACTAGACTTGATTAAGTAAATTTGAAAAGTCTAGCTTTCATTCATCTCTGTAACTTAAAGTTGGTTATTTATGACACTAGAGCGACCCTCTATTTCATCAAACATTGCACACATTGCGATCGTGCCTCAAGACTCTTCGAGTGCGACAGACAACGAACCGAAAAAAGCCTTGAAATACAAGCGAGAACTGTCCTGGAAAATTGCATCAAGCTTAGCTACGAGTTTTAGATACGCTTGGGGCGGGTTGAGTTATGCTTTTGAAACTCAGCGAAATTTTCGGATTCACACTTTTATAGGCACTTTGGCGATCGGACTAGGGCTATATCTGCAACTGAAACCTGTAGAAATATCTGTGATCGGCGTCACCATTGGTATAGTTTTAGCAATGGAACTTTTGAATACGGCGATCGAATCGGTGGTAGACTTAACGGTCGGGCAATCTTACCACGAACTAGCCAAAATTGCCAAAGACTGCGCTGCCGGAGCAGTTCTGGTATCGGCAATGGCGGCGGCGATAGTCGCTGGTGCACTTCTGCTTCCTCCGTTGTGGGAAGTGGTGCAAATTGCGATCGTCCGTCCGTAACTTATTGGGTAAGGCAAATCTTAGGTTTTAGATGACCAATTTGAGGTTTTTAGTTTTATTCGTACATATTGCAGCTATTTTTATCTTCGGCATCTATCTAAAATCTTCAAACTATTGCATTCAGGCAGCGACTCAATCTAAGATCTAAAATCTAAAACCTAAAATCCAACTTAACCCGTGATTATAGTCATCGATAACTACGACAGTTTTACCTACAATTTGGTACAGTATCTAGGAGAACTAGGTGCCGATTTGCCCGTAGCCAGCGAAGTTCAAGTCTATCGCAACGACCAAATCTCCTTAGCAGAAATTCGACAATTACAGCCAGCAGCCGTAGTGATTTCTCCAGGCCCGGGGCGGCCGGAAGATGCGGGAATTTCTCTAGAATTAATCAAAGAATTGGGGCCGACTCTGCCAATTTTGGGCGTGTGTCTCGGACATCAAAGTATCGGTCAAGTATTCGGCGGCAAAATTGTTTCTGCACCAGTGTTGATGCACGGCAAAACTTCTCAGGTAGAACACGCCGGAGTAGGAGTTTTTGTGGGAGTGGAATCGCCGATGGTTGCAACTCGCTATCACAGTTTGGTAATTGAAAAGCAGAGTTGCCCAGAGGTTTTGGAAATTACGGCTTGGGTTGAAGATGGCACGATTATGGGCGTGCGCCATCGGGAATATCCCCACATTGAAGGGGTGCAGTTTCACCCGGAAAGTATTTTGACTGCTTCGGGAAAGCAGTTATTGCGAAATTTCTTAGAAAGACTGTAAGAAGCAAGTACGTCCGCTTCTTTTGTAACGGATGTAAGGGATGGGAGGAAGCAGGAAGAAATCGCTGCGGTTGGCGCGTGCGATCCATATTGTAGTGCTGTCAGGGCGATCGCACACAATATAAATCTAAAACCTAAAATCGAAAATCGAAAATCGACTCACTGTGTTTTGTGGTATAACAACAGACGACCAACACCCGACAACCGCAACCACAAGATGAAACGGCGACAATTAATACGTTACGCACAGACGGGTTTGCTAGCCGCTATAGCAACTGGTTTACCATCTGGATGGGAAAGCTATCAAGCTCAAACTGCTGATTCTTTATCGGTTCAGTGGTTGGGCCACACTTGCTTTTTGTTCGCCGGTGGCGGTGCGAGGGTGCTGGTGAATCCTTTTCGCCCCCTGGGCTGTACGGCTGGCTATCGTTCTCCCAAAGTACCCACTGATTTGATTCTGATTAGCAGCAGATTGCTCGATGAAGGGGCGGTGGACGGATTTTCGGGCAATCCCGGCCTTTTGTACGAGCCTGGGGCTTATCGATCGAACGGGCTGAGGATTCAAGGGATTCGCACGGAAAAAGACCGGGAGGGCGGAAGGCGATTTGGGATCAATGTGGCTTGGCTCTGGCAGCAAGCCGGTATTAAGATTTTACACTTGGGTGGAGTTGCTGGCGCGATCGGCATTGAAGAACAAATCTTAATCGGGCGGCCGGATTTGGTGCTGATTCCCGTGGGCGGAGGGCCGAAATCTTACACTCCGGCGGAAGCCAAGCAAACTTTGCAAATTCTCAAACCAAAGATGGTGATTCCCACGCATTACAAAACCCAAGCCGCCGATGCAGCAGCGTGCGATTTGGTGCCACTAGATGACTTCTTGGCGCTGATGGATGGTACGCCGGTGCGCCGATTGAATAATGACACGATTTCGATTAAACCTGCTGACTTGCCCCAAACCGGTTCGGTGATTGAGGTTTTGAGTTACCGATTTAGCGGTTGACGCTTTTTCCGTAAGTTTGCGTTATATTAAGGAAGTTTTGGTGCGATCGACAATTCCAGCTCATTTTATCTCTACCTTAGCCTTTCCCAACCTGATCTTTTGAGGAAATTTGGCTAACATAAGAATTCACGTTCACTGTTTTATTGTCATAAGGAAATACAAGCGTAATGAAAAATCAAAATGTACCTAGCTGGATGAAACAACTCACAGGTTTTGCAGGAGTAATCGGCGCTAGCGCGTTGATTGGTTTCCCGGCTTGGGCTCACATCAACTCCAACACCAATGTGAAGAATGCAACTCCAACTCAACAAGTTGCAGAAAACATGAAACCAATGGCTTCACCGACACCAATGGCCGCCACTAAGGATATTGTCGCTATTGCATCTGGTGACGCTCAATTCAAGACATTGACAAAGGCTTTGGGAGCAGCAGGTTTGGTGACAACTCTCAAAGGAAAAGGCCCTTTCACTGTTTTTGCACCGACAGACGCGGCTTTTGCTGCTTTGCCAAAAGGAACTTTGGAAAATTTGCTGAAACCAGCTAACAAAGCCAAACTTACTAAGATTTTAACTTACCACGTTGTTTCTGGTGCGGTTTTATCTACTAGCCTGAAGTCCGGTGAGGTTAAAACTGTTGAAGGTATGCCTGTGAAAGTGGTAGTTGCTCCCGGCAAAGTTACTGTCGGCGGCGCTAATGTTGTGAAAGCTGATATCAAAGCTAGCAACGGCGTTATTCACGTAATTGACAAGGTTTTGATGCCGCCCGATGGGATGTAGGATTAGCATTTTTTGTATCCTAATGTAACTGAATTTGAGGGAACGGGCAATTAATCTCCCGCGATACCATCTTATATCGATCTAAAATTGGTTCGTAGTGCAGAATTTAGTCCCCTATAAAAATGCGGAATAAAGTCCGCACTACGAACCGTTTATGCGTGTTAATGAGTAGCGGCAGGTACTGGCAAAAATGGCTGCCAACCTTGACCGCGATAGCTAAAATCGAAGATTTCGGGATGGATAATTTCTGCTAAAATTTCTAAAGAATCCACTAATCTCGGCCCTGGCCGGTTAAAGTAAGCATTGCCGTCAGTTATGTAAACTTTCCCGGTTTTGACTGCTTGCAAATCTTGCCATTCTGTGTATTGAGCGATCGCCATTGCTTCGGTGCAAGTGCGATTTAAATCAAAGCCGCAAGGCATAAAAATAATCACATCGGGATTAGCTTCAACCAGGGATTCCCATTGTAACCAGGGGGAATGTTCCCCGACAATGCCAAACAGCGAATCGCCTCCAGCCATTGCTACTAATTCGGGAATCCAATTTCCCGCAGCCATCAAAGGTTCAATCCATTCGATGCAGGCTACTGTGGGTTTAACGGTTAATGTTTCGGTTTTTAAGATAATAGCATCGATGCGGGATTGCAAAAGTGCGATCGTACTTTGAGCATCGACACCCAAAGCAGCAGCAACTCGCCCAATATCAGTCCAGATTTCTGCTAGCAAATTTGGCTGCAAAGAAATAATTTCCGGCTGGCTATTTACCAGCGTGCTGACTGCTTGTTCAACCTCTGTCAGAGAACAAGCACAAACTTCACATTGAGCTTGAGTAATGATGTGAGTTGGCTGCAATTTTTCTAAAGTATCTATTTCTACTTTATAGACGCTGAGCGCATTTTGCAACAATTCTGTGACGCGGTTGTGAATTTCGCTGCTAGTTCCTTCGGGATTGAATTTAGGCTGAGTGCAAACAGGTAAATTCTGGATTTCTGCGGGATAGTCGCATTCGTGGGAACGGCCGACAATGGCATCGGTTAATCCTAAAGCTGCTACAATTTCGGTGGCACTGGGAATTAGAGAGACTATTCTTAGTTGATTCATGAGGAAGTTATTAGTTATTGGTTATTGGTTATTGGTTATTGGTTATTGGTTATTGTTATTGGTTATTTGTTATTAGTTATTGGTTGTTAGTTATTGGTTATTGGTCATATCGTTTCCGATAGCGTCGGAATTATATCTTTTAATCATTGATAGTGCGAGAGTCCCCGCTCGCTATCGACTTCGCGAGCGGGGACTCTCGCACTATAGCCTTTCTCAAAAAAGTGAGGTATGCCCTATGCCCTATGCCCTATGCACTATGCCCTATGCCCTATGCCCTATTCCCTATGCCCTATTCCCGACAGTACCTCATCTTTCGCTTGAAAGGCTATATAGCAATCCTAAATCATTATCACGTGCGGCGAACATAAATGTGATTTCCCCAAAATCCATCTGTAGGGACACGGCAGTGCCGTGTCCGGGAGACGGCAGTGCCGTGTCCCTACAACAATCATTTAGGATTGCTATATATCATCCCAATGCTACCGGATTTGATGTCATTAGCAAGAAGGAAGAAGGAAGTTAGTAGGGCGAAGTACACCGCACTTTGCTGCTATAAATAGCGCGTAAAACCACATTTTGGGTATTCCTAATAATTGTTAAATTTTCAACTGTTTGAGGAATTGCAAATCTTGCCACGCTTGGATGAGATTGCCTTGCATTAGAGCGGCTAAACCGTTTAAAACTCTAATTTCTGGCAGGTTGGGGTTGAGGGCAAGAGCGGGTTTTAAGGCTTTTTGAGCGGCTTGGGGATGCCATCCGTAAAGCTGGACGAAGGCGAGATAAGCATAAGCATAAGGGTTTTGAGAATCGAGTTTGGTAACTTTTTCTAAGGCTGCGATCGCACTTTTGACATTTTGCTGCAATACCCGAGAAAATGCCAAAGCATAAGCGAATTCTAGATTGTTAGGTTCTTGCTTCAACCTATATTCTAGTGCTTGTTCCGCTTGCACTGTATAATCTTGAGTTGGATCGTACTGATTAATGCGTCCAATCTGCTCGAATATGGGTTCTAAACTGGTTAATCCTTTCGGTAAATTAACTGCCATCGCCCGCAATTGAGTCACCAAATCTAACTCCGGCTTATCCTCGTTACCGGGAAGAGTCGGGACTATTTTCAACTTTTGATCGTTTTTGTTCCCCGGAATGGTTTGGGAAGGCATATTTATCGGTTCGGCATCGATTTGAATTGTTACCGATGGCACCTTGAGCGGATAAGTTTCGCCGGTTTTTCGGTTCAGATAAGTAGCTTGCAGGTTGTAACTTCCCGGTGCAATATTAGCAGGAGTTAGCATCGCCGTGCGATCGACAACTCGAAACCCTACAGCAAATTTATCTGCTTCCAGAATTCCCGGATGCAAAGTTCCCTGGGCGATCGCGCGATCGTGTAAAATCCTTAAAGCTTGTCCCGACTCTAGGATATCACTAGCTAGCCGATGTTTCCACGTTACCAACACTAAACCAGACTGCAACTGCTGCCAAGGCCCAGACCAAATATAAGTAACCGGCAGTGCGACTCCGGGAATCGCTTTTCCCGTAACAGTAACTTGCTCTAATTGTACTTGCGATCGCGCTTCATTCAACGGCTGTATTTCAACAGGCTGCCGTCGCTTGCGGTAAAGATTTAGATTAGTATTGTCAGGCAAAAACCAAGCTTTTTCTAACTGAAAATCTTCACCTTTTTCAATTGTATCTACCGCAGCATTTTGAGCTTTTTTAATTTTTTCTCGAATCGAACCTTGCGGGCCTGTTTTTGTGACAAACCAAGAAAGCGATCGCACATCTTGCGGCACTTCTTTTAAATTAGTTCCCACCTGCCGCCCGTATACCTGAAAATTCGCCAAAGCACCGTAATAATTCAAGTTGTGCTGATTAATTTCCGGCGTGGAAGGCAACACACCTAAAGTAGATTGCAAATAAGGTTCCGCAGCAATAATTTCTGCAATAACCTCTCGGTGCGGCCACTCTTTCCCCAAGTAAGGATAGCTAGAATTACCGGGGCTAACAAGTTGAACTAAGCTATGTCCAAAAGCACCGCCCAGCGGCCACATATGCAGCAGCATCGTCAAAGTTGCTAAACCAATTGTTCCCCAGCCAATTTGTCGCCCCCAACGCGGAGGCCACAGTGTTAAACAGTAGGCTAAAAAAATAGATAATACTGGCAAATAAGGTATCACATATCTGTCGTCTTTGTTGATATTTAAAGAATTAATTAAATAAGCTCCTACCCAAAAAACAGCCAGCCACCGACAGGAGTTGAGGTGAAAGATTGACGAACTATTTTGCCTGCGGAGCCAATAAAGTATCAATCCAACTAAGGGAATCAGTAACAAAGGCCAAGAAAGCTGTTCGGGTAAGTGCTGAATGTAGTAAATCCAAGCGTCGATCGTATTGAGGGCTGGATCTCCTTCGGCGATCGCAGAATCCAGCGTTGCCCGTTTTCCCCCGGTCAAAATTAACAGCCAATTGGTTTTTGCCCAGGGCCCAAACACTGCCACCGACAGCAACAAAGCACCAGCTAATTGACCTAATCTTCCCCAAGCTTTTTGCCGCACAGCACCAGCAGCCAACCACACAATCGGGGCAAACAGAAATAATACAGTAGTGTGTTTAACTAATATTGATAAGCCTAGAGAAATACCAAAGGCGATCGTCCAAAAGAAAGACGATGGAGAAAGGCGTAAATGCGGAAAATCTTCCGGCTTGCTGCTTGCTGCTTCCTGCTTCCACATTGTCAAACAATAGAAAGCCAAAGTAATCGCAGCAGCGAGGGGATAGTCGAGCAAAAATTGCAAGCGGAACCGATAAAGTCCCGGTAACAAAACGCAAATTGCAGCGGCCCACAAACCGACTTGTCTGTTGAATAATTTGACGCCCAGACTGTAGACTGAGGCGAGGAGAATTGCACTAAATAGTAAATGAACGAGGGTTGCCCGATCGCCCCCAGCATCGAAAACATTAAAAAACGGTACCGTTAAGATGTACGTTAAGGGTGGAATTTTTGTCGAAAGCAGCCAGAAGTTTGTCCACCAATCCCCCGAAAACCACTGAGGATGCTGCAGCGCCTGCCAGTAATTCAGCGTGCTCGTGAGGTATTCTGCCTGATCCCACGCGGGTACAGAGCGATCGAAGGCAAACCAGAGGCGATCGCTAATTGCCCCCAACAGCCAAATTGTCCCCAAGACAAGCAGACTGTTGCCCCCGCTAGCCCGATGTTGCTGTGCCATTGCGATTTTTGGATTTTAGGTTGCAGCTTTTAGCTTACAGGCGGGCGGTTCCGGGCGAGCTAAAAATTAGTTGAGAAAAGTGCTTGCTAAATTGTGTATGTGTCTGCTAGGATAGTAAAGCGCGAAAAAACAAGCCGGGATAGCTCAGTTGGTAGAGCAGTGGACTGAAAATCCACGTGTCACGAGTTCAAGTCTCGTTCCTGGCATAGCTTTCTAAAACATACATTTACGGTATCTAGGATTTTAACTCAATCCTAGATTTGTTGTTTCCACTCATTGTTCGCTGAGCTCGTCTTCAGTGTAGCCAAAAAAAGAGGGAGCATCTGGGGCTTTGTAAAAAGCATTTTTTTATTTTAAATAAATTCATCTAACTAAACCTATGAGGGCGATCGCTCAAAGGCCTGCTTTGTATCTATTTTTGCTTCTTCCTCCTGCATCCTGCCTTTTTCCAAATGACCAAATGACCAAATGACTGTTGACTGTTGACTGTTGACTGTTAACTGTTGACTGTTAACAAAGAACCAATAACAAATAACCAATAACAAATAACCAATAACAAAGAACCAATAACAAAGAACCAATAACCAATAACAAAGAACCAATAACCAATAACCAATAACCAATAATTAATTGCAAAGCCGATCGAAAACTTGGCTGTCATCCGGGATCTCACCAATATGCCGCTGATTGTGGCACTCTGGCAAGACAACAGCTAACCTATGGGATTTGAAATTTGGGGTTTTTGATTAAAAAATGGGGAATGACTGATTGTGTATGGGTTTGCAGCTTGCAAGCGAGTTGCATTATTTCGGGAAATTGGTATAGCCAGTGGCGCGACTGAGAAAAAAATTAGGACGAACACGCCAAAAAGCTCTATCTTAATAGTTATAACTTGGCTCTAGGAGGACTCGATCGGTGTACCGCCGCTCTTACAACTTCAGCTATGTCGCAGCTATAAGTATTGTTTTATCTCCCGCACTCAGCCTGCTGGCAATCTCAGACGCTGCGGCCTTTGCCCCTATTATAAATGCAAGGCGGGTTCAAGAAAGCGATCGCGCCCAGGTAACTGAACCCAAAACGCAAGCAGACACACTCTTTGAAACAGGAGTAAAACAGCACCGCGAGGGTTTGTTTATCGAAGCAATCCAGACTTTTGAACAAGTTTTGGCAATTCGCAAGCAACAAAATGACAAACCCGAAATCGGCAGAATCCTCAACCGCCTGGGAGAAGTTTATGGCGAAATGGGTTCAAAGTCGAAAGCTTTGGAAGTTCTGCGACAAGCTTTAGTCATTCACCGAGAAATAGGCGATGCGCGCCGCCTTGCTCAAACCCTCAATCTCATGGGTTTCATCAACCGGATTTCCAACAAATTTCCCGAAGCGCTGAAACAGCACGAAGAAGCGTTGGAACTTGCCAAAACTGTCAACGACCAAGTTGAAATCGGAGAAGCACTCCATAACATTGCGGCCGTGTACGCAGAACAGGCAGAATATGCTAAGGCGATCGAATTTTACCAGCAAGCGCGAGTCATTCGCACCCAACAGAGCGATCGACGAGATTTAGGCCGTACCCTCAACAATATGGGCGGCGTTTACTACAACATCGGCGATTTTGACAGAGCGATGGAATTTTACCACCAAGCTTTAGCAATTCGCCGGGAAATCGGAGATAGGGCTGGCGTGGGCCGCCTCCTCAACAACATGGCACTTACCTGTCGCAAACAGGGTAAAGATACTCAAGCGCTGATCTATTTTCAGCAAGCGATACCGATGTTGGAAGCAATCGGTGACAAGACAAGTATCGGAAGGTTGCTCAACAATATGGGCGAGATTTATGAAAGTCTCGGTCAATCTGCTAAAGCTCTCGAATCCTACGAGGAAGCTTTGAAAATTGCCCGCGAAAAAAACGATAAATTTGGAGAAAGTGGGGCGATGGAGGGAATTAAGCGATTATCTTCCGGTCGGCTCGTACCCCAATAATGACCAAAAAAGGTTTCAGGAACGCTAGAATTTTGATTAATATCTGGCTCTAAAGATAGAAACAATTTCTCGATGGTTTCGTCGGTTTGCTCGATCGCCCCACAATCAATCTCAGCTATGGAGATCCGCCCCGAAAAACCCGAGAATGCGGCAGCTAGACTAATACCATTATCATAAATTTCCAGTGACCAGATACCAGCCTAACTCCCAACCTAGGATAGAAATTTCCCAAAGTCACGGCTTGCTAGCTGCGGATTTGATCCGAGTAGCTCGATCGGCCTATGGTATGTATCTGAAAGTGCATTCCGAGCAGATGCAGCGTCCTGCAGGTGTAGTTGTTAGTCTAGGTAGCAATCGAGGTCAGCTAATTTTTGCTTCGCAGCCGGTTTTGTTGCCCGGTGAACGTTTTGTTACTTTTGACGAAATTGAATCTCAAATGTATTAGTTAGTTGTTATTAGTTAGTTGTTATTAGTTGTTGGTTGTTGGTTGTTGGTTGTTGGTTGTTGGTTGTTGGTTGTTAGTTGTTGGTTATTAGTTGTTGGTTATTAGTTGTTAGTTGTTAGTCATCGGTCATTAGTCATCAGTCATGCCAACTCGGATTTTGCTATTATTATAGCGGTTCTCACAAAAGTGAGGTATGCCCGGTTTGGCCGGTTTGGCCTATCCCGGATAGTACCTCCTATGAGAGCACAGAAAGGCTATACCTTTATCTTCTGACTCTTCTCTTCGCGCTCTTCGCGTCTTCGCGGTTCAATCATCAAGGGGGTAAACAATACGGATTTGGGATACTTGGGAAATTGGTCATCAGTAATTAGTAAGTAGTAAGCAGTCATCAGTTATTTGTTATTGTTAGTTGCTACTAATGCCAGATACCATAAAAAACAACCAACAACCAACAACAACCAACAACAACCAACAACAACTAACAACTAACAACTAACAACTAACAACTAACAACTAACAACTAACAACTAACAACTAACAACTAACAACTAACAAATAACAACTTAATGGAAATTATTTTTAATGTCCTTGTCACCGCGATCGTCTTGGTTGTCGGCTCGGCGATCGGCAGCTTCTTGAATGTGGTAGTCTATCGGTTGCCTGCGGGTTTGTCGGTGATACACCCTCCCTCTCGCTGTCCCAAATGTTTAAATCAACTCAGAACTTACGAAAATATACCCGTGTTCGGTTGGCTGTGGCTGCGGGGACGCTGCAATCACTGTCGCAGTCAGATTTCTGCCCGCTATCCGCTGGTAGAAGCAGCTACGGGTTTGCTGTTTTTGCTCATTTTTTGGCGGTTTGGGATAACAGTAAAAACTCTGGGGTTGTGGGCTTTTTTTAGCTGGCTATTGGCTTTGTCTTTGATTGACTGCGATACAATGACTTTGCCCAATTCTTTAACTCGATCGGGCTTGGTGCTCGGATTGGTTTTTCAAGTGGCCAAAGGTTGGTGGCCGACTTTTAGTCCGATCGACTCGGTACACTATCTGGTACTAGACGGTATTCTGGGAGCAGTTGTCGGGTTGTGGCTGTTTGATGCGATCGGACTTGCAGGTTCGATCGGCTTCGGGCAGACTGCTATGGGGATGGGAGATACCAAATTGGCAGCTTTGATGGGGGCTTGGCTGGGCTGGAAATACTTGCTGTTAGCGGGATTTATCGCCTGTTTCGCTGGAGCTTTTGTCGGCGGCGGGGCGATCGCCCTCCGATTGCTCGATCGGCGTCAACCCATGCCTTTCGGCCCGTTTCTGGCCCTCGGTGCAGCAATTACTGCTCTGTGGGGCGAAGTGATCTTATCTACTTACTTGCAGTTATTTTTCCCGAATTTTACTTTCTGATATGTCGGTACTCCGGCGCGATCGAACATAACATTGTCTCAATAATTGGTAAAATTGTTCCGTGTCTTGGATTACACTTACAACTACTAGCTTTCGCTGGGAAGCGGAATTAATGCAGCAGATCCTAGCTGCTCATCAAATCCCAGCTCGCATCGTTGACTTGGGCGTAGCATCTTATTTAGGAGCTGGAAGTGCTACAGCTTTGCAAGTTCTTCCAGAAGACCAGCGGACTGCATCGCTCCTCATCAGTCCCATTGAAGAGGAACCCGAATCTAACAGTCAACAGTCAACAGTCAACAATTAACAGTCAACAGTCAACAGTTAACAATTACCAAGTTTTAATGTCTCTATTTGATTGGTTTGCAAATCGAAGAAAATCTGTACCGAACTCTCAAGAACGGCCGGAACGGGAAATTGCCGACGGGCTTTGGAATAAGTGCGAGGCTTGCGACGCGCTGAGTTATACCAAAGACCTGCGAGCAAATCAAATGGTTTGCTTGGAATGCGGGCATCATATCAGAGTTTACAGCGACGATCGCATTGAACAGTTGATCGACCCCAATACCTGGATGCCCCTTGACGAAGGTCTCCACGCCACCGATCCCCTAAAATTTCGCGATCGCAAAAAATATAGCGATCGGCTGCGAGAATTTCAAGAAAAAACAGGCCACCTAGACGCGGTACAAACAGGCATTGGTCAACTCGAAAATTTGCCCGTCGCCCTCGGAGTCATGGAATTTCAGTTCATCGGCGGCAGCATGGGCTCAGTGGTCGGAGAAAAACTGACCCGCCTCATCGAACACGCCACGCGGGAACGTTTACCTGCGATCGTGGTCTGCTCCTCTGGCGGCGCAAGAATGCAGGAAGGAATGCTCAGCCTGATGCAAATGGCCAAGATTTCCGGGGCTCTGGAGCGCCACCGGGAAGCGAGACTGCTTTACATCCCAATTTTGACCCACCCGACCACAGGCGGTGTCACAGCCAGTTTTGCCATGTTGGGAGACATTATAATTGCAGAGCCAAAAGCTACTGTAGCCTTTACGGGCGGTCGGGTAATCGAGCAAACTCTGCGGGAAAAGCTGCCGGAAAATTATCAAACTTCCGAATATTCCTTCGCCCACGGTTTTGTAGACTTAATCGTACCCCGGACTCAATTAAAAAAAACTCTCGCTCAACTGATCGCTCTCCACCAGCCCCAGCCTTTCTTGGCAAAATCGGAATTTCCAGCCCTCGATGTCGGCGAGGGCCACCACGCTTTACCCGCACCTACTCACGCTCTCAAGCTTTCTCCCTAAGCTAAGCTGTAGCGCCCAATGACTTATTGTCGTCAAGAGATCGAAATTTTAGAAAAGAGTTCAAGCCCCAGATTGCATCTGTGGAGTAAATCTCAAATCTCAAATCTCAAATCTCAAATCGACTGATTGTCTGTTGGTGAGCCCGCCCAAGACCCAAATCTCAGAGGAATTGCCAAAAAACCCTGGTTTCTTGGCAAAACATCAAGTTTGGTGGCGAGAAATTCAGCCAAATACCGGGTTTTGAGCCCCGCGCGCTCAAGTCCTATTGATAATAAACACCCGGCAATGGGATGATATTAGTTGGAAGTTGATGGGCTATGAAGTTTGAGTGAGCAAAAATGCTTAGTGGTAGTTAGTGGTTAGTGAGCTGGCGATCGAACAAAATCTCAGAACAAACTAACAGATTGGGAGCTAACACCACTTTGTTAAATTGTCCAGCTTTCTGTCAATAGCCGTCAACTCAATTTTGACCAGTCAGCGACCTAAAAATTATGGGTTTTGCAGACCTATCTATCGCAGAAATAGCAGAAGACTTCGACGTCCCTGTTGAAGACGTGCTCCGCTTGTGCGACGAGTTGGAAATTGCCTACAAGCATCCTCAAACCCGTTTGGCTTTGGAAGATGTTAAGGCAATTATGTCCGCTCTCGAAAAAAGGCGCGACTCAAAAGGGATTCCAGATTAGATAGCAAAATTCCTCTACCTCGACGTTGGGGTACGGCTGCACAAATTTTTGCCAATTGTCGCAGCAGGAAGGAATTTTCAAGATCAATCTGTTTGCCGCCTACGCTCTTTTAGCGTTCAATAATTTGTCGGATTTTTTTAAGGAGAACCATGCTTAAAAGATATTTCATTGCTCTGACCGCTGTATTCTTGACATTTCAGTTATTTGTCAGCAGCGCGATGGCTATCGAACTGAGTCCGGAACTTCGCACTGTGACTTTAAATGACAAGGGCGCTCCGGTGGTGCTGAACCTCAAACAAGTTCAGCAAGGCAAACGCTTGTTTAACTCAGCCTGCGCTCAATGTCACGCTGGGGGAATGACAAAAACTGACCAGAACGTCAATTTGAGTCCCAAAACTCTGGCTTTGGCCAACCCACCCCGCAACAATATTGAGTCGCTGGTGGACTTTATGAAAAATCCCACCACTTATGACGGCTTTGAGGAGATTTCCGAGCTGCATCCGAGCATGAAGAGTGCGGATATTTTTGCAGAGATGAGAAATCTCTCAGAAGAGGATTTGTACGCGATTGCCGGTCACATTCTGTTGCAGCCCAAAATAATTGGCGAGCAGTGGGCTGGCGGTAAAGGCGCTCGTTAATTGATGTTAAATTTTAGATTTTGGATTTTGGATTGGGACAGGGCTGGGATTTGGCAAGCATTGCTGGCCGGTCGTTTTTCGCTCTAAAATCCGAAATCTAAAATTTACCAAAAAATTGGGTCTAAAGCCCCGTCCTTATAGGACGGCTTTTTATTCTTGGTCGTGATAATATTGTAATGTGGCTAGGGTATTCAACCACATTAAAAACCCAGTCGCCTGAAGGCAACGCACCTTGAAAACTGAAGTTATGGGCGATCGCGCAGAAAAGCTGGCGCGGGTAAAAACTTCGAGCAACAAGTACCAGAGAAACCAGTATTTTGGGTTTTGAATTGTACCGTGGGGCACACGGGAACAAGACTCTGCAATGAGTCGAAAGCTTGAGGACAGAACCATCTTGCGGTAAGTACAGGAAGCTGTACTTATTAAGTGGACTGAATGATACAAGAATCTCTGCCCTTCTAGGGCCCAGAGTTGTCAATTGTTACTCATTGATATCGCAAAAGGTTGTAGTGCGTCATGCAGCGTCCTGGTGTTTTTGTCTGCTTTTTGTTGGGAATTTTAATTATTTTGCCGCTGTTGCTGCTGGCACCTCAACCAGCCTTGGCTGCTTCTGATGCTTACGTGACTCGTTATTTGAAAGTCACCGAACCTGTGGCATTGGAATTGGACGCACAGGGAAACACTCGGTTATTTTCGGCTGAGGATTTGTCCTCCGGTAAGCGGTTGTTTGAGCAAAGCTGCCTCAACTGTCATGTTGGGGGAACAACTTTGCCGGATCCGACTGTATCTTTGTCTTTGACTGCTCTGGAGGGGGCAACGCCTCCGCGCACCAGCATCAATAGCTTGGTGGCGTATCTGAGAGAACCCATGACTTATGACGGTAGTGAGGAAACTTTTTGGTGCCGCCAAGTGCCGGAAAGCTGGATGCAGCAGGATGAGATTGAAAATTTGGCTGCTTTTGTGCTCCGGGCTGCTCAGAAGGCTCCGGGCTGGGGCGTGGATAATCTGGAGAGTTGAACGGCTTTTTGTCAAAAAGTGTAAATTACTAGAAAAATCCCGATCGCGACTGCGTGTTTGTGCCTGAATAAACAGGTAAAATAACTAAAGAATCACCTTCAAAGGTGTCCATTAGAGGAGAACTGTGTTGAAAAGACTCTTATCGATCGCCCTGTTAGCGATCGCAATTTTTACCGTCGGCTTCGGCAGCCCTGCTTTGGCCGGCGATGCTGCTAACGGAGCTAAACTCTTTAGCGCCAACTGTTCTGCTTGTCACATCGGTGGCGGCAACGTGGTTATGGCAATGAAAACCTTGAAAAAGGATGCTCTTGAGAAGTACGGCATGAATTCCATCGAAGCTATCACCACTCAGGTAACTAAGGGCAAAAATGCTATGCCTGCTTTTGCCGGTCGCTTGAAGCCCGAACAAATCGAGGATGTCGCTACCTACGTGCTCGAACAATCTGAAAAAGACTGGAAAGGCTAAACTGCCTCTTTGAAATCGGACAAGCTGGACTTGATTTAATTTAAAACTTGTCCTCCCGATCGCACCCTCTCTCTCTCTTTTGCGAATAAATATCGGTTTGCAGCAATCTTAACCTGTTTGGGAAAGCGCGCCACAAATCGGATTTTTATTTGCCCAAGCGCGAGGGAGGGAAATTCGATTTTAGATTGAAGATTTTAGATGTTAGATGGAAGATTTTAGATTTTGTATAAATTATCAAGTACCTTACATTAAGAATTATTATTGCTGGCGTATAAATAAAAATTCGGTGCTAGGATATAATGCCTTATTAGCTAAGCATTGAAATCACAAATAAAGTCGATCGCGAAAGTGGACTCTACATATATCATGAACGTAAAAACATCAGCAAAAGTTAAAACTCTCGGAGACGCAGCCTCTGGTGCGATCGAGAAATATTTTCGTAAAACAATAGCGCACGAGGCTGAAGTTATCAAAGACAAAGATGCAGAAGAACTTCATCAAATGCGCGTGGGATTGAGACGTTTGCGATCGGCTGTAACGGGTTTTGCTCCGGTTTTGGATTGGCCAAAAGAAGCTTCAGAACGCAAAATTGGTAAAGTGGGGCGGATTCTGGGAACGCTCAGGGATTTGGATGTGATGCTCGAAAGTCTCCAAAAACGCTATTACCCGAATTTGCCGACTGAAGAACAGGAAGTTTTAGATGAGGCTTTGTCGAGTTTGCTAAAACAGCGGCGCCGGGCTTTGAAAAAGGTGAGGGCTGTTTTGGAACAAAAAAATTACCAGTCGCTGAAAAAGTCGATCGAAAATTGGTTGGAAAAACCGCAGTTTCGGGCGATCGAACATTTGCCAATTGCTGAGGTTTTGCCAGATTTACTCTTACCTCAAGTCAGCGAATTTTTTCTGCATCCGGCTTGGCTGCTGGGCACAAAATATGAGGATGGCCAAGTTAAAGTTTGTGATGGTTTGAATGAGTCGGCTGTGGAAGAGAAGTTAACAGCGGAGGGAAATATTCTGCACGATTTGCGGAAGCAAGCCAAGCGGGTTCGCTATTTGATGAATCTATTTGATAATTTTTACGGCGAGACTTATGAAGCTTATGTGGATGATTTGAAAGCTGTTCAGGAATGTTTGGGCGATATTCAAGATTGTGAAGTTTTAGGTGAGTTTCTGACAGATTTTGTCGATCGCGATTTGCAAAAAGAGTTGCCGCAACTGGCTGGTTTATTGACCCAAAAGCGCTACGAAGCTTGGCAAAAGTGGCAGGTTGTGCAGAATAAGTATTTGAGATCGGAAGTTCGGCAAGGTTGGCGATCGACCTTAATTAATCCTGTGGTTGAAGATGCAGCTTCGGGAGATTCGCAGCCGGAAAGTTAGGTTTTTGGCGAGGAGAGAATGCGATCGACTGACGGGAGGGACTAAAAGATAGATATTTTTAGGGACACGTCATTGCAGTGTCCTTCATTATGTAACTCAATAAAGGGCGATCGCACTTGGGGATAGGTTCAAGAAAAAACCTTAACAATTACTCTTTCCAGTAACGAGTTAAAATCCGAATTACTTCACCAGTGTGAAGTAAAAAAGGGCGATCGCATTTTTTACCATAGCAAATCACGACTGTAACCACTTCATAAACTTATTCGTTGCACTACCAATAGACTCTCCGACTTGTTTCTTCAAACGCCACCGCTGAAACGCTTGTTCGTAATCTTCCCCTTCAGTTTGATAAACATTCCAAGCATTCAGCGACAATCCTAAGCCCCAGGTTAGTAAAATGAAAAGCGACCAAGAAAGCTCGTGGGAGCCTGCTAGATTAAACAAAACTAGAAAACTATTGATAATGCCGTATTTTGTCACATTTTTACGCAATTTGCGACGACGGTAAGTGTTAAAAACCAGTTTTTCTTGAACTTCTCCTCTAGTTGCTAACCATTGCTGTTCCGCCACCACAATATCCTGTTCGGAGATGCCCAATTCTGCTGCTATCTCGAACAACTGCACTCTAGATAATTCTCCTTCGTCTTGTCGGCGGGCGATCGCAATTTGCAGAATACCTTGAGCATCCTCTGAACCGTAAACTTGGCTTATTTGAGTTTCATTAGTTGCCATAGCGAGTTTCCTATAATATCCGGCATTATTTCTATCATACATATAACCGCAGTCAAACCGCAGGTAGGAAGAGATGGCGGATTTCAACACCCGGAAAATGCGGGGGCGAGTTGTGAGTTGACGAATTGAACCGAAAAGTATTGCTAATTGGGAAGTGCTAATTAGTAAATAACCCACCACTAACAACTAACAACTAACAACTAATAACTAACAACTAACAACCAATAACCAATAACCAACAACCAATAACTATTGACTAACCTAAAGTATACATCCACCCGTCTCTCGCGCAAATCCTGACAAGTCCGTCCCAAACAACAGGCGTGGCCTCAAAGGATAAACCAGGTTTAAATCTCCCCGATTCTTTTACTTTCAAACGGTAAAACTCGCCTTTAGCATTTTTCAAAGCATTTTTATCTCCAGACTTCGCTCGTTCCCACTTCAATTCAAACAAATAAACACCGTTGTATCCAGCACTAATTAGTTTATTGCCATCTGTAAAAATCGGAGTTGAGATTGAAGAGCCAATCTCTTGTTTAAAGACTATTATCGGAGTATCATAAGACTGATTTCGCCAAGGTACAGCAATTTTTTTACCTGTAATCATATCTTGGGAACCGATGTACAAATTGCCGTCTATCGCATTTGTGGCAAACAGCGCTGGAAACCCCCCAGGATTGTACTCGTCGTTCAACGCCACCGAACCAATTATCCCACCTTCCCAACTAGAAAGTCGGCGGTTTCCAGTAGGCAAAAACCATTCGACACTGGCATTCGGTTCCTTGTTCGGATTCAGTTTCAGGACTCCGCCTTTGCCCTGAATGTATTGTTTTTCAATCGCACAAAATAGTTTACCGGATTTAGAAATTACAGCACTTCCATCCAAATCTGAACCTGTATAAAAATCCCAGACTATCTTTTTACTGGCAATGCTAATACCGTAAATGTGACCGGAACCTGCAGCTATAAATATTCGATCTTTGAGCCTTGATGGCGATGACTCCGCTACCAAGTTGCCGCCGTGCTTGCCGATATCTGCTGCTGCATAAAGTTGTACTTCTGACAAGATCTTTGGCTGTTTAATTCCTTGTTTTAGCTTGGCATTGCTTGTGGAACTATCGAGAAAATAGCCGATCGCATTTTCGCCCGCATTGAACAACACGCCACCGCCGATGTCCAAAGCACTGCTATCGTTATCTTGGCTGTAGCTGGGCGTTTTCCTGATGTCCAGCTTCCAAATTTCCTTGCCAGTTCTAAAAGATATTGCCCTAAAACTCGGCACCACACTTTTGCCACCACCGCCGCTGCGGCTGCCTTGCAAAATCACAATTCTGTTTTCAGCGCTGGCTTTTTCATCGATATAAATTGTTGATGAACCTTTGATTATATCATCAAACTTATAGCGCCACACTTCTTTATTGGTAGCAATATCTATTTTTCGCAAATTGTGGTCAAAAGAACCTATAATTAAATAAGTTTTCCCCCGGTCTCTGGTAATTGTTGGCTGTCCAGTCCAACCCGCGCCGCTCCAAATTTGCGATCGCCTTCCCAGAAAAGTCCGTCCGCTTCCTAGCTGAAATTTATCGATTAATTTCAAGTTTTTCGGAACACCTCTGCCGTAGAAACGGCGCTTGTCGTTACCTAAAAATGTCGGGACTAATAATTCTATTTCTGGGTCTGCTTTTGCCAGAGCATTGTTAATATTAGTTTCTAATAAAGCTTGTTCCGAGGATGCAGTTTGGTACAGTTTGAGAACAGCAGGAGGAACAGCAGCACTCAGCAAAAATTGTCCTAGCTGTTGATTGAAGGTTCTGCGAGATGATAAACTCATGTTAGAGCGAGATAATCAGCAATAATATTAAAACATAATTATCAGCAACAACTCAATTCAAACCGATCGCGCTAAACTGCTAAATAACTGACAAGCTTACTCAGTACGAGTTAAAGTATATTTGATTATGGTCAACCGTCTTGCCCAATCCCAAAGCCTTTACCTGCGGAAACACGCCGAAAATCCGATTGACTGGTGGCCTTGGTGCGACGAAGCTTTGGAAGCGGCCCGGAGCGAAAATAAACCGATTTTCCTGTCAATTGGCTACTCTAGCTGCCACTGGTGTACGGTGATGGAAGGAGAAGCATTTTCCGATCGCGCGATCGCCCAATACATGAATTCGCAGTTTATACCGATCAAAGTCGATCGCGAAGAACGCCCGGACATCGACAGCATATATATGCAAACATTGCAAATGATGACCGGTCAAGGTGGTTGGCCGCTCAACGTTTTTCTCACTCCCGACGAGCGAATTCCCTTCTACGGAGGCACTTATTTCCCCGTAGAACCGCGCTACGGACGACCGGGATTTTTAGAAGTTTTGCAAGCAATTCGCCGCTTTTACGACACAGAAAAAGGCAAAGTAGAAGCCTTCAAAGCAGAGATTTTAGGCAACCTCCAACAGTCGGCAGCGCTGTCAGGGGTAACCACCGAATTAAATCGCGAAATTTTTCAAAAAGGCTTAGAAACTACCACCGGAATTATTGCCGGCAGCAACCCCGGCCCCAGCTTTCCGATGATACCTTATGCTGAGCTAGCACTGCGGGGAACGCGATTTAATTTTGAATCAAAATACGACAGCAAACAAGTCTGCACTCAGCGCGGATTAGACTTAGCATTGGGCGGCATTTACGACCACGTAGGAGGCGGATTTCACCGCTACACCGTTGATGCGACTTGGACTGTGCCACACTTTGAAAAAATGCTCTACGACAACGGTCAAATTGTTGAATATTTGGCGAATTTGTGGAGCGCGGGAATACAAGAACCGGCTTTTGAAACTGCGATCGCGCGGACAGTAGAATGGTTGAAGCGAGAAATGATTGCGCCAACAGGCTATTTTTATGCTGCACAGGATGCTGACAGTTTTAACACTTCAGAGGAAGTTGAACCGGAGGAAGGAGCGTTTTATGTTTGGAGTTACGACGAACTGGAACAACTATTAACTGCTGAGGAATTGGCAGAAATTCAAGAACAGTTTACTGTGACTCGTGGCGGCAATTTTGAAGGCAAAAATGTATTGCAGCGCTACCAGCCCGGAAAACTCAGCGCCACGGTAGAAACAGCTTTAGCTAAACTTTTTGCTGTTCGCTACGGCGGCAATCCCGATACTGTGAAAACCTTTCCCCCAGCCCGCAACAATCAAGAAGCTAAAAACGACAGTTGGCCTGGTAGAATTCCGGCAGTTACTGACACGAAAATGATTGCTGCTTGGAATAGTTTAATGATTTCGGGTTTGGCGCGGGCGGCGGCTGTTTTTGGCAATTTGGACTATCTGGAATTGGCGGTGAATGCTGCTAATTTTATTTTAGACAATCAGTGGCAAAATGGGCGGTTTCAGCGGCTGAATTATGACGGACAATCGGCGGTGGCTGCACAGTCGGAAGATTATGCTTTGTTTGTGAAAGCTTTGTTGGATTTGCATCAAGCGAGTTTGAATTTAGGCAATGGGGAAGCAGCACAGCCATTGCCTAATTCTCAGTTTTGGTTGGAGAAAGCTGTGCAGGTGCAAGAAGAGTTTGATGAGTTTTTGTGGAGCGTGGAATTGGGAGGGTATTACAATGCTGCTAAGGATGTGAGCGGAGATTTGTTGGTGCGGGAACGCAGTTATATAGACAATGCAACTCCGGCGGCGAATGGAATTGCGATCGCCTCTTTGGTTCGCTTGGCCTTGCTGGGCCAGAATTTAGAATATCTCGATCGCGCCGAACAAGCTTTGCAAGCTTTTAGCAGTATTGTCCGAGATGCTCCCCAAGCTTGTCCGAGTCTGCTTTCGGCGATCGACTGGTATCAGCATTCTACCCTGATTCGCACTTCGCCCGACCTGATTCCTGGGTTAATTTCGCAGTATTATCCGACTGCTGTTTGTCAGATTGAGGTGGATTTGCCTGAAGGTGCGATCGGGTTAGTTTGCGAGTGTTTGACTTGCAAAGAACCTGCGAAAACTCAAGAGATGCTGTTAGCAGAAATTCAGCAAAGTCAAACGCGAGGATAAAACAAAAAGGACTGAATTCCTGACTGCGAACCTGTTTTACTCGTTGACTCGTCACTAGGCTTTACTCGTTACTAGGCAGAGCCTAGTAACGCAGATCTGCAGGCTCTGCCTCCAATTTCCGAAGCGAGGCAGAGCCTCTGGATATAGGTTCCTTTAGCTGGAGCCTGGGAACCAGTTAAACCCCTCAATTCACCAATCCCTCAATGTAAAATCTAAAATCTCAAATTTCAACTCCTTACCTTTTTTAGAAAAGCTATATTCCGTGAAAGAGGTATCTAAAAATGAACTTCACCATCAAACTGCTTGATGTCGTTGCATTACTAGAAGATTTACCAGGACAGGGCTTATATCGGGGTCAAGTGGGAACAGTAATTGATGAATATGATGCAGAATTTGTTGAATTTGAGTTTAGCGATTTGCAAGGTTGTACCTACGCGCTAGAAGCCCTTAGCAAGTCGCAGTTAATGATTTTGCATCACAGTCTGCTGGCAGAAACCAAATAGCTAAAAACTCAACCATTATTACAAAAACAAGTTTTAAATCCCTAATAATTCCATTCTTTACAAACAATACAGCGGTGGGCAATATCCGAACTTATATAGCAATCCTAAATGATTTTCTAGACCTAGAGCAATCCTAATTGATTTTCTCCGTGTAACTATATTTATGTATTT
>NZ_JAUBPP010000020.1:0-114171 GCF_036700765.1 Microcoleus sp. S1D4
ACTGCCAACTGCCAACTGCCAACTGCCAACTGCCAACTGCCAACTGCCAACTGCCAACTGCCAACTGACTACTGACTACTGACTTCTAGCGACAGGAATCTCGATCGCAAATTCCGTACCTTGACCCGGTGCAGAATGACATTTAAGCTGACCGCCGTGCTTTTCTACCACAATTTGATAGCTGATAGACAACCCCAAACCCGTACCTTTACCGGGTTCTTTTGTAGTAAAAAACGGATCGAACAGCCTTTGATGAACCTCTGCTGGAATCCCCGGCCCGTTGTCAGCAATCCGAATCACTATATGAGAAGCATCCCCAACAGAATGATCCGCCACAGCATCCTGTTCGTATTTTACACCAGTACAAATCCGCAGCGTCGGCGAAGGACAAGAAGGAATAGGCGCAAGTTCCCCATCTGCCCAATGTCCCGTGTCCATTGCTTCTTCCAAAGCATCTATTGCATTACCGATAATATTCATAAAAACCTGATTCAACTGTCCGGCATAACACTGTACGCGAGGCAAATCACCAAACTCTTTGACTAGCGTAATTTTCGGATGTCCTGCAGTTTCTTTTAACCTGTGCTGCAAAATCAACAAAGTGCTGTCAATCCCTTCGTGAATGTCAACCTGTTTTTGTTCGGCTTCATCCAATCGCGAGAAATTCTTCAGCGACAGCACAATTTGACGAATTCGCTCGGCTCCCATTTTCATCGATGTTAACAGTTTTGGCAAATCTTTGAGCAGAAAATGCAAATCTACATCCTCTATCTCTTGTAGAATTGCTGCTGTTGGTTGAGGATATTCTTCCTGGTAAAGTTGCAGCATTTTTAGCAAGTCTTTAAAGTAATCGTCAGCGTGCATGACGTTGCCGTAAATAAAGCTAACTGGATTGTTGATTTCGTGAGCTACACCAGCTACTAACTGCCCCAAACTCACCATTTTTTCATTTTGAACCATCATGCTTTGAGTTTTGTGCACGTCCCGCAGCGCTTTGGCAAGTTCTTCATTTTTATTCCTCAATTGACTTTCCGAAAGGCGCACTGCTTCTTCTGCTTGTTTGCGATCGGTAATATCTTTGCGAATTGCTACATATTGATGGGGTTCTCCGTTAGAATTTAAGCAAGGTACAATAGTTGTATCCAACCAGAATAATGTGCCGTCTTTAGCTTGATTTTTCATCTCTCCCCGCCAAACATTTCCTTGGCGAATGGTAGACCAAAGATGCTTGAAAAAATCCGGTGAATGATAAGCTGAATTGACAAGTCTGTGGGTTTTGCCGATCAAGTCTTCTCGATTGTATTTAAAGAGTTCGCAAAATTGGTTGTTGACATAGGTAATGACACCGAATTCGTCGGTATTCGAGACGATCGCAGATTCATCTAATGCAAATTTTTCAAATTCTAATTCTTGCAGAGTTTGGCGCAGTTCGGCTTCGGCTTGCTTGCGATCGCTAATATCGGTAATCATCCGCAAAACACCCGAAAATTCGCCTTTGTCATCGAACATCGGTGTCGCTGAGACGATCGCCCACAAGTGAGATCCATCAGAGCGAGTAAACTTAAAATCGTGGCGTTCCCGAATACCTTGTCGCCTGCGTTTTACGTAACCTTCAGCTATTTCCCTGGCCTCGGCGTCGATAAACTCAAATAGCGATCGCCCCAGCATCTCCTCCACAGTATACCCCAGCATTTCCGCCATCCGAGAGTTAGCAAAAGTCGTGGTGCTATCACCGTCAAACATCCAAACACCCTCCGAAGCCGTCTCGACAATGCAGCGGTAATAACTCTCGCTCTCCCTCACTGTTGCCTCTGCTTGCTTGCGATCGGTAATATCAGTTTCTACCGCAATAAAACCTTCTAGTTCCCCAGTTTCTTGATAAATCGGCACGATCGACATCGCCACCCAATAACCTTTTCCATCCTTGCTGTAATTGTAAATTTCCTGATTAAACGGTTCACCTGTCGCCAAAGCCGATCGCATTTGAGCAATAGTTAACGGGTCAGTGTGAGGGCCTTGCAGCACATCAACCGGTTTTTTTCCCAGCACTTCTCCTAGCTTGTAACCGCTAATCCGAGTAAACCCTTCATTCACCCATTCAATGCAGCCTCCATCGTCAGTAATAATCACACCATTTTGCGTTTTTTGAGCCACGATCGCCAACCGCAACAATTCTGTTTCAGTTTTTTTACTTTCCGTAATATCTTGAGCAATACCCAGAATGTACTTAGGCGTACCCGAACTGTCAAACAAAGGAACTTTTTTAGCCTGCAAAATCCGCTTTCCCCGGCGCGGTAGTTGAATAGTTTGTTCTGGCAAATCCACACATTTTCCCGTAGCCAATACTTCTAAATCTTGTGTTTGCAAGTAATTTGCCTGCTCTGCTTCCAACAAATCAGCAGCATTGTTATTAAGTACTTCATCGCTGGAATAGCCAAATAAATTTTCGCTGGCTTTATTCCAATAAATAAATTTTTGTTCCCTAGCATCTTTAATAAACACGCTAATCGGCAGATTTTGCAGTACCGCATTCAGAAAATCTTCTGTATTTCGCAGTTGTTCCTCAGCTTGTTTGCGCTCCGTAATATCCCAAATCACTCCGTCGATATAAAAAACCCGAGACTGAAAATTTGCGGGCGAAATCGGCGAATCCGCAGCAGACAAAAAACCCTCAATTTTCCCTTGTCCCTCTTGTTTTCCTCTAGCCTCATCCACCTCGCCGCCAACAGATCTGCCTTTTTCGCAAACCCAGCTAATTGCACCGTCAGCCCGGATAATACGGTATTCAAGAATGTACGGAGTTTTTGTTGCTACACTTTTTTGGACAGCAGCATCCACATTTTGACAGTCTTGAGGATGGATAATGCTGGCAAAAGAACGGAGGCGATCGTTGATAAAATCAGAAGATGGATAGCCTGATATTTCTTGAATTGCCTCGCTCAAAAACGCCATTGTCCGTGTTGTGAATCCGCCGTCGCCCGTACCCTCGCAGGTACATCGGTAGACAGCACCGGGAATATTAGCTACTAAGTTTTTATAGCGTGCTTCGCTGCTTAACAAAGCTGAGTTGTCTTCGTTATGGCGATCGCTGTTATTAAATTTAGAAGAATTCGATGAAGTTTGCATAATGTAGTCACTTGTGAGTGTGGGGGCAAGTGTTAGAGTAGATGCCTGTATAAAAAATGAATTTAATTGGGACAATAATCCGCTATCAACTAATATAGTACAAAATTACTTGGGCTAACATTCAGAAAATTTTATTCTGGCTAATAGGCAAAGCTAATCAAAGATATTATGTAGAACGCAGAAGGCCGTTCGCCAAGGGATTTGATAACGGATTTAAGGGATTTAACACATGGATGTTCGGGAAATATTTTTCCGATTCTCCCCTTGAGACTATCTCCCTCTTTCCCCATCGGACTATTCTCCCCATCTCCCCCTCTTCCCCGATCTCCATTGGGAGCGCCTGTGTTTTACTTTTGATCTGGCGAACTCTTAAGCTCGCACTGTAACAAAAAATACTTTGTGGCAAACTTTACAGATGCTCTCTCCCCATTACACCATTAGACTATCTCCCCCCGCTGCCACTTCCCCAATTCCCCACTCTCGTTAGAATAAGAGAAGTTGCCTTGCTATCGATCGCCCTCAAACAAAAACCATGACTCAACAACAACCCCGGATTTGCATTCTCGGCGGAGGCTTTGGCGGACTCTACACAGCCCTGCGCTTGAGTCAGTTACCCTTCTCCAAAGCCGAAAAACCCGAAATAGTCCTAGTCGATCGGCGCGATCGCTTCCTGTTCGTTCCCCTGCTGTACGAACTCCTCACCGGCGAACTCCAAACCTGGGAAATCGCCCCGCCGTTTGCCGAACTATTGGAAAACACAGGCGTGCGCTTTTGTCAAGGCACTGTATCGGGCATCGACTTAGACCAGAAGCGAGTGGAGTTACGCGACGGGCCAGAAATTCCGTGCGATCGCCTCGTTTTAGCTTTAGGTGGCGAAACCCCTCTCGATATGGTAAGAGGAGCCGTTGAATACGCTTATTCGTTCCGCACCCTCAAGGACGCCTACAGCTTGGAAGAAAGATTGCGGTTTCTCGAATCCAGCAATACCGACAAAATTCGGGTGGCGATCGTCGGTGCCGGTTATTCGGGAGTAGAATTAGCTTGTAAATTAGCCGATCGACTCGGAGACAAAGGCCGCATCCGGTTAGTCGAGCAAAGCAACACAATTCTGCAGACATCGCCAGAGTTCAACCGCGAAGCCGCCAACAAAGCACTAGAAAAGCGCAAAGTGTGGATCGACTTAGAAACATCAGTAGAGGCGATCGAATCCGACACCATATCCTTAGTCTACAAAGGACAATTAGACGTTCTCCCCGTAGACATAGTATTGTGGACAGTAGGAACTCAAGTTAGTCAAGCAGTGCGATCGCTACCCCTCAAACAAAACCGCCGCGGTCAATTAACAGTCAATCCGACAATGCAAATAATCGACCATCCAGATATATTTGCCTTGGGAGACTTAGCTGAATGTCACGATGCAACGGGTCAAAAAGTCCCCGGAACAGCCCAAACAGCCTTCCAGCAAGCTGACTACACCGCCTGGAACATTTGGGCATCCCTCACCGGCCGCCCATTACTTCCTTTCCGCTATCAGCCGCTAGGAGAAATGATGACATTAGGAATTGACAACGCCACCCTGGCCGGTTTAGGAATTAAACTCGACGGACAACTAGCCCACATTGCTCGCCGCTTAGCTTATCTCTATCGGATGCCAACATTTGATCATCAGTTAAAAGTTGGTTTCAATTGGATTAGCAAGCCGATTCAGGATTTGCTTAAAAGTTAGTTAATTGTTGACTATTAACTGTTAACCGTTGACGGTTGATTGTTGATGGTAAAACTTATGATGGCGGTTCCGAAACCGGGTTTTTCACGAAAATACTTCACTACTACCCGCATATTTGGTAAAAACCTGGTTTTTTCTGTCGGAGTGTAGATTCAGAGAATATTACGCACGCAAAAAGATGCCAACTTCCACATCTCAACAGCCCAAAACTGAACTTCCACCGTTGATAGAGCGGGAAATTCTCTTCGGAAATCCCGAAAAAACTAGCCCCCGACTTTCACCCGACGGCAAGTATCTTGCCTACATTGCACCAGATGAAAACAACGTTTTGCAAGTGCAATTGCGTACCGTCGGTCAAGCAGACGATCGCCAACTGACAGCAGATAAAAAACGAGGCATCCGCATCTTTTACTGGACTTACAGCGGCGAAGAGCTAATTTATCTCCAAGATGCTGAGGGTGATGAAAACTGGCATTTATTCTCAGTCAATATCCAGTCAAATCTGGTTCGCGACTTGACACCATTTCAAGGCGTTCAAGCTCAGACGATCGCCTTTGACCGCAAATTCCCCAATGAAATATTAGTGGGAATGAACATCCGCGATCGCAGCAAACACGACGTTTACCGCATCAACCTCAAAAATGGTGCAGTTGAATTTGAGACAGACAACCCAGGTAACGTCGTCCGTTGGATTGCTGACGCCCAATTCCAAGTGCGGGCGGCCACAGCCACAACTGCCGACGGTGGCTCAGAATTGGTGTTTCGGGAAACTGCCGACAAGTCTTGGGAAAGCCTGCGAAGGTGGGGGCCCGATGAGGAAGGTGGTGCCCTCATGTTCTCAGAAAACGGCAAAATTCTTTACATCATCGGCAATCATGATGCTAACGCCGAACGTTTGATCGCATTAGACTTAGAAACTAAACAAGAAACCGATCTCGCCTCTGACCCAGAATACGATGTCGGCAACATTGTCGGACACCCCACCAAACGAGAGATTCAGGCGGTTTCCTTCTACAAGGACAAGCAAGAGTGGCAGATTTTAGACCAAAGTATAGCAGATGATTTTGAGGCGATCGGCAAATTTCGCCCCGGCGAATTCGACCTTACCAGCCGCAACCTCGCCGATACCACTTGGCTAGTCGCTTACAGAACAGACGACGGCCCAGTTTACTACTATGTGTACGATCGCGCCTCCAAAACCTTCACCTTTCTGTTCAGCAACCAACCCAAACTCGAAGGGCTACCACTATCATCAATCGAACCCATTTCTTACACCGCAAGAGATGGTTTAACCATTCACGGCTACCTGACAAAACCGGTTGGTGTCTCAACACCCGTACCCACAGTCTTGCTAGTTCACGGTGGCCCCTGGGCACGCGATACCTGGGGTTACAATCCACAAGCGCAATGGCTGGCCAACCGAGGTTACGCCGTTTTGCAAATCAATTTTCGCGGTTCCACCGGCTACGGCAAAGCCTTTCTCAATGCCGGCAATCGCGAATGGGCCGCTAAGATGCACGACGACTTGCTAGATGGAGTTAATTGGCTGGTAGAAACAGGAATTTCCCAACCCGATAAAATTGCGATTATGGGTGGTTCCTACGGCGGTTATGCTGCCTTAGTGGGATTGACTTTTAGTCCCGATGTTTTTGCCTGCGCCGTCGATATTGTCGGGCCAAGCAATTTGATTACACTGCTGCAAACTATTCCCCCTTACTGGGAACCGAGAAAAGCAAGTCTGTATCACCGCGTGGGCAATTTGGAAACAGAACCAGAGTTTTTGAAATCGATCTCGCCTTTATCTTTTGTCGATCGCATCCAGAAACCTTTACTAATCGCCCAAGGTGCTAACGACCCGCGAGTGAAAGAAGCAGAAAGCGAGCAAATTGTCAATGCCATGAAACAAGCCGGCAAACCTGTAGAATACGTGCTTTATACAGACGAAGGACACGGATTTGCGCGGCCGGAAAATCGCCTGCACTTTTATTCGATCGCCGAAGAATTCCTAGCCAAATATTTAGGAGGCAGATTTGAACCGGCGGGCAACATTGCCAATCATTCTGGTTTAGTGAATCCGCAAACAACAGTTGACAGTTGACAGTTGACAGTTGACAGTTGACAGTTGACAGTTGACAGTTGATAGTTGACAGTTGACAGTTGACTGACTAATAATTAATAACCATTAACCAATGACCAAAGTATTTTTTTTAGATGCCGCTGGCACACTATTTGACGTGCGCGGCAGCGTCGGCGAAGTCTACGGAAAATTCGCCCGCAGTTGGGGAGTAACTGTTTCTAACGAAGACTTAAATACAGCTTTTTTCCAAAGTTTTGCTGACTCAAATCCGATGGCATTTCCCGGAAGAGAATTAGCAAAAATTCCCCAACTAGAATTTGAATGGTGGCAAGCAGTTTGCGCGAACGCTTTTCAAAGAGCAGGCGTTTTCAATCAATTTTCAGACTTTCCCAAATTCTTTGCCGAACTCTACGCTCATTTTGCCACCGCCGAACCTTGGTTCGTCTATCCCGACGTGTTCCCAGCATTAAATAAGTGGCAGCAACAAGGAATTGAATTAGCAGTAGTATCGAATTTCGATTCCCGAATTTATGCAGTATTAAAAGCACTAAATTTAGCGGAATATTTCACATCAGTGACAATTTCTACCGAAGTTGGTGCAGCAAAACCCCAGTCTCAAATTTTCACCGCAGCTTTGCAAAAGCACAACTGCATTGCCGAGAATGTGTTGCATATTGGCGACAGCTTCAAGGCTGATTATTGTGGTGCTAAAAATGCGGGAATAAACGCAATTTGGTTGAATCGTCAACAGGAAAAAATAGATTCAGGAAAGTTGAATTTAACTGATTTCCAAAAAGTAGAAGAGTTTCCTAGTCTGGATTTTATATAAGTCTGTTCTGGACGCACTCCGACAAAGAAACCGTTTTTTTTACCTAATCTGCGGGTGGGAACGCCTCTTTTCGTAAAAAAACTGGTTTCGCATGATATCCCATGCGTCCAGGACTATAAATATGAATTTTATGAGGTTAAGGTTATGATTTTTATGAATTGACTTTGAGAGCTATTTATTGAATAATATGAGTAATTAAACCGCAGAGAGCGCAGAGGACACTGAGGAAGAGAAGAGAAATGTGATTTCTATATCTAATTTTTACTGGAAAAGAACTTTATGGAAACTCGACTCACTCAAACTCAGTTAGCACAGGTAGTCGCTGAAATCGACAAGTTATCGCAGCAGCGCGAGTTAGAATTGGAGCCCGATCAGGTAAGAGAAATTTTACGAGAGTTGAATCTTCCTGATGAGCTTTTAGAAGATGCGATCGCCCAAATGCGCCGTCGCGAAGCCCTAGAAAAACAGCAGCGACGCAACCGTTGGATCGCGATCGCCTCGACAGTTGTTGTCATTTCTGCGATCAGTATAGGCGTGCTGTTCGGGCAAAATCAGCAACAAAAAATTGCTCAAATTGTCGCAGGAGAAGACCGAATTGCCCTATCTCAAAAGGGCGGTGACAGCCTTACTCAAGTCAACCGTCAAATCAACCCCCGCATCTACTACCAGGTGACGTTGAAAAATGCTCCGATCGGCAATCAGTTGTCTCTGCAATGCGATTGGATTAACCCCAGCGGTGACATTGTGCATCAGGGCAGGTATCAAACTCGCACGATCGATACTGCGGTTTGGAATACGCACTGCTTTTACGATCTCGGATCTGCTGCAGCCCCAGGCAAATGGGAAGTTCGGATGTCCCTGGATGGGCGCGTCATCAGCAGTGAACCTTTCACGGTGAAATAGATGGGTGCGATCGACAAACCTTCACATTTTATCGGCTATTGGGGACTGGACGATTGCACAAAAACGCTCAGCCGTTTAGTCCCAGATTACTTCATCCGGCAGGGCAAATTATCAGACTGGGCGATCGCCTCTGCATCTGTACTCACGGCTGACACAGTGACGCTGAATGCTTGCGGGCGATGTCAGCCAACCGATTTACCGTCCGATGCTTGGGCCCAGGTGGAAGCGGGACAGCTACGGCTGGGGCGCGATCCTTTTGGGCGAGTGCCGCTTTACTGGATGCAGTTGGGAGAAACGATTTGGTTTTCGACGCAAATGCAATTGCTGCTACCGCTGATTGCTTCCCCTCAAATTAGCCCGATCGCCCTACACAGTTATGCTTGTTTTTCCTACGTGCCCACGCCGTTAACTCCGATCGAGCAAATTGCATCCGTAGCAGCCGGAAGCGAGATGATTTGGGAAATAGCCGATGTTAACTATCTGCCGAAAGTACGCGCGGCGAAGCTATCCCGTAGGGAATCGCTGCCATCGGCTTGGCAAGAAGCGCCCCAATTACTGCGGAGTGAAGATGAGGCGATCGCACAATTGCAAGGGCTGTTGCAACAGGCGATCGATCGACAAGTGGCCGATTTGCCGATCGACGAACCCGTAGGCGTTTTACTCTCCGGTGGCATTGATTCTTCCCTGGTGACAGCGCTGCTAGTGAAAGCAGGCTTGCAAGTGCGCGCCTATGCCCTCGATTTTGGTGTTGAAGCCTATTCCGAACTGCCCTACGCCCAACAGGTGGCGGACTTTTTCCAGATTCCGCTGATTCGGGTGGCTGCGACGGGCGATGCAGTGTTGCGGGCGATCGGGCCAACCGCCAAAGCCCTCGATTTACCCTATGGAGATGGCACGACGGCTGCACTGTTTTTGCTCAAACAGGCGGCGGCGCAAGAGGTGCGAGTTGTATTCAATGGCGAGAATGGCGATCAGCTATTTGCCGGATGGACAAACAAACCTTTGATTGCCAACGGAGTTTACAGTGCAGAACATCCTGCCGGAAAAGAAACCTTTGAACAGCAGTATTTGCGGACGTTTCAGCGATTTTATGGTTATGAAAAACAGATTTTTTCGCCAGAAATGCTCGATCGCATCCAGTCTCACGATTTGAGTGTTTACCTGCAAGACGCGATCGATCCCGAAACCTGTCCCTCCCTGCTAGCGAGGCTGCGGCGCGCTTCGCTGATGCTCAAAGGTGCCCAAAATATTCAGCCGAGGGCCACGGGATTGGCGTTTGCTTGCGGTTTGTGGGTGCGATCGCCCTTCTGCGACCCCGACCTCACAGCATGGACGTTTCAACTCCCTGGCGAGCTGCTACTGCAAGGTGCGTGCGAAAAATACATCCTCAAAAAAGCCTCTGAACGCTGGTTGCCGCCGGAAATTATCTGGCGGGAAAAGCGCGGGATGGGTGTGCCGTTGAAGGTTTGGTATTACCGCGAGTTTTGGGCTGCGATCGGCGATCGGCTGAATCCGAATCTGTTGCGATCGCAAAATTGCTGGCAGCCCCATTTGGCCGACTCGATGTTATCAGGACAACTCGGAGTTGCAATGCGCGATCGATACATTGGCAACAATCTCTGGTTGCTGCTGATGTGGCAAGCATGGCGAACCGAAGTTTTAGGCGAAATTCCAGTTAAGCGATCGCTGGATCATGTTTTTTGGTTGCCACCGGCGATCGGGCAGCGCATTTGGAAATATCGAAGGAGGTTGACTGTTGACTGTTGACTGTTGATTTTACAATCTTCCCTGTTCCGAACATCCGTTAAATCCATTAAATAATCAGTTGCCAAACATCCGTTACATCCGTTAAATAATCCGTTGCCGAACTTCTTCTATATGATTGAATCTTTGCTACAAAATGAAACCAAAATACATTCGCCGCCGTTCTCGGAAGCATTAGCCAAGCTACTTTTGTCAACTTATGGTTCGCCCTTATATGTGTATCAAGCCGATATTCTCCATCAAACCCTTGAGCATATTACGCGATCGATCGACTATCCGCACGTGCAGTTTCATTTTGCTACCGTCACCAACGGCAATATTGCACTGTTGCAACTGATTGAGCGAGCTGGTTGGGGGCTGCACGCGAATACACCGGGCGATGTTTTTTTGGGACTGAAAGCGGGTTTTACGGGCGATCGCATCGTCTACACCGGCAGTAACCTCAGCCGGGATGATTTTCAGAAATTGATTGGTTGGAAGATCGATCGATTCAACTTCGATAGTCTGTCGCAACTCCATGATTTTTGCGAATATGCGCGCAGTCAACCGAGATTAATCCGTCCCGAAATTGGACTGCGCCTCAACTCACCGGAATTGACGGGAGACAGTCGGATTGGAGTGCGTCCCGCCGAATTTGAGAAAGCCAACGAAATCGCGCAGCAGCACGGTTTAAGGATTACTGGACTGCATTTTTATCGGGGGACGGGAACTAATGCCACGGGCGCTTTTACGCAAGCGATCGATCGCCTGATTGCGATCGCCCAACAGTTACCCGATTGGCGAATTCTCGATTTTGGGGGTGGTTTTGGCTATCCCTATCGAGGCGGTGCAGTGTTTGACTGGCGGGAGTTTGGGGCGGCGATTACTGAACGATTGAGTACGCTATCTCGCCCGATCGAGTTAGTAATTGAACCGGGACGATCGGCGATCGCAGGTTGTGGCGTTTTGCTTGCGAAAGTTGTGTCGGTGAAGTGGTTGGGCAATCGGCAAATTGTCGGCGTGGATACGACTGTATCAAATCTATCAGTGCCTGCGGTGCACGGCGGCTACCGGGCGATCGCAACTTGGGAAACCGACGATGTATCGCGACATGAAACGGATATTTGCGGTAACACAACTTATTCGCGGGATTATTTAGGGCGCAACTGTTGGCTACCCAAACTCAAAATTGGAGATGCGATCCTGATTTTGGATAGCGGGGCTTACGGCTATGCGATGTCATCACATTTTCTGCACCGCCCCCGCCCTGCTGAAGTGTTGATTGATGCTAAGGGCGATCGATTAATTCGACAGCGAGAAGACTATTCTATCTTGTTAAACGGGCAAATCTTTTAATCGGGCATTGGCCAAACAGGGCATTGGGCATTGGGCATAGTTTCTTCCTTCTTCCTTCTTCCTTCTACTTATTATCTCTCTTCTCTTTCTCTGCGCCCTCTGCGCCCTCTGCGGTTAAATCATTCCAAAACAACCGCCAACGATATAAATCCATTAAATCAATCAGGAGTAACCGAAATGGGAATGAAATGTGTCCAGTGTAATACCGATAACAATTTGCGCGATCGTACTACCAACTCAGGGCGCTGTAAGAATTGCAACCATCCCTTTGTCTTTGATCCCACTACTATCACCGATCAAAAAATCGCCTTCACCGATCCATTTTTCAAGAATGCGATCGCAGATATCTCCAGCCAAAATATGTTATTTTTTACGCCCAAACAGTTTTTGTATTTGATGGATAAACGGCTAAAAAATCGCACGTCATCTAACCTCTGGAAGTGGACTTTAGAATATTTGATCCAGAGCTTGATAATTCTAATCGTTGGCGGTTTATTCATGAGCTCTATTTTTTCTGATACTGTGGGATTTTTGATAGTCTGGGCAGTTTTAAATATTATTTGGATTGGGGGATTTTTTGCCAAAAGCAAATCTACCGAGCAAAGTGCTCGCAACAGAAGAATTAATGCCACAAATTTACAAACTTTAGGAATAATGATGTTAGTAACAGGGATTTCAGCAAGCTTGATACTGAACTATGTCCCAGGATACATCGCAGCCTCTGCACTAGGACTATTTTCCTACTGGCTGGGCATTTCACAAAAAAATAGTCCACAGATAACTGGTGAAATATTTCTAGTCAATCAAGCCCAGAGTAATGAGTGGCTGCTAGACTGGCAAAGAGTAAACGGTACACTAGAAAAACTCCTCCCTACACCTCGCAAAGAAGCTTTATCCGCCAGCATCGATCCCGAAATCAGCGCCTACAGTTTCGATCGCGCAATCATCTGCGACAGTGACGAAACCGCCCAATTCCTGATTGTCAACAACGTCCATTTTGAGAACAACTGCGCCATTCTCAGCATCAGCGGCTATCCCCAAAGCATCTTCGACACAGTAATCGCAATGCTGCGACGCAATGCGGATTTAAAAGTATATGCGCTGCACGATGCGAATTCTGCTGGAGTTAGTTTAGTGCATCAATTACGAACCAGTCCCAACTGGTTTGCAAATCAAGCCGTCACAATTTTTGATTTAGGCATTTCTCCCCGTCAAATCTTGGAAACCCGCGATATGTTTGTACAGCAATCTCAAACAATGGCACAAAGCGCTCGTCAATTACCCGACGCTGTGAGGCAAGGTTTAACAGCAGAAGAACTAGCGTGGTTAGATGCGGGTAATTTCGTGGAATTAGAATCTTTTACGCCGCAGCGGTTGTTGCGCGTGGTGAATTATGGACTTGCTCAGAGTGGCGATCCGCAGGGCAACGACGGCTTAATATTAGCGGATAATTCTGTGGGATATGGTGGCGGCTATGTGTTTGTTTCTGATAGTTTCGGTTGAGGAACAGAGGAGACGGCAATGCCGTTTCCCTACCCCAAAACAATCGTAGCAACAGAGGAGACGGCAATGCCGTTTCCCTACCCCAAAATAATCGTAGCAACAGAGGAGACGGCAATGCCGTTTCCTGATTTCGGGTAACTTGCCCGTCATTTAAAAACACTCCCTAACGGCGATTCACCTGTAACCAAATTTCCAGTGTTACCAACAGCCACAGCTTCAGCCCGTAGCGGGGAAAAACTTCGCCTCGATAGTTTAGCCATTCCTCAATCAATGCCCGATCGAGGTAAGGTGCGATCGCCGCATGACGATTCAACAGCAACGATCGCGCTTGTCGTTGCCAATCCCTCAAAAACCACTGCTGCATTGACATTACCATCCCGCTTTTTGGACGGTTGACGATCGCATCTGGCAGTAAATCGGCAACAGCAGCCTTGAGCACAGCCTTTTCCTGGGCGCCCGAAAGCTTGTATTCTGGGGGAATTTGCAAACTCAGCGCCACCATCCGCCGATCGAATAAAGGCGATCGAGCTTTTAGCCGCGCAGCAGCCGTGAGATTATTCACCTTAGTTAAAATGTAATCGGCACCCTTAAACTCAATATTCAGCCGCATCAACCGATTCAAAAACGTAGTTTCTGTCTGTTGCAATTCCTGTGCAAACACCGAAGGCGCATCTTTTACCTGATTCCAAACCTCCGGCTTCAGCAAGCGCGGCAAATCCGTATAGCATTTTTGAAACGAAGTCAAGTAAGCTGCGATCGGATCTGGTTTACCCTGAATCGAACCATACAAACTATTCAGCAACATCGGCTTATTTTTGGGCCCGCCAAAACACGGATCGCCACCTTCCCCATTCAGTACCACATCTGCAAATTGTTTTGCCGATCGCCCCAACAGCAAATTGGGCACCGTCAAGCCTTCCCCCACCGGATCATCCATCGCCGCCAGCGTTTCCGGTAGCAATTCCCAAATTTGCTTTGGCGAAACTTCTAAAATATGGTGCTCGGTGCCGCAATGTGCTGCGACAATGTTGGCAAATTCAATCTCGTTCGGATATTGGGCCCCAAAGTGCATCGAAAAAGTGTGCACCGGGCGATCGTGCAACCGGGATGCGATCGCAGTCACGCAACTTGAATCAATGCCACCCGAAAGGTATGCTGCGACAGGTTCCCCGGCTGGTAGTCCTTCTTGCACCAGTTGTTCCAAGAGCGATCGCACTTGTTGACTGTGCCATTCCAAAGGGCGATCGGCGTTAGTAATTTGCTCCTGCGGCTGCCAATATCTCTGCGCCTCAACATCCGGTAAATACAAGTAACTACCAGGGCGCAACTCTCGCACCGATTCCCACAGCGTTTGTGCTCCCGGTACAAACGCACAGCACAAATAGTCGCGCAAAGCAACCAAATCGAGTGTTCGATCGTGATACGGATTGAGCGATCGCAGTCGAGGCGCAATCCAGCGAGTATTTCCCGCACGGGTGTAATAGAGCGTTTTGGCTCCGACGCGATCGCGCCCCAGACACAAGGTTTTCTCCTCTAGATCCCACACAGCCAGCGCAAACTGTCCTTCCAGCAAGCTCAGAGTTTCAATCCCCGACTCCTCCCACAGCCGCCCGACGATCGCCAAATCCGTCAATCCATCGGTATCAATCTGTTGTTTGAGCAGCAAAGTGCGATCGAAGCAACAGTCACCTACCAGCACAAATCGCTGATTGGGGCTGAAGGTTGGTTCAGCTCCAATTATGGCAAAACCGGCGGTTTCCCAAGTTGCAGGGTGCGATCGGGCGGCAGTCCCCCAAGCGATCGCCCAATTCGGGTTAATCGACTTCTGATTTTGCATCAATTTTAGTTAGCTTGATTGATTAAAAGAAATTAGAAAGTAACTTATAAATCAGGCGAAATATCGCTGTTGCAGCGATCGCCCCCAAAGCCCCCAAACATCCCACAAACAACACGCCAACGATCGGAGAACCGGGATAAATCATAGTTGCGGCCTTCTGCAAAGCCGGGAAAAACCACAGCACAGCCAGAGTACCAACACCAATAATCAGTATCTCAGTTTGTTCGATCGCCCTGCGGTACTGAGCGTAAATCAGCCCCCCCACGATCGCACCCAGCAACCCGATACTCAAGCCCGGAGATGGCAGCCAACTCGTCAGGGCGATCGCCAGCAACCCCCCCTCAAAACCCGTAAACGCAGCCCCACGCAAAACCTCCCAAATCGAAAAAGCCCCTCTCGGCCGAGGTTGCAGACTTCCCGGAGGAGTCACAGCAACAGGCACAGGAGGCGGCAGAGGAGGTGGTAGCTGCACAGGAGTTAGGGGGGGCGGAGTCTGCACAGCAGGCGGCTGCACGACCACCGTAGGCTGTTGAGAATTGTATTTCAGAGCCGCTTCCACCTCCGCAGCAGATTGATAGCGCTGGCTCGGAGCCGGCAACAACATTCGATCGAGAACTTCAGCCAAACGCGGGCTTACCTGCACCCTAGAATGCCAATTCCACTGATTTTGATAACTATCAAACAACTCCGTCGGCTGCAAATCGGTCAACAAAGTAATGCAAGTCACAGCCAAAGCATAAAAATCCGTTGCCGGATAAACCTCTTGCCCGCTCATCTGTTCTGGCGGAGCGTAACCCAAAGAATAAATACCAGTAGAAGCCTTAGAACTGCCCGCAGTTTGCGTCACCTGTTTGACAGCCCCAAAATCTAATAAATAAAGCCGACCATTTTTAGCCCGCATAATATTAGCAGGTTTAATATCTCGGTGAATCGAACCGCGAGAGTGCACAAAATCGAGAACCTTCAAGATTTCTCGCAGCACCTCCAGCGTTTGGGCCTCCGAAAACTTACCCTTAGCAGCAAGTTCCTCCTCCAAATTTTCACCGTCAATAAATTCTTGAACCAAATAGAAAAACTGATCGTTGTTCCCCCCTTGCAAACTCGGAACAGTCAGCTCAAAAAACGCCAGCAAACTCGGAATTTGCGAATGTTCGTTTCCCAGTTCTTCCAGCACCGCCGCTTCCCGTTCAAACAGAGTATGAGCGATTCTTAGCTGTGCCGGAGTCATATTTGCCGACGGCTGCAAAAGTTTAGCCACGCACTGCCGCATCGCCGGAGTGTAGCGGTCTCTCGCCAAAAATGCCGCCCCAAAACCGCCTTGACCCAACAACCTCGCGGGCAAATAGCGGCCGCTCAAAATTAGGGGCATCCCGCAAGTCGTGCAAAACTTTTGCTGCACAGTTTTCAGCAGGGAACTGTCATCGAGGTCTGCAAAATTGTTTTGAGGGCGCGGGCAGGCCGGGCGGGTGCAGTAAACTTCCATTGTGGTTTGGGAATTGGGAATTGGTAATTGGGAATTGGGAATTGGTAATTGGTAATTGGTAATTGGGATTGCTAATAGAGGGTTGGGATTTGCTAGTTGCTAATGGTTTAATTCCTAATTATGTGCTGTTAAACTTTCTTTTTATGCAAGTTCCACTTTATTTTACCCTCTTTAGCTAGTTTTGGTATTAGCTTGTGGCATCAAACAAGCCGATTACCCATTAAGCTGTTCTACGTTTTAATTGTGCATCAAAAATCAATCAAGATATTGTGGAATCGGCACTTCCCGAGCCAGTTCCGAACATCCAATTTAAATGCAAAACAACTTACCGATTACCATTACCGATGACCCACGATCAATTAGCAAATTTTTCCAGGGGCGATCAAACCATATTTTAATCTCTAAACTAACAGCGAACTGCGCGCCTGCCAACGACCTCAAAGATTAATTTTCCGCTGCATTGGGAGTTACTATTTCTATCAGAGGTAAATCGATCGCCGGAGCTGCTTTTTTCTCCTGGATGGTGGAATAAGTAGCAAACAGGGGCAGAATTTCATTGCTGAAAGCCTCTGCCGCTTTAGAACGGTAGCGGTTGGGGTTGCAAATCAGCGACAAAATCCGAGTTACCAAAACTTCATCCATTTTAGATTTGTGCAAAACGCCCATGAGCAACTCTTTTTCGATCGCCGAAACCGACACAAAAGCAGCACCTAGCCCCGACTGAACCGCATTTTTAATAGCTTCGATCGAATTGAGCTCCATTTCTATTTTCAAGCGGCGCGTGTCAATGCCGCAGCGAGTCAGTACCTGATCGATTACTTTGCGGATAGTAGACTGCGAGTCTAGGGAAATAAACTGCAATTTATAAAGGTCTTCTTTTTGGATACTTTCTTGTTGTACCATCGGGTGAGACGGAGGCAGAATCAGAGCCAGTTCGTCTTCTGCGTAAGGCACAATTTCTAAAGCTTCTACAAGTTCGGTAGGAATTTCTCCGCCCACAATTGCTAAATCGATTTGCCCGTTGGCCACACTCCACGCGGTGCGGCGGGTAGAGTGAACGTGAAGTTGTACCGCTACATCCGGGTACTTTTGGCGGAACATCCCGATCATCCTGGGTAGCAAATATGTCCCGGTTGTTTGAGAAGCGCCGACTATCAAAGTACCGCCTTGGAGATTTTGCAAGTCTTCGAGAGCTCGACAAGTTTCTTGACAAAGCGATAAAATTTTCTCGCCGTAACTCAGCAGCAGGTGTCCGGCTTCGGTGAGTTGAGCCCTGCGCCCCCCCCTGTCAAACAGCGGCACGTCCAACTGTCTTTCTAGGTTTTGCACCTGCAAGCTAACTGCGGGCTGGGATACGTAGAGGCTGTCGGCGGCGCGTTTGAAGCTTCCTTCGGAGGCGATCGCCTTGAGAATGCGTAACTGGTCTAAAGTGAAAGGAAGGTCAGACATATATCTAAATTGTCAGTTGTCAGTTGTCAGTTGTCAGTTGACGGTTGTCAGTTGTCAGTTGTCAGTTGTCAGTTGGTAGGGGCGGTGGATGGTGCGTGCGGGCCCTCTTAGCTGTCAGTTGTCAGTTGACGGTTGTCAGTTGTCATAACAGCAAACAGCGAGCAGTCAACAGCGAACAGTCAACAGCAAACAGCGAACAGTGAACAGTTAACTGACTGATAACCGCTGAATGCTCCTATAGATACTTTGTGACACAACTTGGCCACGAATCAATAACTTTTCTTAATATTTGCAATGACGATCGACTTAGCGCTTGACTCCCACTTAGTTATTCTGGGACTTTTATTCGGTTTTGCGATCGCCCACAGCGGTTTAGCAGCCCTCCGGCCAACAGGTGAAAAGCTGATGGGGGCTAGACTTTACCGGGTTTTGTTTGCCCTTGTCAGTTTGCCACTGGCGGTAATTCTGATTGTCTATTTTTTCAACCACCGCTACGACGGCGTGCAGCTTTGGCAAGTACAGGGAGTGCCCGGAGTTAAACCCGCAGTTTGGATACTTTCAGCAATTTCGTTTCTGTTTCTGTACCCCGCAACCTTCAACCTCCTAGAAATTGCCGCCATCCAAAAGCCGGATGTTCACCTTTACGAAGCCGGGATCATCCGCATCACCCGTCACCCGCAAATGGTGGGACAGGTGATTTGGTGCGTGGCCCACACCCTGTGGATTGGCACTAGCTTTACCCTCTTCACTTCCATCGGTTTGGTACTTCACCACCTGTTCGGAGTGTGGCACGGCGACCAGCGGCTGCGGGCGCGTTTTGGCGAATCCTTTGAAACCATCAAATCTCAAACCTCAATTATTCCATTTTTGGCCATCCTGCAAAAGCGTCAAACCCTTGATTTGCTTGAGTTTATGCGTCCTTCCTACGTAGGTGTAGTTATTTTTACGGGCCTGTTGTGGAAAATTCATCCTTTTTTGATGCGTGTCACTGGGAACATATACTGGTAGCATGATCCCTAGGATAGAAAAAAAATTATTAAATTTTGAGGGATCATGGTGTTGTCGGTTAGCGAACGCACTTTTGCACAAGAGGTATTTCAAGCCTCTACCCCCGTTTTAGTTCACTTTTGGGCACCTTGGTGCGGTTTGTGCCGCGCGATCGACCCTACGCTTGCGACTTTTGATGCACAGTGGGCAGGAAAAGTCAAGCTCCTAGGGGTGAATGCCGACCAAAGTTTGAAGTTAGCCAACACTTATCGGCTGACAAGTCTGCCGACTCTGATTTTGTTTGAGGGCGAAAAAGTTCGATTTAGATTTGAAAATTATCAAGGACGCGAGGAACTGCGGCGCACTCTCGATTCTTGGATGCTAGCCACTGTGAATTCTCCCCAAACTCAACGCCTGCAACCGCAGCAAGCAGTTAACAGGTAAGGATTCGCAGACATTTGGCCCGCGCGGTAGAAAGTATTTGGAATTCCCCATTTATTTCGATCGGCCATCCGACGACACCTCAGTAGAGGCAGAAACCGAGTTTTTTTACGAAAATACGGCGTATATCGCCTGATATCGATAAAAACTCCGTTTCTTGAGTCGATCGGCTCCAAAAGTGTATTGATTTGTCAATCTATCTTTAGGAATAGATTGAAAGCGAACAAGATCGATCGGGAAAAAACAAAGCAGTTCTCCAGCATTGTCGATCGGCAATACTGAAAAATTGGAGCGAGTATTTTTGCCCAGTGGCGCAGGCGTGTGTCACAATTGTTTACAGTTTTGGCAATATCTAGTAGAAACTTTAAACAACCTATCAGTCATGGAACTGCTTTATCTATACGCTTGGCTGATTCCAGTCCTGCCGCTGGCAGGCGCAATGCTAGTAGGTTTAGGCTTAATCACCTTTAACCAGGCAACCAACAAACTCCGACAAGCGAATGCGATCTTCATCGTCTCCACGCTGGGAGGGTCAATGGTACTATCTTTCGCATTGCTGTGGAGTCAACTACAGGGCCACGCACCCTACACCCGCAATATTGAGTGGGCCTCTGCTGGCGACTTCTCGCTAAAAATGGGCTATATCATCGACCCCCTGACGGCGGTAATGCTGGCGATCGTCACCACGGTCGCCTTTTTGGTGATGATTTATACCGACGGGTACATGGCACACGATGACGGGTACGTGCGATTTTACGCCTACCTGAGCATCTTCAGCGCCTCAATGTTAGGTCTAGTCCTCAGCCCGAACATCATTCAGGTTTACATTTTCTGGGAACTCGTAGGTATGTGTTCATACCTGCTAGTAGGCTTTTGGTACGATCGCAAACCCGCAGCAGACGCCTGCCAAAAAGCCTTCGTCACCAACCGCGTCGGCGACTTCGGCTTGCTGCTAGGCATCCTCGGCATTTACTGGGCAACCGGCAGCTTTGAATTTGAGGTGATGGGCGAACGCCTCCACTCTCTAGTCGAATCCGGCGCCCTTTCGGCGACTCTAGCGACAATCTTCGGAGTTTTGATCTTTTTGGGCCCAGCCGCCAAATCCGCTCAATTCCCCCTCCACGTCTGGCTCCCAGACGCAATGGAAGGCCCCACACCGATTTCGGCCCTGATTCACGCGGCCACGATGGTAGCCGCCGGCGTATTCCTGATCGCTCGGATGTACCCAGTGTTTGAAGGGCTGCCGGCTGTGATGAATTTGATCGCCTGCACCGGCTGTTTTACAGCATTCATGGGTGCTTCGATCGCAATTACGCAAAATGACATCAAAAAAGGCCTCGCCTACTCCACCATCTCCCAATTGGGCTACATGGTCATGGCAATGGGCGTCGGCGCCTACAGTGCCGGACTGTTCCACTTAATGACCCACGCTTACTTCAAAGCAATGCTGTTCCTGTGCTCAGGTTCAGTCATTCACGGCATGGAAAATGTCGTCGGCCACAACCCAGCTCTGGCTCAAGACATGAGAGTCATGGGGGGCTTGCGTAAATATATGCCGATTACCGCTTCTTGCTTTTTAATCGGTAATTTAGCAATCTGCGGCATTCCGCCCTTTGCAGGTTTTTGGTCAAAAGACGAAATCCTCGCCCAAGCTTTTCACGCTAATCCAGCTCTCTGGGCTGTGAGTTGGCTGACTGCGGGCATGACCGCGTTTTATATGTTTCGGATGTATTTCAGCACCTTTGAGGGCGAATTCCGAGGCAATGACAGCGCCATCAAGCAACGACTCCTACAACCTAATCTGGTTTTCGGCCCCGGAGCGATGAATGTTAAGGAATTGGCACCGACTGGCGAAAGTCACGGCGAACACGACCATTTTCCTCACGAATCTCCTCTGACAATGGCTCTGCCGTTGGTGTTGCTGGCTGTACCTTCAGTATTTATCGGTTTTGTCGGTACGCCGTTTGCTAATTATTTCGAGCAGTTTGTGCACGCGCCGGGGGAATCTCTAGAAGAAGTTTTGCAACACGCCGCTGAGTTTGATTTGACGGAATTCCTAATCATGGGCGGGAGCTCTGTAGGTATTGCTTTGCTTGGCATTACTTTGGCTTCTCTGATGTATTTGAGCCGGAAAATTGACCCGAGTGCGGTAGCTGCAAAAATCAAACCGCTTTACGAGTTCTCCCTCAACAAGTGGTATCTCGACGATATCAACGAAGTTCTCTTCGTCAAAGGCAGCCGTCGTTTAGCGCGGCAAGTCATGGAAGTGGATTTGCGAGTTGTCGATGGTATCGTCAACTTGACAGGGTTTCTGACTCTGGTTACGGGCGAAGGTTTGAAATACTTTGAAAGCGGCCGTGCTCAATTTTATGCCCTGATCGTGTTTGTCGCAGTTCTGGGTTTTGCGATCGTTTCTGGAGTCAGTTAAATCTGTAGGGAAATGGCAATGCCTATTGGTCTCAACAATCGCCTGAAACCTTTTGTCTTTCTCCTTTACTGCCGAAGTCTGATCCCCCTAAATCCCCCTTAAGAAGGGGGACTTTGAGCAGATTCTTGTCCCACCCCCTACTCCCCTTTTTAAGGGGGGCTAGGGGGGATCTGGCCTCGGAGATCGACGAGAGATACAAAGGTTTTCAGGCGATTGTTGAGACGCCTTGGGCGAAGCGAAGCGGAGGGATTGCCGTATCCCCACCAAGAGATATTTTAAGAAATGCTATTAGCTCAGTAACTCACAATTGACAATTAGCCAATAGAAATAAATTTTGAATGAAACTCATTTTTGGCGATCGTACAAATTGTCGCAAATATAGCAAAAACAAATGTTTCGTATAAAGAAAGTATAAAATTTATAGGAAAACGGTTAAAATATGTTTAAACCTAATAGTTGATGGCTAATTTTAAAACGCAATGGATACAGCTAATTTCCCCTGGTTAACAACAACAATTCTGTTTCCCATTGCTGCGTCCTTGCTGATTCCTTTGATTCCCGACAAGGATGGCAAGACGGTGCGCTGGTATGCACTAATTGTAGGTTTGATCGATTTTGCTCTGCTTGTTTACGCTTTTTGCACTCATTACGACTTCAGCAATCCAGATTTGCAACTGGTAGAAAGCTATACTTGGGTGCAGCAACTCGATTTAAATTGGTCGGTGGGTGCTGACGGTTTGTCGATGCCGTTGATTTTGCTGACTGGTTTTATTACTACGCTGGCTACTTTAGCAGCTTGGCCTGTCACATTTAAACCGAAGCTTTTTTACTTTTTGATGCTGATCATGTACGGCGGACAAATCGCAGTTTTTGCCGTACAGGATATGTTGCTGTTTTTCCTAGTTTGGGAACTGGAATTAGTCCCCATTTACCTAATTTTGTCCATCTGGGGCGGCAAGAAGCGCCTCTACGCAGCAACTAAGTTTATCCTTTACACCGCAGGCGGTTCGCTGTTTATTTTGGTGGGCGCGCTGACGATGGCGTTTTATGGCGATACCGTGACTTTCGATATGCGGGCGATCGCGCTTAAAGACTTCGCCCCCAATATAGAATTGCTCCTGTACGCAGGTTTCTTAATAGCCTACGGCGTCAAACTGCCAATTTTTCCCCTCCACACTTGGCTCCCTGACGCTCACGGCGAAGCCACCGCACCCGCCCATATGTTGCTAGCAGGAATTCTGCTAAAAATGGGCGGCTACGCTTTATTGCGGATGAATGCGGGAATGCTCCCCGATGCTCACGCTACCTTCGCACCGCTGTTAGTAATTTTGGGTGTAGTTAACATTGTTTACGCCGCCTTAACTTCTTTTGCTCAGCGCAACTTGAAGCGGAAAATTGCTTATTCTTCGATTTCGCACATGGGCTTTGTGCTGATTGGGATAGCTTCGTTTACCGATTTGGGAACCAGTGGTGCAATGCTGCAAATGGTTTCCCACGGTTTAATCGGGGCGAGTTTGTTCTTCATGGTAGGTTGCACTTACGATCGCACCCACACCCTCATGCTCGACGAAATGGGCGGTGTCGGTAAGAAAATGCGTAAGGTTTTCGCGATGTGGACTGCTTGTTCTATGGCTTCCTTGGCTTTGCCGGGAATGAGCGGTTTTGTAGCAGAATTGATGGTGTTTGTGGGTTTTGCAACCAGCGATGCTTACAATCCGGTATTTAAGGTTTGCGTGGTATTTCTAGCGGCTGTCGGCGTAATTTTGACTCCGATTTATCTGCTGTCAATGCTGCGGGAAATCTTCTACGGCCCTGAGAATAAGGAATTGTCGGAACACGAGGAATTGGTGGATGCGGAACCGCGAGAAGTGTTTATTATTGCGGCTCTGTTAGTGCCGATTATTGGCATTGGTTTGTATCCAAAAATGCTGACTCAGGTTTACGATGCGACTACTTCACAGTTGACTGCAAAGTTGCGGGCTTCTGTACCGTCTCTGGTGGCTAAGGCTGCTGATAAAACGGTGGCTCTGCGCGCTCCGGCGATCGAGCCGAGCAAGTTGTGATTTGAACTGATGCGAGGAAGAAAACCCCCAAACCTAATTTAAAAACGGGTTTGGGGGTTTTCTATTTTGTTTTTCGGTGGGGCGATCGAAACTGAATTCTTTGGTGGTTGTGCTATCTTAGTGGAGTATCTGTTAAAAACATTACATTAGCAGCCATGCCGACACCTTCCACAAGTGATTTACCAAAACCTAAATCTTGGGATGAGTTTGAGGATATTACATGGGAAATTTATAAACGAAAATGGCAGGAGAATCATGCACAGAGATATGGCAGAAGTGGGCAGGAACAAAACGGTATTGATATTTATGGTCGGCAAAACAGTTCCGACAAGTATATAGGTGTTCAGTGTAAACGATATAAGGATAAAAAGCTAACCCAGGAAATAATCAAGGCAGAGATTGTCAAAGCAGAAGGCTTTTCATATCCACTCAGTGAGTACATTATTGCAACTACGGCATCAAGAGATACAAAGCTTCAAGATTTTGTCCTGTCTTTAAATCAAGAGCGTGGAGCAGAAAATAAGTTCGCTGTCTATATAGTGTTTTGGGAAGATATATGCAATGACTTGGCAGATCCCAATAATCGTGATTTGCTCAAGAAGTATTATTCTGAGTGGGAACCGATATTTAGCAATGAAGAGAAATCTATAAGTGAGCAGGTTGCATCTATTCATTGTCTTTTGAGCTTTGAAATACAGCAAGACTGCAACTTACTTCAGGAACTTCTTAATCAAAATCAATATGATTTATTGGAAAAATGGCAATCATGCTTTAGTCAAAATCGCGGCGTATGGGGAGATATCCCGTCTCGTTTACTTCTTGCTGGAAGTAGTAGAGAGTTAATGTCAAAAGTTCAATTTTTTTACCAGCAATTGGATGATATTGAGAGTAGGTGCAAAAGTCTACTTGCCTTTAAATCTCCTATTCAACCTTTTGAGTCAAAACCCAAATATGGTGGGTTGCACTGTGATACAATGGCTAGTCAAAAAACGACCGAATCAGAAGAGATAAAGTTAATTAATCGAAATAAAAAATGCTCTATGAACTTCAATAAGCTGAAAGAAAAAGTTCAGGAAACGCTGAATCTTGGCAATCAAGTAACTTGTGAATTCAATTAAATTATGCAATTGCTCGGACTTGATATAACAAGCCCGTTGTAGGCCGACTGTATCGAGCATCTACAATTGAGTGAGGCGGAGTATTCTCGATTAAGCTTTATACTGAGGAATTTTTATGTTGAACGTGACAGTTGACGAAATTCAGCGCGATCCTTCAAAGTATCTGCGTCAAGTGGAAGCAGGTGCAACTTTTGTTATCCTGCTTGCAGATAAGCCGATCGCCGAACTAAGACCGATTTCTAGCAGCAAGCAATTACGACCATTTGGTTTGTGTGCAGGCGAGTTTACCGTTCCAGATGATTTCGACGCTCCTTTGCCGGAAGATATCCTCAGTGCATTTGAAGGTAAATGAAGATTCTGCTAGATACGCACATCTTTTTATGGTTCATCAGTGGTGACGCCCAGTTATCAACAGATGTTCGAGATGCAATTCGCGATCCAGATAATGAGGTATATTTGAGTGCAGTTTCAGTCTGGGAAGCAATTGTCAAGTACCAGTTGGGTAAGTTACCTCTGCCGGAGCATCCCGAAACATATTTACCCAAACAGCGCGATCTTCATCAAATTGTCAGTCTTTCTCTTGATGAAAGTAGCGTAGCTCAACTGGCTAAACTGCCACCATTACATCGCGATCCATTTGACAGAATGCTTATCTGTCAAGCTTTAGAGAATGGTCTGACTATTGCGACAGTAGATGGGGCAATTCGTGCCTACTCGGTCAGCGTTATGTAGGAGTGTAAGTGAGCTATCATATCCATAACAGGATCAAAAGTTACAAAAAAGAGGGAATGTATGCAAACAATCCTTTTGAGTCGTGAAGAAGTCGCTCGTCGTGCGAAACATTTGTATGAAAGCACCATCCGCCCAAAAATTGAATTAGAAGAGAATATTGGCAAGATGGTCATCATTGATATTGAAACAGGTGACTACGAAGTTGATAAAACTGGGCTAAAAGCCGCACGTAGTCTGATGGCAAAGCATCCGTATGCTCGACTTTTTGGCATTCGTATTGGTTACAATGTGGCTGCTTCGTTGGGTGGTGTAATGGAGCGTGTTAGTAAGTGATTTCTGGTATCATATCCATATCGATCGGATATATAGCTATTAGAGATTGCTCATGAAGATTAAAGCGATTATCTGGCAAGAAGATGGCGTATGGTGTGGCTCAGTTCCAGCACTTCCAGGTTGTCACACATGGGGAGAGAGTTACGAACAGTTGTTAGAGATGCTTGAAGATGCTGTTCAGGGTTGGCTTGAAGTCGCTAGCCAACAAAATGAGCTTGCACCCGATAAACAGTTAATTGAGTTATCTCTATGAAATCTGTTTCTGGAAAAGCACTCTGCAAAATCGTTGAGGGATATGGTTGGGAGCTAAAAAGAATCACTGGTAGCCATCATATCTACGCAAAAGAGGAGGTTGCAGTTATTCTCTCTATTCCTGTACATAGCAATAGAGATTTACCTACTGGAACCCTAAGAAGTCTTCTCAAAGATGCTGGGATTGCGGAGGAAAATCTGCAATATTAGCCTGCTATTCAGTACGATCGCTCTTTTAGCTTCTAGCATTATTGTTCTACGAAGAGTTCTGTCTTCAAAAATGGCGATCCTCTTCGTTGGCGCAGCCCCCGTAGGGGCGGGCTTCGCTAACGCACCGAGTAAGTGAGTATCATATCCATAACAAGAGCAAGAATTACAAAAAAGAGGAAATGTGTGCAAACAATCCTTTTGAGTTGTGAAGAAGTCGCCCGTCGTGCAAAACATTTGTATGAGAGCACCATCCGCAAAAAAATAGAGTTAGAAGAGAATATTGGCAAGATGGTTATCAAAATTACGAGTGGGTCGATATGTCGATGCTGGCTTCACAACATTAAGCCGATAATTCTAGAGTGTTTAATTTGATACTAATTGCTACGGATGTCGATCGGACTACTATTTTTTATCTTCAAATCGATTTCTTATAACTCTTCAGGATTTGGCAGGAGAACCCGCCTCGACAAAGCTTAACATCCTGGCCGCCTCGACAAAACTTAAATTACAATCCAGAACACCTTGCAAATTGTTACAGATCCATCAGTAACCCGAAAAGATATATGATAACCTTAACCGGATCATTTCTTCCCCAAGGATATGTTCTACTGCTCAAATCCAAGGTGCTCTAATCCTTTCAATCCCGACAACTCTAAGTTTTGTCAAAGTTGCGGCGAATTAGACCTCACGCCCCTCTTCAGAAACCGCTACCGCGTAATTCGGCCGTTGGGCGAAGGAGGATTTGGCAGAACTTACGAAGCGGTAGATATCGATCGCATGGACGATTCCTGCGTCATCAAGCAGTTTTCCCCCCAAGTTCAGGGAACATCAGCACTTCAAAAGGCTACAGAACTGTTTAAGCAAGAAGCGAAACGACTTTACGAACTCGGCGAACATCCCCAAATTCCTCGATTAATTGCTTATTTTGAACAAGACAAGCGGCTTTATTTAGTACAAGAATTGATTGAAGGGCAAAATTTACTGGCTGAATTAACTCAGCAGGGCGCTTTTAACGAAGAAAAAATTTGGCAGTTACTGGCAGATATATTGCCAATTTTGAAATTTGTGCACGATCGCCATGTCATTCACCGAGACATCAAACTTGAGAATATCATCCGCCGCCGCACCTCAGCCAGCTCATCCCCGCCAAAAGCTGCAAATTTTCGCAATTCGGCTTTCCGCAGAGGAGGGCGGGGAGAGTTAGTTTTGATTGATTTCGGCGTCTCCAAACAAGTTACTGGTTCCCATCTAAGCAAAGTTGGCACCACCGTAGGCACGCCCGGATATTCCCCGGTAGAACAAATGCGGGGTCAAGTTTTCCCCGGAAGCGATTTGTATAGTTTGGGGATAACTTGTCTCAGACTGCTAACTAAATGTTTGCCACAAGTTGACGGTTTCGATGACCTTTACGACCCGATTAACGGCGGCTGGATTTGGAGAGAACGCTTACCAGCCGGCACAAAAATCAGCAGCGAATTAGCAATAATTTTAGATAAATTAATTCAAGATTATCTCAAAAATAGATATCAATCTGCTGATGAAGTAATCAAAGCTTTAAATCTCTATTCTCTACCTCCTCCACCTCACTGTGGTAATGGTGGACAACTTACTTTAAATTATGCTCAGCCCAAGGTAGCCCTACCTCCGCTCAATGCTTATTTGAACGAGATTGAACAACTTGCTCTCAACAGTCAGAGCCAGCAAAGCCGACAAATAAACAGCAATATCTCGGTTAATCCGAGTGGAAAATTTCATAGCAATCCGCCTCGGAGCAAAGTAACACAAAGTATTGCTACTGTCAAAAGCACCTTTGAATTTCAGGTAGTGACAGTAGACAATCGCGGGCAGCAAACTAATCTTAACAGCCGCAAAGCGCGTTTTTTTGAAGAACATCTCGGCAGCGGTACAGTCATGGAAATGGTATCTGTTCCTGGCGGTACTTTCCTGATGGGTAGTCAAAAAGATCGGGGTGACAGCGACGAAAAACCGCAGCACTCAGTAACTTTAGCTGCTTTCTATATTGGTAAATTTCCAGTCACTCAGTCGCAATGGACAGCAGTGGCAGCACTGCCGGAAATTAAAATGTTTCTCAATCCTGAGCCTTCCCGTTTTAAAGGTGTAAATCGACCGATCGAAAATGTATCTTGGTACGAAGCGGTGGAGTTTTGCGCTAGACTTTCTCGCAAAACTGGTAAGAAGTATAGCTTACCTAGTGAGGCGCAGTGGGAATATGCTTGCCGGGGGCAAACTATGACGGCGTTTCACTTTGGGGAAACGATTACCAGCGAGTTAGCAAATTACAACGGAAATGCTAATTATGCTGATGCGCCGAAGGGAGTTTATCGATTTCAAACGACAGATGTTGGCAGTTTTAAACCGAATGCTTTCGGATTGTACGATTTCCACGGCAATGTGTGGGAATGGTGCGCGGATGCTTGGCACAGTAATTATAAAGGTGCGCCTGTTGATGGCAGTGTTTGGGTGTCTGGCGGCGACTATTCGCTGAGGTTATTGCGGGGGGGCTCTTGGAACGATCGCCCTCCGAATTGTCGCAGCGCGTGCCGGCTTCGATATCAGCCGGATTGTAAGGCTAGTATTGTGGGTTTTCGTGTGGTTGTTTCTGTTGTTTGATATTGTATCCGCACTTTTTAACTTAACTAAAACTCAACCAGCTAAAAACTGTTTCAACAGTCAATTCTAACTCAATTCCATTAAGTATTGGCAAATCAGTTGCACCTTCGTACAATTCCACTCTTTGCCCGGGAAATACCGCTAAAATACTTTCTTCTTCTGGAATCATTAACCACCCCAATTCAGTGCCTTGTTGCGAACAAGCAAGTAATTTAGCAAGCACTTTTGTTTGGCTTTGTTCGGGAGAAAGAATTTCAATCGCCCAGTCTGGATAAATCTCAAAGCGGTTAGCAATTCTACCAGATGATAGAAAGGGAATTCTTTCCCACCGGAATACTGCTACATCTGGGACGATTGATGCACCGCCGAAAGTGCAACGTAACTCTGGAAAAGCATAAGCAATCTTTGGTGTTTCGACTATTTGGTTAATTACATTGCAAAGCTTACCCTGCAATCTGCTATGTTCACCTTGAGGCATGGGTTTTTGAATGATTTCTTTGTTGATATATTCGCAAGCTGGCTCTGTTTCTGGAAGTTTTAGGAACTCCTCTAAGTTGGGCGATATTTTAATGACTGTAGTCATAGGTCAAATCGATTTTAGATTTTAGATTTTAGATTTTAGATTTTAGATTTTAAATTGGATAGGTATCAGAACCCCGACTTGTTTAAGAAGTCGGGGTTCTGATACTATGAAGGACAATTATTGCCTCAACTAGCCTTCTTCTGAGGAGCCACCATGCGTTCTACACTCATAGCAGCCACGCTCAATGTCACCACAGCCATGCCAATAATTGCCAAAGGCTGCAATTTCTCATTGATAATGACAAACCCGAAGAGTGCGGTCATCGCCGGCCCCAAAGTGCCAATTACGGAGGCTAAGGCTGCCCCGGCAAACCGGATGGCAAAATTGTTCAAAAGATAGCTAAACAGCGTCAGCACCCCTAAAATAACGCCTCCAAAAATCAAACCCGGCCATACATTTGGGTCGATTTGAGGAGCTAAATTTTCCGAGAGCGGCACCCACAAACTCAGGGCGGAAAATACAAAAATCGTGGCGAAATTAACTAAACTAAAAGGAATCGGGTGCAGCTTGCCCGCGGCCATTTGCGTCAGCAATACGTAACCTGCAAAGGTAATGCCAGCACCGAGTGCCGCAGCGACTCCCACCCCGACATTGCCGCCGCCGGGAGCTGGCGCTGCAAAACTCGGCCAGCCGGCTAAAATCAAACCTGCGGTAATTCCGCAGATTGCCAAAAAGCTGATCGTGCTTGGGCGAGCGCCAAACAAGATCCAAGAACCGAGTACGGTGACGATCGGGTAAATAAAGAAAATCGTAATCGCAATCCCCGCCGGAATATTGCCGATCGCCAAATAAATCAAAACCTGAGACAAAAACAGAAAAAATGCGCTTCCTAAAACCTTGCTCCACAAAGCTCGATCGCCCGACTGGAACAACCGCCTAATATCTTTCCACACAGAAGGATACAGAAAAGTTGCCAATATTGGCATCAAAGCCATCACCACGATCAGCCGCATCAACAAAATCAACAAAGAATTGCCAAAACCAGGAGTTACCACCCCCGGAACTTCAAACAAGCCAAAAATCATCCGAGGATTTCTGCTTTTAATCAAAATTCTCAAACAAACATTAAACAGCGACAATACCACCGCCGAAGACAAAGCCAAAATCAAACCTGCTTGCACTTGAGAACCTGCTTGAGCAATTGCAGCAGAACCTGAAGAAGGCTGCGGCACAGAGTCCCGCGGCGCATCCACAGGTGCTGGCGCTATAGCTGGGGGGCGGACAGAATTAGCTGATACTTCGGGATAGGAATCTCTAGCATCGAAAGGATTGTCAAGATATTCTTCTTCTTCTTGTTCGAGTTCTTCCCTGATGCGGTTTACAAGATTTTGTAACAGCTCTTCCCCTTGCCGCTCTAGGGTTTGCATATTATTGAGCCGCATGGAAAGCTCGCTTTCGTAGCTGCTCAAATCTTGTTCGAGCATCTGGAAACTGCGATCGATCCTTTGATCCAGCGCCGCCAGCAACTCCGAGGCCCGTTCGTCGTAGTTGCTCGGCGGCATCGGTATCGGGAATTCGCCGCTGGGAATAGGGCTGCTGAGAGAATGTCCCGAGTTAGCACTGAGTTCGCTGAACCGCTGCACCAACAAATCCTGCAAATTGTGAGCCAAAACTTGAGCCAACTGCTTCAGCCACAATTGCTGCTGCTGAATGTATCGCCCAGACAGAGATTCCATTTGCTGGGACTGCAATTTGCGATATTGCTCTCTGAGATCTTCAATATCGTCAATCAGGTGATTTTTTTCACTTTCGAGCCGAGTAATGTCCTGATTTAACTGGCCTTTGACATTTTGGTGCAAAGCGTCCAGTTCCTGAATCACTGAGTGGAGGACTTCCTCTGCTGATTGTGCATCCCCTGGGTCGTCTTTTGACGAGTATACGTTCCGCTGCGCCATTAGCCTATAACCTCTAATTTAAACTGCACGTTCAGTGTTCTTAAGTATTTTTGCAAAGTAGAGCCCAACTTCCAGTCATTTTCTGTAAAAGATCCCTGACACTGTTTAATCAATATTAGTCGCTTGGGTTGAAGATGTGAGAAAATTGCGATCGCCCCAAAAACACTTTGTGCAATTAGAAATCATACTACAGCTTGACCTGTACACCGATTGCTCTAGGTCATTCTCACATCTGACACCAGTTTGCCAAAAGAATGCCGCTGCTGTTGTGCCCCAAACCCCGATTCAGTCACTTCTCTATTTTTTGACCGCAATCGGCAGCGACAGTTTTTGACACCCAACAGTAGAATGAGGGTTCCAGCGCAATCTGCCTGCATTCGACAACGCTACTGCTGAGTTCCCAACCCAAGTTCTCTTTAAGCATTCGCACAAAACTCCGAGAAACCCGGTTTCTGGGTTAATTTCTCCTCACTAAACCCAAAACTCCGAGAAACCCGGTTTCTGAGGATGTTAAAAGTGTCATTTTTTTACTCGCGAAAGTTTTAAGAGGCGATCGCCCCGTCAAAAAGCCACCCCGCGCCATCAAAAAATTAACACATCCTATCCCGAAGAGCAACAGATATGACCTCCGAAATTTATGACAATTTCTTTACAAACGATAGAGAAAAACTGAATATTTCCTCAGAAGCCGAAGTGTTTGTCTTTCCGGCATCATTTGCCCAGCAGCGCTTGTGGTTTCTCGACCAATTCGCACCGGAAAACCCTTTCTATAATGTAGTAACAGCACTGCGCTTAACTGGTTCCCTCAACTTAACAGCCTTAGAGCAAACTTTCAACAAAATAGTGCAGCGACACGAAACTTTGCGAACGACTTTTGCAGCGGTATCAGGCAAACCAGTGCAGATAATCTCTGCCACTTTTAAGACTAATTTAAAACTCTTAGAACTGCAACATTGGCCACCCGAACTACGGGAAACAGAAGCAAATAAACTCACCGCAGCCGAATCTCTTCGCCCTTTCAATTTATCCACGGGGCCGCTGATGCGAATCACCATCCTGCGGCTGACAGAAACCGAGCATATTCTCTTGCTAAATATGCACCACATAGCCTCCGATGATTGGTCGATCGGTGTGCTAATTCGAGAAGTGCAGGCTATCTATACAGCTTTGATAAATCAACAGCCATCTCCTCTACCAGAATTATCACTTCAATATGCAGACTTTGCCGAGTGGCAGCGCGAATGGTTGCAAGGTGAAGTATTAGAAACTCAACTAGCTTATTGGCGGCAGCAATTGCACGGGATTTCTGTGTTAAATTTGCCCACAGATCGCCCTGCACCAGCTAGGCAAAATTATCGGGGAAAAACTCAATATTTAGAATTGCCGAAAAAGCTGAAAAACGCACTTATAGCGCTCTCGCAGCGAGAAGGAGCGACTTTATTTATGACAGTGCTCGCAGCATTTCAAACTTTGCTTTACCGCTACTCGCAACAAGATGATATTGTTGTAGGTTCGCCGATCGCCAATCGCAACCGCAGTGAAATTGAAGCATTAATCGGTTTTTTTGTCAATACTTTAGTGCTGCGAACAGACTGCTCGGGAAACCCGACATTTCGAGATTTTTTAGGTCGGGTGCGGGAAGTAACCCTGGGAGCTTACGCTCACCAAGATTTGCCTTTTGAGAAACTGGTTGAGGAATTGCACCCGGAGCGATCGCTCAATCGCCACCCGTTATTTCAAGTGGTATTCGGCCTGCAAAATGCGCCTGTAGACGAGCTAGAATTGCCGGAATTAAAGTTGAGTTCTTTTCATTTGGAGACTCAAACAACGCGCTTTGATTTAGAGCTGCATTTGTGGGAAGCTGCGGATAAGTTTAGGAGCAGGTACGGCGAACAGTGGAAAGATTCGGAAGGGCTCAGAGGCGTAGCTGTGTACAATACGGATTTATTTGATGAAGTTACGATCGCCCGAATGCTGAGGCATTTTAAAAATTTGCTGGAAAGCATTGTCGCCAATCCAGAACAAGGAATTGCTAACTTACCTTTATTGAGCGAGGATGAAGTGAATCAATTATTCAGAGAATGGAACAAAACTCGCACAGATTATCCTCAAAATAAGTGCATTCATCAGTTATTTGAAGAGCGGGCCCTGCAGCATCCCGAGGCTGTCGCCCTAACTTTCGAGGGCCAGCATTTGACTTACAGAGAACTCAACAGTCGCAGCAACAAACTGGCGCGCTACCTACAAAAACTGGGCGTGGGGGCGGAGGTTTTAGTGGGGCTTTGTGCAGAGCGATCGATCGACCTAATTGTCGGGATGTTGGCTATACTGAAAGCGGGAGGAGCCTACTTACCGTTAGATCCGAGCTATCCGCGCGATCGGCTAAACTTGATGCTGGAAGATGCTCAAGTTAAAGTCTTGCTAATTCAGGATAAATTAATTGAGAATTTCCGAGACTTCTCAAACTCGGTGATTTACTTCGATCGCGACTGGGAACACATAGCCAAAGAAAGCGCCGAAAATCCTGCCAACACCGTAACAGCAGACAACCTAGCTTACGTTATTTACACCTCTGGCTCAACAGGAAAACCCAAGGGAGTTGCTGTCACCCACAAAGCAGTAAATCGGCTGGTACTCAACACCAACTATATAAAAATAGAACCTACCGATAAAATTGCCCAAGCATCAAACGCCTCATTTGATGCAGCCACATTCGAGATTTGGGGAGCCTTGCTTAACGGCGCTCAACTCGTGGGAATTAGCACAAATATTACCCTTTCACCTCACGATTTAGCCTTAGAACTGCGCCAACAAGGTATCACCGTCTTGTTTTTAACAACTGCCTTATTTCAACAAATTGCTAGAGTTTTACCGCAAGCTTTTAATTCACTGCGCTGCTTGCTGTTTGGTGGAGAAGCGGTCGATATGAGATGGGTTAAAAAAGTTTTCAAACAAAATCCAACCACTCAATTAATTCACGTTTACGGGCCTACAGAAAATACCACATTTTCGGCTTATTATTGCGTGCAAGACGTACCCGAAACCGCAACATCGATCCCTATTGGCCGTCCGATCGCCAACACGCAAATTTATCTCCTCGATGCGGATTTGCAGCCGGTGGCGATCGGTGTTATGGGTCAATTGTACGTCGGCGGTGACGGATTGGCGAAAGGCTACCTCAACCAGCCGGATTTAACTGCTGCTGCATTCATTCCCAATCCTTTTAGCAATAAATCAGGTTCTAGGCTTTATAAAACAGGTGATTTAGGTCGCTATTGGGTTGACGGCAATATCGAGTTTTTAGGCCGCGTTGACGACCAAGTAAAAATTCGTGGCTACCGCATCGAGTTGGGAGAAATTGAAGCGGCTTTGTGCCAGCATCCACAAGTGCGCGAAGCAGTAGTAATTGTGAGGGAAGACATCCCCGACGATAAACATTTGGTAGCTTATGTTATTCCTGACGGCATTAATGGAAAATCAGAAAGTCACAATCTAAAATCAAGTGACTTGCGCCAATTTTTGAAAGAAAAGTTACCAGGATATATGGTTCCTGCAACTTATGCAGTGTTGGAGAATATGCCACTGACGCCTAATGGCAAAGTAGACCGCCGCGCCTTGCCCGATCTAGATACAGACAGCGAGGATATAACAGAAAATTATGTAGCGCCTCGGACTGATCTCGAAAAGGCGATCGGGAAAATTTGGGCTAATGTTTTGGGAAAACAGCAGGTTAGTATCTACGATAATTTCTTTGAGCTAGGTGGGCATTCCCTGCTAGCAACTCAGTTAATTTCTCGCATCCGAGACGCTTTGCAAGTCGAGTTATCTGTCAGCAGTTTGTTTGAGGCTCCAACTGTGGCGAGTCTGGCAAAATACATTGAGACAATGCGTTGGGCAGCGAAAGGTTTGGATACTCCCAGAACTGACGAAAATGAGCGAGAAGATGTGGAATTTTAAGGTTTTACATAATTGCGGGATGATTTTGATTCTTTTGTGGAATGACCGTCCAAAAGTGGGGAGCATCTCTGTTTGACAGCCTGTCTTTTGACATTGTTCATACTTGTATAGCACAATGGTTTTTTGTCGATATTTTGGCAAACAAAAATGAGTAAATTGAACAGCGTTTTGAACCCTTCACTGGTTGCTGAACCTCCCAGTAATCGTTTTTATCGCACCGTTTGGCGATGGCACTTCTATGCAGGCTTGTTTGTTATTCCTTTCATGCTGATTTTGTCAATCACAGGCATCATTTACCTGTTTAAACCGCAATTAGATGCTGCGATGTATCACCAGAATATGTTTGTGCAGCCTGCGGATGTGGTGATGTCTTATACTCAACAGGTGGCAGTTGTTCAACGAACTTATCCTGATGCCAAAGTAACAAAATTTACGCCGAGCGTTGCGTCTAATCGTAGTGCTGAAGTGACGATCGCGACTAAAGATGAAAGAACACTAGCCGTTTTCGTGAATCCTTATACGGCTAGGATTTTAGGCGATCGCGATGAAAATAATAATCTCCAAGCGATCGCACGCAAGATTCACGGCGAACTGATGATCGGAAAATTGGGAGATTATATAGTAGAGCTTGCTTCGTGTTGGGGGCTTGTGCTGCTGATTACGGGATTGTATCTGTGGTTGCCTCGCCACAAAATAACTTTTTTTGGAACACTGATTCCGCGTGTGTGGAGCCAGAATAAGCGGGTATTTTGGCGGGACTTACACGCCGTTTCGGGATTTTATGGGGTATTGCTAATTGGCTTCCTCATCCTCAGTGGACTACCCTGGACAGGTTTTTGGGGAGATACCTTCGCTCGTTTGTCGAACTACTACCCTGCACAAATGCGGGATAACGTGCCTCAATCGACAACACTCACAGGCTCCCTCAATCAGCAGGGCAATCAAGTTGTGCCTTGGGCAGTAGAGCAATTACCAATTCCTAAATCGAGTACGCCTAGAGATGAGCATCATTCAGGACACAACGAAGTTATCGAGCGAACTCTTGCTGATACGTCCGTAAATCTAGATTCTGTTGTAAATTTAGCTCAAGCAAAAGGCGCACCCCCTGGATTTAGTGTTAGTTTTCCAGAATCCAAAACGGGTGTGTATACGGTTTCGGCATTTCCCAATAATCCGGCGCAAGAAATCACTTTGCACATCGATCAATACAGTGGCAAAGTATTAGCAGATGTGCGATGGAAGGATTACGGGTTAGTACCCAAAGTCGTATCAATGGGAATTTCAATTCACATGGGAAAATATTTTGGATTGAGCAATCAACTACTGATGTTGTTTGCATCCTTAATTTTGATTGTGCTTTCAGTCAGTGGTACGGTGATGTGGTGGCAGCGTCGTCCGAAAGGGACGGGTTGGCTCGGTGCGCCTGCAATGCCCACCCATGTTCAGGGATGGAAAGTGCCACTCGCAATCGTTGCTGTTTTAGGGATTGCCTTCCCGCTTGTAGGACTTTCACTCGTCACCGTTCTGCTGTTGGATTATTTCGTGTTGGCTCGTATTCCTGCTGTCAAGCGCATTTTCAGTTAAAGGTGGGAGGGTGACAAAGAGCTCTAGAAACTAGACCGAATCAGTGCGTAGGTTGAACCGCGAGGGAACAAACCCTCCGTTTCACTCCGCCCAACATTTTCGCTACAATTTTCCTTAACTAGACCTCTTGCAAAAGTCCTTTTCATAAATTTATTGGACGGGCTCTCCGGCCCATCCCACAAGAAAAAATAACTCTTGTGGGATGGGCCGGAGAGCCCGTCCTAGTTATTTTTGCAAGAGGTCTACTGAACCGTATTGGATTTTAACTCACATTTTTAGTCACGAAATTTCAGTGCAGAATGCCCTGACAGCTTCGGCAAACTCTTGGTTGTGTTCCATTAATGCCATGTGTCCTCCTTTCTGTATAGTAACTAGCTCTGCTTGAGGTAATTCTGCTTTCATCCGCAGGCTAGCTGGGGGGGTAGTTGCGATATCTGAATCGCCGCATATCACCAACACAGGAATATCAATCGATCGCAAAGTTTTTGTTTCGTCAAATTTGAACATTGCCAGCGTGCCGCGAGCGAGAACGCCGGGAGAACCCAAGGCTGATAAAAAAGCTGAGAACTCTAATTGACCGCGCGTTTCAGTGCCTTTAAATCCCGATAATTCTACACTGATGTGCAGTGAACCATTGAGATAGCTCAGCCAAGTCATTGCCCACATAATGGGTTCCAGAGCTATGGTGACGTAGAGGATAGGTTCCAGCAGCGGCTTCTGCAAAGCGCGTAATAAACTGCTAAAAATAGCGGTATTGACGGGATTAGTATAAGTCGTATCTACCAGAATTAAACCAGCTACTCGACTACCGAGAAGTTCTGGGAAAAGCCGACAGAAGGTGAGAGAAATCATGCCGCCAATGCTGTGTCCGAGTAGGATAACAGGTTTATTTCCTGCTAGGGCAATCACGGCTTCGAGATCGCGGGCAAATTTTTCTAGGGAGTAGTCGCTGTTTTTTGGTCTAGTGGATTTTCCCAAACCTGGAAGATCCCAAACAATCACTCGGAAGCGATCGCTAAGTTGCCGTTTCACATAATACCAAACCATACTGTTCGGCCCCCAACCGTGCGAGAGGATAATCGGCTGTCCGTCCTCTGGGCCGTAGAATTCTACTTGTAAAATCGTGCCATCAGGCCTCTCTACTCGCTGCACCGTACCCGTCCGCGTCGGCTTCGGTTCGTCAGCACCAGGGCGGCGGAACAGCGGCAAACTGATAAATCGGCCGCCAACAGACCAAAGAAGCATCAACACTCCGCTGACTAAGTAGGAAATCCCTACAAGTGCGCCGATGTAATATTCATAAATAATGTATATACCCCCGCCAAGTACGCCGATGGACAGCAGTCCCACCAGCCATAGAAACAGGAAATTGAAGGGCATGAACGGCATAAGCTGAAACCTTGGGTAGGATTTTGGTTGCGGATTCAAACAGAATCATACTTAGGTTAGGCCACAGTCGGCAAGGGGTAAGTTAAGCTCTTAATTTGTGCGCTGGTGGAATTTCTTTTATTGATGTGCCCAAGTAATCATAGGATGACTCAAAATGCCAGAGCCAACAATATCGAGTTCATCGGCAAATGTAAGAGATTCTGTCACGGTAGAGTTAATAGAGTTTTTATCTTATCTTCGCAGTCTAGATATTAATGTTTTTGTTGAGGGATCTCGCCTGCGCTGCAACGCTCCCGAAGGAATTATTACACCCGAACTGCGCGCCGAGATTTCTCAGAAAAAAGCCGAAATTATTTCATTTTTAAAAGCAGCTAATCGTACTTCTAGTTTCACTCCTACACCGATTGTCCCTATGGGGCGGGACGGAAATCTACCGCTTTCTTTTGCACAGCAGCGCTTGTGGTTTCTCGACCAATTAGTACCAAACAATCCTTTTTATAATGTTCCCGCAGCATTGCGTTTGACAGGTTCGCTCAATTTGACGGCGCTGCAACAAACCTTCAATGAAATTGTGCGCCGCCACGAAGCTTTACGCACGACTTTAGCAGTAGTTTCGGGCCAACCCGTTCAGAGAATAGCTGCTGCTTTCCACCTTCCGATTAATGTAGTGGACTTGCGAACCTTGCCAAAGGAATCTCGACAAACTGAAGCAAACAGGCTCACCGCAGAGGAAGCTCAACGCTCTTTTAATTTGTCCAATGACTTGTTGCTGCGAGTCACATTATTGCAGTTAGATGATGCCGAATATTTGTTGATGCTGAATATGCACCACATTGTCTCCGATGGTTGGTCTATCGGAGTATTAATTCAGGAATTAGGCGCGCTTTACACGGCATTTGCTAGCGAAAAACCTTCGCCTTTACCGGCTTTGTCGATCCAGTATGCTGATTTTGCTAAATGGCAGCGCGAATGGCTGCAAGGGGAAGTTTTAGAAACGCAGCTTGCTTACTGGCGACAGCAGTTAAACGGCATTTCTATGCTAAATTTGCCTGCGGATCGCCCCAGGCCAGCAATTCAAAGTTACCGAGGCAAAAGGCAATTTTTGCAACTACCAAAACAACTGAGCGAGGCTTTAGAAACGTTGAGCCAGCGCGAAGGAGTGACGCTGTTTATGACTATGCTGGCAGCTTTTAAAACGTTGCTTTACCATTACGCGCAGCAAGAAGATATTGTTGTAGGTTCGCCGATCGCCAATCGCAACCGCAGTGAAATAGAAGCACTAATCGGTTTTTTTGTCAACAGTTTGGTGTTGCGGACAGATTTGTCGGGAAATCCAACTTTTCGGGAACTTTTAAACCGAGTCAAAGAGGTAGCATTAGGAGCTTACGCTCACCAAGATTTGCCGTTTGAGAAGTTAGTAGAAGAACTGCACCCCGATCGCGCGTTGAACCAAAATCCCTTATTTCAGGTGGCCTTTGCGCTGCAAAACGCGCCGGGGAATCAGTTAGAATTGCCAGAATTAACCCTCAGCCCGCAGCAGTTAGATGTCGGTACAGCCAGGTTTGATTTGGAGTTTCATTTGTGGGAGCGATCGCCCAACAGCTCGGGAAGCAACCAATCGCCCAGCAATAAGCTGTGGGTTGATAGCTCCGAGGGTATCAGCGGCATGGTTATTTACAGCGCCGATTTATTTGATGAAGCTACGATTACCCGCCTGATCGGGCATTTTCAAGCCTTGTTAGAAAGCATTGTGACAAATCCCGAACAGCGAATTGCCAACTTGCAATATTTGAGCGCCCAAGAGCGCTATCATTTGTTAGTTGAATGCAACAATAGTCAAGCGGATTATCCGCAAGATTTGTGCATCCATCAGCTATTTGAAATGCAGGCCGATCGGACACCGGATGCGGTGGCGCTGGTATTTGGAGAGGAGCGAGTCACCTATCGAGAGCTAAATCTCCGCAGCAACCAACTAGCACGTTATTTGCAAAAAATGGGGGTTGGGACGGAAGTTTTAGTCGGGCTTTGCTGCGGGCGATCGCTCGATCTGATCGTGGGAATGTTGGGTATCCTGAAAGCGGGAGGAGCTTACCTAATTTTAGATCCGAGCTATCCTGCTGAGCGATCGAGCTTTATGGTAAAAGATGCTCAAGTGTCAGTATTGCTTACCCGCCAGGGAATAAATTCCCTGTCTAATAGCGAAAGTCGTCTAAAGACGACTGAAGGAGGACAAGTTTCCAGTCGGCTTCAGCCGACTTCAGCTATGAGCCAGGGAATTTATTCCCTGGTGGATGATGGCGAAGTGCAAAATTTAGAAACACAGTCAGAGGATAAAATTCACCATCCAAGGGTTGTTTTTCTAGACACAGATTGGGAGATGATTTCCCAAGAAATCGCCGACAATCCCACCAGCGCCGTCACAGCCGAAAATCTGGTTTACGCGATTTACACTTCCGGTTCCACGGGAAAGCCGAAAGGAGTTGAAATTGAGCACGGGAGCCTGTTAAATCTCGTTTTTTGGCATCAAAGAGAGTTTGGCGTGTCAGCGGGCGATCGAGCAACGCAAATTGCTGCGATCGGCTTTGATGCTTGCGGGTGGGAAATTTGGCCTTATCTCGCCGCAGGATCTAGCATCTACTTTCCAGAAGATGACATCAGGCGAGATCCTGAAAAACTGCAAAACTGGTTAGTATCAAACGCCATTACAATTAGCTTTTTGCCAACACCTTTAGCCGAGAAAATTTTGCTATTAGATTGGCCTCCAACAACAGCGTTGCGAATCTTGCTCGCAGGCGGCGAAAAACTGCAACAGCATCCTTTAAAATCCCATCCATTTAAGCTAGTAAATAATTACGGCCCAACCGAAAACACCGTCGTCACAACTTCCGGTTATATTCCTGTAACAGAGCAAACAGACATCGCCCCCACCATTGGCAGCCCCATTGCTAACACTCAAATCTACATATTAGACAAATATTTGCAGCCGGTGGCGATCGGCGTTGTTGGCGAATTGTACATCGGCGGAAACGGACTCGCTCGCGGCTACCTCAACCGCCCAGATTTAACCGCACAACGCTTTATTGTCAATCCTTTTAAACCAAATTCAGGAGAGCGAATTTACAAAACCGGCGACTTAGTGCGCTACAGAGGCGATCGCAACCTTGAATTTTTAGGACGCATTGACGAACAAGTAAAAATTCGCGGTTTCCGCATCGAATTAGGAGAAATCGAGACACTATTAATTCAACATCCGGCGGTGCAGCAAACTGTAGCAACAGCTTCGGAAGATGGACAGGGAGATAAACGTTTAGTAGCTTATATTGCCCTGAATCCTGAATATAGCAGTGCCAGCGAAAAAAACCAAATAATGCAATTGCAGGACGAACAGGTTTTGCAGTGGCAAATGCTCTACAATGAAACTTACAATCAACCTGCTGTTGACTCAGATCCAACATTTAATATTGTCGGCTGGAATAGCAGTTATACTAATCAGCCAATCCCAGCAGAACAGATGCGCGACTGGGCGAACAATCAAGCCGCCCAAATTTTAGCTTTGCAGCCGAGCAGAGTGTTAGAAATTGGCTGCGGCACAGGTTTGTTGCTGTTCCAAATTGCCTCTCGCTGCACTCAATATTGCGGAACAGACTTTTCACCTATTTCGCTCAACTATATTCGGCAGCAATTGGCAAATCAACAGTTAGCTAATGTAACGCTGCTTCAGAAAATGGCGACTGACTTTGAAGGAGTAGAGACAGCAGCTTTTGACGCAGTAATTCTCAACTCTGTCGTGCAATATTTCCCGACTATCGACTATCTCGTGCAGGTGCTAGAAGGTGCGGTGAAAGCAACTGCCCCCGGCGGCTTTATATTCATCGGAGATGTCCGCAGCTTGCCGTTGCTGGCAGCTTTTCACGCTTCGGTACAACTGTATCAAGCCGAACCTTCTCTCGCGGGCGAAAAGTTGCAGCAGCGAGTACAAATGCAAATTTTTCAAGAAACAGAGTTAGTTGTTGAACCAGATTTTTTTAGCGCCTTAAAACACCGCTTTCCGCAGATTGGCGGCGTAGAGATTCAATTGATTCGCGGTAGTTATCATAATGAGTTAACTGCTTTTCGGTACAATGCTATTTTGCATATTGCGTCTGAAACAGCCCGCCCTATATTATCGCAAAAAGGGGAGTGGGGCGCAGAAAAAAGGCTGGATTGGTTGGATAAAAATCAGAATCTGACTGTTACCAAGGTGCAACAAATATTATTGGAAAATCAACTCGATGTTTTAAGAATTGCTAATGTGCCTAATGCGCGGGTAACGGCAGCAGTTAAGGCGGCAGAATTGCTGTCTGTTGTCGATAAATTTCCAACAGCAGGTCAGTTGCAGAAAGCCGTGGAAAAAGTAGAGGATTTAGGAGTCGATCCCGAAGCTTGGTATGCTTTGGAAGTTCCGTATAATGTTAATATTAGTTGGTCTAATTCCGACAGTCAAGGGCGCTACGATGTAGTGTTTGCACGGGGCAAAACTAGAGATTTTGTGCCAGAAACCAGAAGCGATAACTTGCGTCCTTGGCGCTCTTATGCTAACAATCCCTTACAAGCTAAAGCAGCGCGTAAATTAGTGCCGCAGTTGCAGGCTTATCTAGCAGAAAAACTGCCGGAATATATGGTTCCGTCGGCTTTTGTAGTGCTGGAGTCGCTACCTGTGACGGCTAACGGAAAGGTCGATCGGCTCGCTTTGCCTGCACCGGAGCCGATTAAGTTAGAATGGGCTGGCGGTTATGTTGCGCCTCAGACTTCTATTGAGGAAGTTTTAGTGAAAATTTGGGTTGAGGTTTTGGGGATAAAGCGAGTGGGTATCCGGGACAATTTCTTTGAATTAGGAGGCCATTCGCTGCTGGCGACTCAGCTTGTTTCTAGAGTGCGAGATGCTTTCGGAGTAGAGTTGCCTTTGCGCCGGGTTTTTGAAGCGCCGACAATTTCAGAATTATCTAAGATTGTTGAGAGTTTGAAAGATAAGAATGCTAAAAGTGAAGCTCCGGCTTTAGTGCCTCTTTCTCGCGAAAAACGTCGCGTGAAGCTGTCATCGCTGAACAGAGAAAATAAAGACAGATAATGTTTGAGACTAAAATCCGCAAATATATTAACTACTTGGGAGATACAGAATACATGGCTGAGGTTGTTGCATCGCCTGGGGCGGTTGATTCTATGATTAAGTTTCTCCAAAGTAACGATCGCGAAATTATTAACGATACTTGTTTTTTTATTAGAGATTTTGTCCTGAGTTGTTCTCAAAATCATACGTGCCGACAATCTTGGGAAAGCCAGCTAAAGTCAGCTATTATCCCAGAAATTGAAAATTTGCTTTTTGCGGATAACCATTTCATCCGCAAAGACGCAATTTATACACTAGGAAAAATATGCAGCTACGACAGCATACCAGTAATGCTTAATGCCTTTTATCAACTCCGCGATCGAGACCCAATTTTACTGCCGAGACTTATAGGAGAGTTATTTTGGCTGGGCATCAATAATCCCTGGGATATAATTGACAGTATGGCAGTCAGCGATCGGTACACAACTCGGTGGGCTGTCGTGGATGTGTTGGGGAAATTTGGTTGCAACTCGCCAAATGATGAAGACTTTTTGAGGGCACACAAATTATGCGATCGACTTCGACGCGATGCACATCATCTCGTCAGAGAAGAAGCAGAATATAATTATCAATATTTAGAATTGCAGCGTCGAAAGCATCAAGAAAATATGTCTAAGGCTGAGTACAGACAACAGAGGAAGGAATTAAAAAAAATTAGCACATTTTTGCCTTTTGGTAACATTATCAGTCAGTTTGGTCATTATATGTACGAGCGCAATTTACATACATATACCATTGAAGAGTTAGAAACATTTATAAAAAAAATTAAAAATAGTTTGGAGATTATCTGAATTTGGGCAAAATTAATTATGAGTGAGTTAAGATCGCTAATGAGCCACAACATCGAAAACAACTGCCCCAAAACTGATGAGAACAAACTAAATTTCGAGCAAGAAACAGAAGTTTTCGTCTTCCCCGCATCTTTTGCCCAGCAACGGCTTTGGTTCCTCAATCAATTAGCACCGGACAATCCTTTCTATAATGTCTCAACCGCGCTCCGCTTAACAGGTTCGCTCAACTTAAGATCCTTAGAGCAAACCTTCAACGAAATTGTGCAGCGGCACGAAACTTTGCGCACCACATTTACGCTTTTGGAAGGGGAACTCGTACAAATTATTGCTCCCATTTTAACCGTATCTCTCCCCACAATTGACTTACAAAATCTCTCGCCAAATCAGCAGGAAAGCGCAGCGCTGCAACTCGCAACCGATGCAGCGCAATGCCCTTTCGATTTAGCCGCCGGGCCGTTATTCAAAGTAACGCTGTTACAACTCAGTGAAACAGAAAATATATTGTTGCTGAATTTACATCATATTGTGGCTGATGGTTGGTCAATTGGAGTGCTAATTCGAGAGCTGGGAACGCTCTACACAGCATTTGTAAAAAATGAGATCTCGCACTTACCAGCACTGCCCGTGCAGTACGCCGACTTTGCAGAATGGCAGCACCAATGGTTGCAGGGCGAAGTATTAGAAACTCAGTTAGCTTATTGGCTGCAGCAGTTAAAGGGAATTACCACACTCAATCTACCAACAGACAGGCAAAGACCCGCCGTTCCATCCTACCGCGGCGCTAAACAATTTATAACACTATCACCTGCTTTGAGCGAGGCGCTAAAGTCATTGAGCCAGCAAGAAAGCGCGACTTTATTTATCACTCTACTAGCCGCTTTTCAAACTTTGCTATACCGCTATACAGGACAAGTAGATATTGCAGTAGGAACGCCGATCGCCAATCGCAACCAGAGCGAAATAGAAGCATTAATCGGGTTTTTTGTCAACAGTTTAGTGCTGCGTGCAGATTTATCAGGAAATCCAACTTTTCGGGAACTATTGCATCGGGTAAAAAACGTCGCAATGGCAGCCTACGCTCACCAAGATTTGCCCTTCGAGAAGTTGGTTGAGGAAATGCACCCCGATCGCGAGTTGAGTCGCAACCCCCTATTTCAACTTAGTTTCAGCCTGCAAAACACTCCTGTAACAGCGCTAGAATTGCCGGGAATCGCTGTCGAGGCGATCGACTTTGACGCAGGAACCGCCAAGCTAGATTTAGAGTGCCACTTGTGGGAAGATGCAGGAAGTATTCAAGGGCAATTTGTCTACAGCACAGATTTATTTGATAGCGGCACAATTGCGCGCATGGCGGGGCATTTCCAAACCCTGCTGGAAGCCATTGTTGCCAATCCCAAACAGCACCTCAGTGACTTGGCTTTGCTGACAGCGCCAGAATACCAGCAATTATTAATCGATTGGAATGACACTCAGAGAGATTATCCGCAAAACCAGTGTTTCCATCAGCTATTTGAAGAGCGAGTCGCGCGATCGCCCCATGCTGTCGCCGCCGTCTTTGAAAACCAGCAGTTAACCTACCGCCAACTCAACAGCCGAGCCAACCAACTTGCACGTTACTTGCAGCAATTGGGAGCAGCACCAGAAGTTTTAGTGGGCCTTTGTGTAGAACGTTCCTTAGATGCGATCGTCGGATTGCTAGGCATTATCAAAGCAGGCGCAGCCTACCTGCCTTTAGATCCAACTTATCCTCAAGAGCGCCTTAACTTCATGTTAGAAGATGCTCAGGTGTCGATTTTGGTAACTCAGCAGCACTTAGCAAAAAACTTGACGCAGCCGGAAAATTACGGAGTTTTTTCAGTAGTGTGTTTGGACGCCGAAAGAGAAATTATCGCCCGACAAAGCTCCAAAAATCCACTTACAAATATCATACCCGAAAACCTAGCCTACGTCATTTACACATCTGGTTCAACCGGAAAACCCAAAGGAGTTTTAATCGAACATCGGGGACTCTACAACTTAGCCATAGCTCAAATAGAATCTTTTAAAATTAACTCAAATCACCGCATTTTGCAATTCGCATCCCTGAGTTTTGATGCCTCAATATTTGAGATTGTCATGGCATTGGGAACCGGAGCAACACTTTACTGTGCCAAGAAAGAATCTTTATTACCAGGACAAACATTAATCCAATTTTTGCAGGACAATGCTATTACCCACGCTACCCTCCCGCCCTCGCTGCTAGCTGTCCTTCCAAACGCCGAACTTCCCGCACTGCAAACAATCATCTGTGCTGGCGAATCCTGTTCCCCGGATATTGTTAAATGCTGGGCTTCCCGGCGCAGATTTTTTAACGCTTACGGCCCTACAGAAGCGACAGTATGGTCAAGTTTGGCCGAAATTAGCGAACCCAAAAAACCGCCAATCGGCCGCCCAATAGCTAACACTCAACTCTATATTTTAGATGAAAATTTACAGCCTGTACCCGTTGGAATTCCCGGTGAATTGTACATCGGCGGCAGCGGATTGGCGCGAGGCTACCTGAACCGCCCCGAATTAACCGCCCAGCGATTTATTGCTAATCCCTTTAGCCAGAAAGCAGGAGAACGAATTTATAAAACTGGTGACTTAGCTCGCTATTTTCCAGACGGCAATATTGAGTTTTTATGCCGCACTGACGAACAGGTTAAAATTCGCGGTTATCGAATAGAATTGGGAGAAATTGAAGCGCTGCTGGTTCAGCATCCAGCAGTCAAAGAAACAGCGGCGGTTGCTGTGGATGATTTGTCGGGCAACAAACGCCTAGTTGCTTATGTCGTATCCAATCACAATCAGACGCTTAATCCTGGGGAAATACGCAATTTCCTCAAACAACAACTGCCCAATTACATGATTCCCAGTGCTTTTGTGGCGATGGATTTTCTGCCCCTAACTCCCAATGGCAAAATCGACCGCCTGCGCCTACCTGTACCGGGAACTCTAACTAGCAATTCAATAGATAAAAGCTGCATTGCACCTCGCACACCAACCGAGTCAACCCTCGCCCAAATTTGGGCCACAATCCTCAACGCAGAGTGCGTTGGCATTGGCGATAACTTCTTCGATTTGGGTGGAGATTCCCTGCTAGCAATCCGCCTCATCAATGAGATTAACCAGCAATTTGAGCGCGAGTTGTCGCTGTCTGCTCTTTTTTTAAATCCGACAATTGAAGGTTTAGCAGATTCGCTAGATTCAGGAACAAATTCTGAGGAATGGTCGCCGTTAGTGGCAATTAAGCCTCGCGGTAAAAATCCGCCTTTCTTCTGCGTCCATCCCATCTTTGGCGTGGTATTTCCTTATGTAGAGTTAGCATTTCAGCTAGGAGAAAACCAACCGTTTTACGGGCTGCAACCTAAAGGGATTGACGGCGAAAGTTCTCCGTTAACTAGCATTGAAGAGATGGCGGCTGACTACATCGCAGCCTTGCGTACCGTTCAACCAAAAGGGCCTTATTTTTTAGGAGGCTGGTCTTTTGGAGGTTTGGTTGCTTTTGAGATGGCTCAACAGTTGCTCGCAGCGGGGGATGAAGTGGCTTTGCTTGCTGTGCTGGATACTTTAGCGCCGGTTTCTGCTAACAAACCTTCTTTTTGGGCCGGTTGCAAGTTTATTCTGACTACTGTTTCGCGCTCTATTTGGCCTTTTGTAGTAGATTATTTTCGCTTGGTGGCTGGTGCGGAAAATGTGCAACTTGGCGGAATTGCTGCCAGGTTTCCTAAATTAAATAAGCTGCTTAATTGGGTAACTAAGTTTTGGTATGGCTGGAATTGGAAACAGGCTGTTATGGTTAGTATCTTATCTCAGGAGTCAAAACAAAAAAGCTGGCGCGAGCTGGCAATTCCCTCAATGTTTACTGTATTTCAGGCTAACAGTCAAGCAACTCTCAGCTATGTACCGAAAATTTATCCGCACCGAATTACTCTGTTTAGATCGGGGGAAAAGCTCAGCGCGAACCATCAAGATCCGACTCTTGGCTGGAGCGAATTAACGGCGGCACAAGTAGAGGTGATTCGAGTTCCTGGCAATCACCTTACTATGTTGAGAAAGCCCTGTGTTGAGGTGCTGGCCAGACAGCTAAACCTTTGCTTGAAACAGAAATTAAGTGATTGAGCGGCCGTTGGGCGCGATCGATCGAATTGCGTTCATCTGGCTAAAATCCATTGGGCGATGCTAAAAATGCTAGCACCCAAAGCGCCTGCGATCGGAAGGGTAATTAGCCAAGCCGAACCAATTGACAGCAAAGTTTTCCAGCGTACTGTTTTCCAAGCTTTGATCAGTCCGACTCCGACAACTGCACCGACTAAAGCGTGGGATGTGGAAACCGGAAACCCGAAGCGGGATGCTAGCAAGACTGTGGTGGCTGTGGCTAATTCCGCGCAAAATCCGCCGCTGGGTTGCAGTTGGATGATCTTTTCGCCGACTGTGGCAATTACATTTTTGCCCCAAATTGCTAAACCGATGACGATTCCTACGCCTCCGACGATTAAAATCCACAGGGGAACGCTGAAATCGTCTGAGGGAAAGGAACCTGTGCGCCGGATGTAGGCGATCGCAGCTAGGGGGGCAACGGCATTTCCTACGTCGTTGGAACCGTGGGCAAATGCTACAAAACAAGCGCTCAATACTTGGAATCTTGCCATCTGTTGCTCGATCGGACAGTGGCGAGGAGGGGGGTCTTGGGGGAGATTGGGAGAGGGGGAGATTGGGAGAGGGGGAGTGGGGGCCGCAAATATTCCCTCTTGCTTATTCTTTCTATCCGTTACATCTGTTACATCCGCTACAAAATCCGCTGCCGAACCTTCTTCCTTCTCTACTAATTCTAATGTTTTCCAGCTATTGAGGGAAAGCCCGATCGCCCCAATTCCCCCAATCGCGATCGCAATATCGTGCACCGGAATATTCCAGCCCAGTCGATCGTACACAAAGGCGATCGCTCCTGTCTGCACGAAAGCCGTGTCTACAATAGACGGCAATACAATTATCCCGAATACGCTCAGCAGTGCAGCACTCAGCCAAGGTATCCACTCGCGCATCTGAAATAGAGGATCTGGTCGATCGAGAATCGAATACTTCACCGCACTGTAAAATAGTGCTGCTAAAACACCGCTGGCAAAAGGTGTCGCCAGCCAAGTTAAGGAAATACTGCCGATTGTTCGCCAATCAACCGCATGAATTCCGGCTGCAACCCAGCTAAAACCCGCGATCGCACCTACCACCGCATGAGATGAAGAAACCGGCAAACCTCGACTCGTAGCGATTTGCAGCCACAACCCGCAGGATATCAGCACTGAAACCATCCCGACTAAAAATACCTGCGGCCGGGCAGAAAACACATCTACATTGACAACTCCTGTTGCCAGAGTTTGGGAAACTCCTTGCCCGAACAGCACTGCGCCGGAAAACTCCAGTATGCCTGCAACAATTATTGCTTGCTGCAGCGTTAGCGCTTTCGAGCCTACGGATGTCCCCATCGAGTTAGCGACATCGTTTGCTCCCAAGTTGGCGGCGACGTACAAAGCCAGTACAGCCAGCGCCGCCAGTTGCAGAAATACGAGCTCTGAGCTATTTAACATTGCATTTTTTTGTTTGTCATAAAACTGGCAGTTCGATATATGATAAGGGATTGTGAGTTTTGGTAAATCCCATGAAAGGCGCAGAAATAATCCGTTCTATCGAAACGGAAGAAATCAATAGAGTCAAGCAAGAACTAAATAAACAACTCCCCCAAATTTACGTGGGCGACACAGTGCGCGTCGGCGTGAAAATTAAAGAGGGTTCTAAAGAACGGGTTCAGCCCTACGAAGGGACTGTGATTGCGATGCGAAACGGCGGCATTAATGAAACAATCACCGTGCGCCGCGTGCTTCAGGGCGTGGGTGTGGAACGGGTGTTTATGATTCACTCGCCCCGCATCGCTACGATCCAAGTCATGCGCCGCGGGAAAGTCCGCAGAGCCAAACTTTACTACCTGCGCGATCGCGTGGGCAAGGCAACTCGGGTCAAACAGCGGTTCGATCGCTCTCTGTAGGAATGCACCAAGCTTTCCTTTTGTTCATGGAAAATGGGAAATTGAAAAATTTCAAAAAAAAGTTTCCCATTTCCGAGCGCACTGTGTTAAAATAGAAATCTAGAGGTTAAGCGAGTTTCAGCAACCTCACCTGTGCGCTCTTAGTTCAGTTGGTAGAACGCAGGTCTCCAAAACCTGATGTCGGGGGTTCAAGTCCTCCAGGGCGCGCTGAATCACCAAACTTGAAATTCTGCCCGAAAGCGCCCGGATTATTGGCTGGAAACAGCCTAAACCGCAAGTTTTCGGGTAGAATTAATTTTTGTGGGCGGTTCGCAAAAAATGCCATCAACAAATGCTCGGTGTGGTCTCTCGATCGCCCTTAAGAGCGATCGGCACTTATACCGTTGATGGATTTAGCTTGTAAAAAAGTGCTGGCTTTGGATTTGAAATTTTGGACTTGGGCGTAAGTGGTTAGTGTCAAAAAATCAAAGAGCCGCGAGCCACTCACACAATCTAAAATCTACAATCTAAAATCGCAAGGGGGATTCGATCGTGGCGAAAAAAGACGAAGCTCAAGAAACTCAAGAGATCGCGGCGTCTGGGTTTGATCCTGTGGGTTTTTTAAAAGACACTAGAGAAGAACTCGACAAAGTGGTGTGGCCTAGTCGCCAGCAGCTAATTAGCGAGTCTTTGGCCGTGCTTTTGATGGTAATCCTTTCAGCAAGCCTGATCTATTTGGTGGATAACTTCTTTAACTGGGGCGCAGGAAAGGTGTTTGGGCCATGACTTTTGCATCAGAAGAATCTGATTATTCCACAGAAGCGACGGGACAAGCTTCATCGGCAGATGTGCCGGAAATTGATGCTCGCTGGTATGCTGTTCAAGTTGCCTCTGGCTGCGAAAAGCGGGTGAAGGCTAACTTGGATCAGCGGATTCAAACCTTGGATGTTGCCGATCGCATCGTTCAAGTAGAAATTCCGCAAACTCCGGCGATCAAAGTCGGTAAAGACGGTTCCAGGCGGCAGTCCGATGAAAAAATCTTCCCCGGCTACGTACTCATCCGTATGTTTATGGACGAAGATACGTGGCAGGTGATCAAAAATACCCCGAATGTAATTAATTTTGTCGGGGCAGAGCAGAAACGCCGCTACGGGCGCGGCAGAGGTCACGTCAAACCGCTACCTCTGAGTCATTCGGAAGTAGAACGGATCTTCAGAAACGCTCAGGAATCAGAACCAGTTGTCAAAGTATCGATGGCGACAGGAGACCACGTTGTGGTACTTTCCGGGCCGTTTAAGGATTTTGAAGGTGACGTGATTGAAGTGAGCCCGGAACGGAACAAGCTCAAAGTTTTACTCTCGATTTTTGGGCGCGATACGCCTGTAGAATTGGAGTTCAATCAGGTTCAGAAACAGAACTAACTAATGGCAAAGAAAGTTGTTGCAGTAATTAAGTTGGCGATTACGGCGGGAAAAGCCAACCCAGCTCCTCCGATCGGCCCAGCCTTGGGTCAGCACGGCGTCAATATTATGATGTTTTGCAAGGAGTACAATGCTAGAACCGCAGACCAAGCTGGTCTTGTGGTTCCGGTAGAAATTTCGGTTTTTGAAGACCGCAGTTTTACGTTTATTCTCAAAACCCCCCCCGCTTCGGTTTTGATTCAAAAAGCTGCTGGCATTGCTAAGGGTTCGGGTGAACCTAACCGCAAGCAAGTAGGGACAATTACACAGGCTCAGTTGCGAGAAATCGCTGAAACCAAAATGCCTGACCTCAATGCTAATGATGTTGAAGCAGCAATGAAAATTGTGGCTGGAACAGCTAAAAACATGGGCGTGGCGATCGCAGATTGAAGGAAGAAGGAAGAAGGAAGAGGGAAGAGGGAAGAGGGAAGAAGGAAGAGGAAAGAGGGAAATTTTTTTTCTGATTCGCAATTCTTACTTGTCAGTCTTAAATCCTAAATTGCTAATTCAAAATTCCTGATTTTCAATCTAAAATCTAAAATCTCAAATCCAAAATCGATCGATTCAGGGGGAGAAGCAAAGCTTCGCTAGGAATCGCAAATTTTTTAGGTACGAAATGAGCCAAATGGTTCAATCGCAAATCTAAAATCTCAAATCCAAAATCGACTGACCCCAGAGATAAAAATGGCAAAGAAAGTATCGCGAAGACTGCAAGAACTTCAAAAGAAAGTAGAAGAGAGACCCTACGAACCGCTGGAAGCTCTGCAACTTTTGAAAGAAACAGCAACCGCTAAGTTTGGCGAAGCTGCTGAAGCTCACATCCGTTTGGGAATTGACCCTAAATATACTGACCAACAGTTGCGGACAACTGTGTCGCTGCCAAAAGGCACTGGTCAAGTAGTCAGAATTGCGGTGATTGCTAAGGGCGAAAAAGTTAAAGAAGCTCTGAATGCCGGCGCGGATCTTGCTGGTTCCGAAGAGTTGATCGAAGATATTCAGAAGGGCATGATGGACTTCGATTGTCTGATTGCTACCCCTGACGTAATGCCGTTGGTGGCAAAATTGGGCCGATTGTTGGGGCCGCGCGGTTTGATGCCTTCTCCGAAAGGTGGCACGGTCACGACTGACATTGCTCAGGCCATCAACGAGTTTAAAGGTGGTAAACTAGAATTTCGTGCCGATCGCACAGGCATCGTTCATGTTATGTTTGGCAAGGCAGCTTTCTCAGCGGAAGATTTGCTGGTCAACCTTCATGCTTTGCAAGAAACTGTTGACCGCAACCGTCCTTCGGGCGCAAAAGGTCGCTACTGGCGCAGTTTGTACATATCCGCAACAATGGGCCCATCGATCGAAGTCGATATCAGTGCCCTGCGCGATACCAAACTTGATGGTGCCTAGAAAGAATTAAGCAGAAGGCAGAAGTAAAAGACAGCTTCGGTTGTTTGTATAAATCTCTCACGAGATTTGGACTATACCCTTGCTAATGTCTGCCTTCTGATGATAGCCTAATCAAAAATCCATAAGCCCAAGACCGCAGGTGCCGAGCGCTTAATTTCCTGCCGAGGCTGAAGAAATAAAAACTCAAGAAAATAAATTAAAAAGTTCTATCTTTTAATTCCTAATTCTTAATTTTTAATTCTCTGCCCCGGCTATAAGGTTGGGGTTTTTGATTGGCAGTTTGAGATCCTAAAAGGAGGTGAAATAAGTATGGGCAAAAGTTTAGCAGTAAAAAATGAGATTATTGCAGACCTCAAGCAAACCTTGAGCGAATCTCAATTGGTAATCGCGATCGACTACAAAGGCTTAACTGTTGCTGAAATCACAGATTTGCGGCGGCGCTTGCGTCCGAAAGGCAGCAGTTGCCAAGTGGCCAAGAACACGCTAATGCACATTGCTGTTGAAGGCAATGAAACATGGCAGCCGATGCAGGAATTGCTGACAGGTACGTCAGCGTTTATGTTCGTGCAAGAAGATATTGGCGGCGCGATTAAAGCTTACCAAGAATTCCAAAAAGCTTCCAAGAAGACTGAACTTCGCGGCGGCGTGATGGAAGGACGGGTACTGAAAGAAGCTGATATTAAAGCATTAGCTGATCTGCCGTCGAAAGAACAACTCATGGCTCAAATTGCTGGCGCAATCAACGGCGTCGCAACCAAGTTGGCTGTGGGTATCAATCAAGTTCCTACTTCGATCGCACGCGGTCTCAAAGCCTATGCTGAAAAAGACGGCGATGCAGCAGAAGCACCAGCAGAAGCAGAAGTAGAAGCACCAGCAGAAGCACCAGCAGAAGCAGAAAGCGCATCTGCTTAGATAGTTTTGAATTTTGAGTTTTGAATTGAGAAATCTCGAACTTAAAATTCACAACTGACAACTGACAACTGACAATTAATCAAATCAAACTAGGAGTTTAACGAATGTCTACTGCAACCGACGAAATCTTGGAAAAATTGAAGACTCTGAGCTTGCTCGAAGCTTCTGAATTGGTCAAGCAAATTGAAGAAGCTTTCGGCGTCAGCGCTGCTGCTCCTGTAGGCGGCATGATGATGATGGGCGGCGGCGCAGCAGCCCCCGCTGAAGCAGTAGAAGAGCAAACTGAATTTACTGTGATGCTCGAAGAAGTTCCTGCTGACAAGAAAATCGCCATTCTGAAGGAAGTCCGCGCAATTACCGGTCTGGGCCTGAAGGAAGCAAAAGATTTGGTAGAAGCCGCACCGAAAGCAGTTAAGGAAGCTATTGCTAAGGAAGCTGCTGAAGAAATGAAGAAACAGCTTGAAGCTGTGGGCGCAAAAATTTCTATCAAGTAGTCAGAGAATTTAGTTGATATCAATTCCGGTGACACCGGAATGATGGCTGACTGTTAACTGTTAACTGTTGACTGTTGACTGTTAACTATTCCCTAAAATTAATCGCGCGATAGTTACATCTCTCGCGCGATTAATTATTTTTGGTGTAGGGAAACGGCCTTGCTGTGTCCTCTTAGATTTTAGAGGCGGCTTCCATTTGCCGCACTACTGTTAAAGCAGAATAGGAAACACCGGCTGTGCCTTCTCCCGGATGGGTGGAGTCGCCCACTAACCACAAGTTTTTAATGGGTGTGCGGTTGGCAAATCCGAAGGGGCCGAAGGTTGGTATTCGCTGCCCGATGCCACCCACAACACCTCTATCTCTCGCTGTGTAGCGGGCAAAGGTGCGGGGTGTGGCGGCTTCTTGGTGTACGATCGACTCTGGCGTCAAATTGAAATATTCGCTCAAACGGGCGATCGCCCCTGCGGTATACTTTTGCTTCAATCCTTCATAATCAGCGGAATTCCACCACATTCGAGTATCAGTAAAAGACGAAGCAATCACAGTCGCCATTCCCTGCGGTGCTCGGCCGTCGCCCGGATGACTGACAGAAACAAATAAGGAATTATTCTCCCCTATCTCGCCGTCGTAGTCGTAAAGAAACTGCAGGTGCGGCGGACAATTTGCCGGAATTGCGCTTTCATGCACTCCCAAATATATGACAAATGCACCGGATGCGGGCGGCAATTTATCAACTCGATATTTGTAGCCTGCCATTTGAGTTGGGATTTGATTTGTTGTGTCTGAATTATCTGTTAAAGTTTCTAAAATTGGCTCGCTTGACAATAATTTAACTAGATTTTGGGCGGTGACATTGGCAACAATGCGATCGGCAGTTTCTGTCCAAACTTCGCTGGTTTTTTGATTGCGAATCACTGTACCTGTGGCTTTCCCGTTACTGGTGACAATGCTTTCGACAGTATGCCGCAACAGCACTTTGCCACCGTAAAGCTCGATCGCGCTTACGAGTCGATCGCTCAACACCTGCATACTTCCTTGTAAATGATACAATCCCTGCGGCTCTTGGGAAACTCCTAAAGCCGTCGCCGCGTACAGCAACGCCGTTTCTTCAGTATCGACTTGAGAATACAATTTTAACTGTAAATCCAGAAAAGTTTTCAAGCGCAAATTGTCCCCCAACCCGCACAAGCGCAAAGCATCACCCACCGTCATAAAAGTGAAAGGCAAAGTAATTAAAGTATCAGGGCGAACTGCTTGAATTAATTGCCAAAAATCCCAGAAATTTCTAGGCGGCAAAACTGGATCGCGCCCTTGAAAATTCCAGCTAGCTTGGAACAATGTAGATAATAATTGCCAAAAACGTTCGCTACCGGGAAATTGCCGCTGTCTTTCTTCCTGCCATTTTTGCGGATCTCGCCAGACGCTAATCGGTGCAGTTTCTCCAGGCAAAAACACCGCACAAGCGGGATCGCAGGGCGTGGCGGCGGGAAGTTCGATATCTAATTCCGAGAAAATTCGGTGGTGAATCCCTCCGGGTTCCAATCCTGCAACCTGCGTCGCGCCCACATCGAAGGTAAAGCCTTGGCGTTTGAAGGTGGAAGCGCATCCTCCAGGGACGATCGCCTGATCTAAGACTAGCACTTGGTATCCTCTGCGGGCTAGCAGAGCAGCTGCTGTCAGCCCGCCGATTCCGCCTCCAATTACCGTGACGCGGCCCTTTGTTGTCTCTGCTGGACTGGGTTTGCTCTCAGGGGGGCGATCGGCTCTCATAATTTATTTATTGTAATATTTCTTAATATTATGCTCATATTTTGCAATAAAAAGCTCTTGTGGCGACAGATTGAAATCTATCGCTACAAGAGCTTGCGTCCGAGTTGAGAGGACGTTTCAGAGGTAATGCGTGCGGGGTTCACCCGAAGCATTAAAGTTTTTGTCGCAGCCTATCGGAGAATTAAGGGCGGCGCCACTTGTTGAGATAAGCTTCACCAATCCCAGCCACAGCCTGCATTTGACCTAGCTGTTCCCGTAAAGCTTTGATGGTTTTGATCTGTTCTTGAGACTGTTGCTGCAAAGCCTCATAATTTCGCTGTTTGGCAGCACTCTGGCTCAATTGATTTTCTAGATATGGCAACTTGGTCAGTTGAGCTTGGAAGTTGTCGATCGCACTTGACTTTTCTGCCAACTTATGCTCCAAAGCTTCGTAACTCGACTTCGACACAGTTTCCGGCAATTGACTTTCGACATTTTGCTTGGAGGCTAATTCCTGCTGCAAAGATGCCAGGGCGTTTTCTTTTTCGCTCAACTGTTGCTGCAAAGTTTCGTAACTCGACTTAGCGACAGTTTCCGGCAATTGACTTTCGACATTTTGCTTGGAGGCTAATTCCTGCTGCAAAGATGCCAGGGCGTTTTCTTTTTCGCTCAACTGTTGCTGCAAAGTTTCGTAACTCGACTTAGCGACAGTTTCCGGCAATTGACTTTCGACATTTTGCTTGGAGGCTGCCAATTCCTGCTGCAAAGATGCCAGGGCGTTTTCTTTTTCGCTCAATTGCTGCTGCAAAGCGTCGTAACTCGACTTAGCTACAGTTTCCGGCAATTGCTGTTCTAGATTTTGTTTTTCCGCTAATTGCTGCTGCAAAGATGCCAGGGCGCTTTCTTTTTCGCTCAATTGCTGCTGCAAAGCGTCGTAACTTTCTTGCAGCGGATTCGGCTGTATGCTTACCTTGGGCGATAGAGTTTCTGCCGTTACAGCCTCATTAATTTGGCTTCCTTCGGCGGTTTCCTCTGCTAAGTCAGCAGTATCGATCGCACCTTCTTCATCTTTTTTCCAAGTGATACTAACTTCACTTTTGTCCTTAGAAATATCTAAAGCGCCTTTTGCCAAGCGTTCTAGTAGTTCTGACCTCGATATTCCCAGCTTGCGAGCGATCGTATTCAATCTATCGGCACTAGAAGGAGTCAGCGAAAGTCCGACTTTGACTTTGCTTTCTGAATTTGAACTAACTACATTGCGATTTTTTTTGACCATTGGCATTTTCCTCATGCCAACCTACACTTATTAGTGTAGTGGCTGAAACATCTCTTAAAATTAATTCTTGTTATATCAATTCCGGTTGCACCGGAATGATGTTAACTGTTAACTGTTACCTGTTAACGGTTAACAGTCAACAGTCAACAGTGAATTTACTATTCCGATGCTAACAGATTTGATATTACTTACCAATTGTGGCAGCTTGTGGCAGCTTCCGTTCCAAATCGAACAAAAAGCCATGAATGTACTCTTCCGTCCATTCCTCGCCGTAGAACCGTTTAAACATTCCCCGGGCGGGGTCTTTTTCGGCACGATACCGCAGGTAGCGCAGTTGAGCTTGTAAGATACTATCTAACTTTGCGCTATCTGTCACGGGTTCGGCGCGATCGACCAAATCCAAATAAGCAGCGAGATAGTCTTTGAATGCTGCAAAAACCCGAGTTTCCACAACTTCCGTTTCCTTGGGGCGAGTCCACAGAAACGCCGGTGAGAAAAACTGTTTGGCTTCTTCTGGAAAATCTCCGCCCCAGGGAAGGTGCGGTTGATGAGCTTGAAACATTTGCGCGATCGGCGCAGTATACTTAGCCTCGTAGTCAGCATCCCCGCCAAACAAAGGCTGCATATCCAGAGCAATTAAATGACCGCCCGGAAGCGTTACCAAATCCGCGCCAAAAAACGGCAAATCATAGTTAAGATGCGGGAAAATCACAAAATTCAGAACTTGCAAGCTGTTGCCGCCTTGGACGTGAGCCGCGCGAATTTGCCGCAGTTTCGGGGATGAAAAAGCATAACTGGTAGTTACGATTTCTTCTTGATTTTTCCCTTTGCCGACAGTAGCTTCCTTAAGTTCAAACCCTTCTGGAATCGGGTAAGACTGTAAGTCTAACCGATTTTTCATCAGAGCAATCGCCGTATCTAAAAAAGGTTGATAAAGAGTCATATCGATTTTAGATTTTAGATTTTAGATTTTAGATTAGACTTCTTCAATCAACAGGTTTGTAGTAATGGCTTTAGTTTTTCTTCCGAGGTTCGCAGTCAGGACTTTAGTCCTTCTTTCGAGGTTCGCAGTCAGGACTTTAGTCCCTTTTAAACCTTGACTTTAAGGACTGAAGTCCGAACGATCGAACTTTGTTGGAAAAATCCATGTAAATTCAGCGGTCATCGCGTGCCAGCGGCGACAGCTAAAGGCACAGCATCTTCAAACAAAAATTCGTAAAGAAATTTTTCTGCCCATTCGTGACCAAAATAACTGCTAAACAAGCCCGAAGCCGGGTCTCTGTCTGCGCTGTACTGGTCGTAATCTTTTTGAGCTTTAACGATGCGCTGGATATCTTCTTGGTCAGTCAGCGGTTGTGCGGACGACAGCATTTTCCAGTACAAATCCAAATAGTCTTTATAAGCTGGATATACCCGATTTTCTACAGTTTCCGCATCAGTTTTGGCGAACAGCAAGTATTTTGAAAAATACTGATTGGCGTCATAAAATTTCATTTCTAAATTTTGTGCCAAATCGTCATACTTGTCGCGGAGCGATTGTAGAGGTTGAACGTATTTTGCTATATAAGCTTCATCTCTAAAGAGCGGCTGAAAGTCGAGAACTACTAAAATTTTCTTCTTGCCAAAAGACAAGAGGTCAATTCCCAACAGAGGCAAATCGTAATTGTGATTGGGATAAATCACGCAATTAAAAACTTGAGCTGCTTCACCTGCATCGATGTAAGTGTAGCGAATTTTTCGCAATTGCGGGCATTCGTAAGACCAACTGCGGATTTTAGCTGGGGTTTTGCCGCGCTCGCTGACATTGACTTCCAACCCGGAGGGAATGGGGCGACTTTGCAAATCAAACCTTTGAAACAGCTCTTGCTCTAGGTATTCCCGAAAAGGCTGGTACATGGCGAATTAACTCAGGTGGCAAAACTCTTGCGATCGTAAAGGATGCGGTCGGCTCACGTCTCGTTTATTAAAAACAAAGTAACAATCCGTAACATTATGAAGGGCGATCGGGCTAATCTCAGGGCGGGTATGAAGTGCGACGGGCTTGTAGATTTCAAAACCAGCGTTTTTAAAGCGAAGTTTCCAAAGTTGCACCTACCACCCGAAAATCGGGATCTTTTGCCAAATAGCTCACAGCAGCGCGAGCTTGAGGATTGTCAAATTTTCTCAGCACCCGCGCAACTCGCATCCGAGTTTCCCAGTATTCGGCGCTCACTAGAGGTAACAATTGCTGCAATGCTTCTTCTGCTTTCTCCGTATTTGCCAGGATGCCCAATCCGTCCATCGCCACATCCTGCACTGGTATATCTTCGCCCGCTAGACCGATCGTACAAATTTCTAATATGGCATCAGGACACTGCATTTCGTACATGGGAGCCATGATACTGCGGCGGACGAGCCAATTGTCATCGCGGCGAAAAGCTTCCACCAAGTGAGGAATTGCCTCGGTGCCAAACATTGACACAGAGTTAGCGGCTTCTGCTCGCACGTTCGGATCGCGATCGAACTGCATCATTTTTAACAGCGCCGCGAAAGATTCCGCAGTTTTACTCTGGCGCAATCCCATCGCCACGAACGATCGTACCATGAACTCAGGATCGTCCACCTTCGTCAGCAACACCGGCAGCGCCACCGCAGCATCGCACTTTCTCAAAGCCGTTATCGCCCGCAGCCTGTCTTTAGAATCCGAACTTTCCAGCGCTGCTTCGATTTCGCTAATTTCCATGAGCCAATTTAAATATATTTTTGTTACTTTTCTTGACAATTTTAACAATTCTTGCCGGATTTTGGGAAAATTATAAAAAATTCAGTTATTAGATTATGTCTGCAAATTTAGAGGCTGAAACTTCAACACCAGAAGACGTTCAGGAAGTAATTGCTGAGTTGGAGCAATACCGCCAACGGCTGATCGACGATACCTTGGAAATGGCTAAAAAGGTAAAAATGCCCAAGCAAGCAGTGATGAAGCAGTTGGAAAATCACCCAGAGATAGTTTATATCGACGGGGCGCTAGCCAATTTGCGATCGCAACCCCAAGATAATAATACGGCGGTTGAAACTGCGTAAGCGTCAAACAATGTCCGAGCCAAGCGGACTAAGAGAAAATAACCTAATTTTTACCGCCCATTTTTTCACCCGCTTGGCATTGCTTTTGTTTGTCTAAACGCGGTTTCAACAGCCCGGTATTCTGAAACAATATGTAATTATGCTACTCCTGATTTAGGTTCATTTGAGATAATGCCGATCGCCCTTCTGGTAAAATTTCAATATGCCTTCTCCTAGTAATTATCCACTATCTATTGATCTATGACTCTCCAATTAAGCGAAAAAGCCAAAGAATTAATCCCGAAAGCCCGAATAGTCAACCTAGCCACCTGGGAAAATTCCCATTCTCCCGCAGAAATTCAACTGATTCAAGCTGCTGACGACACAGGTCGCTATCTCACCGATGAAGATTTGCAGCAACTTAACTCATCCGAACCAACATTAATTAATACTGTAAAGTTCCTGCGCGACAGTGCGGCGGATATTGTATCGGAAGCCAGGGAACAAGTTTTAGCGGCATATCCAAATATTTCTGAACCCGGAGGCGACCTTTATCCCCCAGCTAGGGCGGAGGCTTGTTGGCGAGATTTCTGGCATTTTCTGCGCTGCATTACCTATGGAATTGCGGGAAATACGCCAGAATTTACCAGCGATAAAGGGCTGCACAACATGAATTTATTATATCAAGAATTGGGCGTTCCTTTGCCTGCAATGGTTATAGGTTTGCAAGGAATTAAGGCTGCTAGTTTGAAGCGGTGCGATGCGGGCGATGCAGCAAAATTAGCTCCTTATTTCGACCATTTGATTGCGAAAATGAGCCAGTTTAGTTAAAAACTGAACATTAGCTAATTGTATGGGGCGCATTACCTACCATACAATTAGCTGGATAAAAACCGCAATTTGCAACCCTAATTTTCCCACGCATAAAACCCTAAATGATTAGAAATTGGACGTTCCTGCATGGGGATTTTATTCTGAATCGGAGCATTCAACAGTTTTGCTCCTGATGGCGATGCTACTGCCAAAGTGACCGAACCACCACCGTCCAAATTCAGCACTGTATCGGCTCCCAACTGCATCGCAATCTCTGTGATTTCGCTCAACTTCAGCCCTTCGCTGTAAAGCCTCTGCTTGCCGTCTGCCACAATTAACCACAACTTTTTGCCTGTGAGGTCGATCGCCGCAACTGCACGGGGATAGAGTTGATCTTGTTTGTTTTCTTCCTGAATTTGTGCTACTATTTTGCTATTTTTTACCAGTAAAGTATCTCCCGCAATTCCATAGGCTGTTCCCGCAGGACAATTGCCGTTTTCGACTATTTGAGCGCGGTTTTTGGTGTCAAAACAAAGGGCGGGAAAGTTTGAATCTGGTTGGGAATAAGCTTGGCTTTTGCTAATGGCGTGTCCGACGTTATTCACTCGATCGCCTCTGCGGGGATAATAATCCCAAGGTGCTTCCTCAATGCAGGGATAAAAAAAATTGGCATTGACTGCTAGTTGCAATTTGAATTCTTTGAGAAATTCAGTAGCGGTGCGGGCGTTGGTTTCTGTTAAATCGGCTGTTGGAGTTCCGGGGGTGACAAAAATTCCTATTCCTGGGGCTTTGAGGTCGATGCTAACAATGTGAATCATGATGGAACGTGGATTTGAGCGGAATTCCTTGCGGTAGGCTATTCCTTGAAAGAGCGATCGGGTTTCGTTTGTTTGTGCTGGACGCGAAAAGTAGGGAATGTTATAGATTAGTATTGGTGCGAGTAATATTCCGAAACCGAGAATGTGTGAAATGTGTTTGATTTTGAGCGGATTGGTTAGTTTCATTTTGTGAAGGAGATTTTTTAACGAACCGCGAAGACGCGAAGGACGCGAAGGAAGGAAAGAGAGGGAAGAGAAGAGAAATATGAGTTATTCGGATGTCCATAATTTTAGCAATCAAGTTTTGCGAAATCGATCGTTCCAAGGACAAGTTCTTAACGGTGCTGATTTTGGCGGTGCGGATGTTCGTGGCTGCAATTTTAGAAATGCTCAGTTGGAGGGTGCTAATTTTATTGGTGCGAAGATTGGGGTTTCTGGGCGACAGATTGCTGTTTTGAGTGCTGGGGCGATCGCGATTTGTTTGGTTGTGGGCGATGTTGTGACTAGACTGATTTTAGGAACCCAAGGACAGGTATTGGGTTCTCGCAGTTGGCCTTTTGTGCTGTTGCTGTATGGGGTTTTGAGCGTTGCTGGGTTGGCTGGGGCGATCGCCCGCACACAGCCACCAACCTCAAAAATCGGTAGATTTGCGGGGACAATTTCTGCTATTCTATCAGGGGCTTTGTTGGGATTTTTCTATGCTGGGACTGCAACTAATAATAATTCTCAGGCTGCTCTTGCTGGAATGGCGATCGGCGGGGTGTTAATGTTTTTTGTGAATTCCAGGATTCGCCGCCAATTTGCTAAGGTGGCGATCGTAGCGGCCCGAAGTGTTACGACTTACGGAGCAGCTTTTTTGTTTTCTGCCACTGCTAGCACTTTTCTGAGCACTCACAAACTGTTTTGGGGTACGTGTTTCGGTTTGGTGTCGCTGCTGTATTTTTGGTGGTCGTTTGTGTCTTTTTCTGCTATTGTTGGAGAGATTAGAAATGCTCAGCACACTTCGTTCAGAGGTGCAAATCTCGCTGATGCTAAATTTGATAGGAATTACATCAATCTAAAATCTAAAATTTAACATCTCAAATCCCATGACTAACATTCAAACAGCGATCGATCCAGCAGAAAGTGACGCTTTGCTGCAAACGGTGAGGGAACAAAGATCTCTCCAAACTTTCAATCCCAACGATAGCGAACTTCTCAAAAAGATGGTCGAATGTATGGGAGATTCGCGGGGAATGATGCGGCTGAATTTTGCCGAAACCCTCGGCTTAATTGGCAAACCAGCAACTCCTTTTTTGGTGGAAGCTCTAGCACACCACCCCAACCCTGTCGTCCGCAGAGCAAGTGCTAAAACGCTGACTCTGATTGGCGATCCCGTCGCCCTTCCGGCGCTGTTAGAGGCTTTTTTGCACGATGATGATACTGTTGTCCACGGTTCGTCGGCGGCAGCCCTCGCTCAGTTGGGCGAACCGTCTGTGCCGCATTTGTTGGAAGTTTTAGCTTCGCCAAAACATTCTGAAAATACTAAGGGACACGCGGCTTGGGCTTTGGCTTTTATCGGCTCGAAGGCAAAAAAATATTTGTATCGGGAAATCGCGTCGGATTCGGTTGAGGTGCGGGCTGCTGTCGTAGGGGCGATCGCCAAAATCGCTCAAGAAGAACCCGAAGAAGCTGCATTCAACCTGTTAGTTAATGCTCTCACAGACACAGCGGAAATTGTGCGTGTGGAAGCAGCATCGGCTTTGGGAATTACGGCTTACAAACCTGCAATTTCTAACTTAATTGAGTTGCTGCACCATGCAAGTTGGGAAAGTAGAAAAGCGGCGGCTCTAGCATTGATGAAAATTGGAACTAGCGAATATCCGCCGGAGTTTTCTGTTCTTTTGGAACCGTTGGAAGCTGCACTTGTTAATGAATCGGAAGCGCAGGTAAGGCAGGTGATTCAGTTGGCGATTTCTCAGATTCACAAACAGTCTGAGACTGATGATTGGGAATAGATAATTTATATCATGTTCGCTAGAATGACCACCATAAAATTGGTTTGTATGGAGGACGAAAAGTCCTCCATACAAACACTTTTATGACTGGTAATTGACTGCAGATGATATAGCCTTTCTCACAAAGGTGAGGTACAATAACAACAGTGTGTAAACCAGTTAAAAATATTTGATGATGTAACTTGACTGAATGCCAAATCTATGGCTTTCGCTAATTCTTGATAATTAGTAGTCTTGATAGAACGGAGAATATTTTTAAGTTTTGACCACAGATTTTCTATTGGTGAAAAATCTGGTGAATAGGTCGATAAGTATATTAATCTTGCCCCTTGTTTTTCGATAGCTTTTTTCACTTCTTCTCCCAAGTGAATAGAACAATTATCCATGACTACACAAGCCCCTTTCCATAGTTTTGGCACAAGTTTTCTGATAATAAAAGCCTCAAATGTAATTGCATCAGTCCCGCCTATTAGATTAACAGATGTCAAAATTTCCTTGACTGACAGGGCTCCAATTATTAATCCATTTTTGCCACGTTTCGTTGGTCTTGGGCCCTGGGCTCTTTGACCTTTCAAAGCTCTAGCATATAACCTAACTATTGCCAAATTAACTCCTGATTCGTCAATGAATATTAAGTCTTTCAAACCTTACGCTTTAATTTTTTGCCAGAACTCACATCGCAGAAGTTGAACTCGATCGGTGCCTTTGCCACGAAGGGAAGAGAGTTTTTTTTGACAGTAATATCTAAGAGTTTTATCATTCTTGCTATTGTCGATATACTCAGGGAAAATCCAATTTTCCCATAAAGTTTGGGACGAAGTTCTTCAAGAGTTGCATCATTGTTTACTTCAATCAATTCCCCCAATATAAGTAGTTGCTCTGCATTCAGTTTGCCCTTGACTCCACATCGGTCAGTTCGGGGAGTAATGTTTTTTGTTTCACGATATTGTTTAAGCAATTTTTGTACAAAGCTGAGGGCAGAGCGAAAAACGCTTAGCTATTGCTTTTTGTGAAATCGGTTCAGTATGATAAGTATCAAGGATCTTTTGCCTAAAATCAATCGAATAAGCTTTCATTTTACCAAGGTATGAAGAGGAGTATAAGTAAACGTGTTATGAGTCAACTTTTTCGTGCTGTCAAATAAATGCTATCATGTGTGGTATCGCTTTCGTGTGGCTTTACTGAACCATGTAATTCTAGTTGATTTGATCTGATTTTCTCTGTTGGATCCTCACGAGTGAGTGTCAGTAACATGATACCTCATATTTTTGAGAAAGGCTATATATCAATATTGCAAGATGAAATACATATTTTAAAATTTATGATGAATTAGTTACAAATAAATGTAAACTTATAAAATATCGCGTATTTTTTTTGATCGATAATGCTAGGACTTAGACCAGAAACAAAAAATATAAAATTACCTACTGTCCTCGATATTTTTTGCGGTGCAGGTGGGATGAGCTTAGGTTTTCAGAATGCCGGCTGTAAAATTTTAGGGGGAATTGATAAAAATCCTACTGATTTTACTGCACCTATCCCTTGATGCTAGACAAGAAAGAGGTGAATCTCTACCAGATATTGTCGCCAGTCTTAGATCACTTCTCGAAAACGACCCTATAGCCAAGGAAGAATTAGAAATACTCCTTTTTGAAGTTGGCTATCTGGATATACATATTCCCTACTATGAACAAATTGGCTATACCCCACGAGAAGTTAACTATTTCAAAGTCGAGGGAGATTTTCCCAGAATTATTGAAGCGGATCTCCGAAATGGCGTTGGCGATGTTCGCTACACCATTAGCGTTGCCGAGTGCCGACGCTTTTCAATACCAGAATTAGATGTAATTGCTGTAATTATTGGCAGCCATGAGTGAATAAGCCAAATTAATTCATTTTGCTGAAGACCTCAGACAATTTTGCCCTGCCCTTTAACTCCTCTAAATGCTGATGAATGACATTTAATCGCACGGGTACAACAGGTAAACCCTCTTGCCAAAGGGCGATCGCCCTTGCCATATCAAACTCTACCACTTGAAGCGATCGCCCTTACCACACAATCCAACGCCAAAAACAGCAAAACCCGCTACATAACGGGCTTTAAAATATGGACACAACTGGACTCGAACCAGTGACCCCTACGATGTCAACGTAGTGCTCTAACCAACTGAGCTATGCGTCCTCACGGATTACTAACTTAGCACAACATTCGATCGCCTGTCAAGCATAAATATTCAAAAATTTATCGACTCCCGCCCCAGAAACCGGGTTTTGCACCAGGCTCAAGGGCTACAAGCAAGTATTTTCCGCAAAAAACCCGGTTTCTGCATCCCGTTCGATCGCCCTACAACCAAATTCTCCGCCAAATCTTCACAGTTCGATCGCCCCCACCGCTAGCCAAACACCCCCCATCAGCACTAAACGCCACCGACAAAATCTCCCCCTCGTGCCCAGTCAGAAGTTCCAGCAAACCCCCCGTCGCCGCATCCCACAAATAAATCGAACCATCCCGACTCCCCGTTGCCAAAACCCCACCATCCGGGCTAAACGCCACACACAAAACATCCCCAGAATTGTCCCTCATACTTCGCAGCAGCGTACCTTCCCCCCCTGCATCCACCCGCCACAACTTCGCCGTACCATCCCGACTCCCACTAACCAAAACCGATGATCCTTCTCCAACTCCCCCCCTTAACAAGGGGGGACTGGGGGGGGTCTGACCGGCAAGGGAGCTGGGGGGGGTTCCAGCAAAGGCGATCGCCCGCACCCAATCCCCGTGCTCTGCTAAAGTACAGATCGATCGACCATTGCGCCAATCCCACAACTGCACAGTCTTATCCCGACTACCACTAGCCAAAAACTCCCCACCAAGACTAAAAGCCACCGCCTCCACCCCACCAGCGTGACCAGTCAAAACCGACATCGGCCTACCCTTATTCAAATTCCATAACTGCACAGTCTTGTCCCGACTACCACTAGCCAAAACCTGACCGTCGCGACTGAACGCCACAGCATAAACCCGATCCTCATGACCGCGCAAAGCGTACCACCACTTACCCTTATTCAAATCCCAAATTTGAATCGTCTTATCCCGACCACCGCTAGCCAAAGTCGCACCATCTGGACTAAACGCCACACAAGTCACCCAGTCAGAATGGCCCGTGAGAGTGTACCAGCGCTTACCCGCCTCCAACTTCCAAATCTCAATCGTCTTATCCTCACTCCCGCTAGCCAAAGTCGCCCCATCAGGACTGAAAGCTACCGACGTGACAGCATTAGAATGCCCTACCAGAGTATGAACGCACCTCCAAGTAGGCGCGCGGGCCGGCAAAACCCGCTGCTTCCGGGGCACAGGTATAATCGTGCCTGCAACCGTTGGCGGCACCGTATTCTGCACAGCAGGCGCAGTCTGTGGCACTGGAATTGCTATTGGCGCGGGAGTCGGGGGAACCTGTGGAGGCGACTGCTGCGGCTGCAAATCTTGGAGAATCTCAGCTACAGATTTGTAGCGGCGACTGAGACTCGACTCGATCATTTTGTCCAGAATGCGGCTTAATTTCGGAGGGATTTGAACCTTCAAAAAATCTCGCCAAACCCAAACATCCTGATTGATATCGAACAAATCAAAAGGAGATACTTGAGTCAGCAAATAAATGCAAGTAACACCCAAACTGTAAAAATCGCTGGCATAAACCGCTTGACCTCTAATTTGTTCCGGCGCGACGAATTCCGGCGAACCGATTACTGTACCGGTTTCTCTCAAACCTTCCACAAGTTTGGCTGCGCCAAAATCAACTAAAACTAATTCCCCGGTTAAAGTTGGGTAACTATAATTTATTGGAGTTTGAGAAAAACGGCGGCGGATAATATTGGGCGGTTTAATATCTCGGTGAATGACACTGCGCGAGTGCACGAACTGCAATACTGGTAATAAATCATTCAGCAAACTCAAAATTTGATTGGCGCCCAAAGGCCCATTTCGCAGTAATTCTTGCTGTAAATTCTCACCTTCTATAAATTCCTGTACTAAATACTGATAGCGTTCCTGTTGAAAGTGCGCCAGCAATTCGGGAATTTGTGGGTGTTTCCCCAATTCGTCCAGCCGCACGGCTTCTCGGTTGAATAATTCTGCTGCTTTCTCGCTGCTGCTGGTTCCTTGGGATAGGGGGAAAAACTGTTTAATTGCACAGCGCGGTTTTGAGGGTTTGTCTTGGTCTATTGCTAAAAAAGTGCGGCCGAAACCGCCGCGCCCGAGGGGTTTGATGGCGCGGTAACGCTCTCTGAGTAACAGTTTGGAGCCGCAACTCAGGCAATATTGGGTGCGATCGGCATTTTGCGGGTTTTGACAGGAGGGGTTTAGGCAATAACTCATACCATTTTCGATTTTCGATTTTCGATTTTCGATGGGGGATGGCTGATAACATCAAGGTTTGGATGTTGCCTGAAGTTACATTTTTTTAGAACTGATACCATAACTGAACCGAGAAGCAATCAGCAGCATATTTCTATGATACTGAGGTACAAGACATCTCGGCTATGGCGTTACAAATTAAAATTAAAGGACTGAAGTCCGAACATCAAACTGGCTCGATCGTTTGGACTTCAGTCCTCAGAATTTAAGCTTTCGCTTTAACATTCAGAGCATATTCTTTAAATCTTTCCAAGTCAGCCTGAATAGTCGATTCAACAACTCGCGCTAGAAATGAATTGTCCATCAATTTTGCCAGCCAACCGGGAACTCCATAGGCCACTGTCAGTTTGACTATGCTGCTGTTTTTGCGATCGTAAAATCGCACCGCACCCCGATTCGGCAAACCGTCTACCGATTCCCACTGAATTATCTGATTCGGTACTAATTTCAGAATCCGCGAAAGCCAGCTAAATTCTAACCCGCCCGTTGCGAGTTTCCAACGAGATAATTCTGGGTTATCTTCAAGAATGCGAACAGAGTCTATCCACTTCATCCAGCGCGGCATTTGTTCTAAATCTGACCAAAGTTCCCACGCTAATTCGATAGGAATTGCCACTTCTACTTGTACGCTATGTTCTAACCAATCAGTCATGGGATTTTAGATATTTTAGATTGGGAATGGGGAATGGGGCATAGGGCATGGGGAATTGGTTATATCAAATCCGGTAGCATCGGAATTATCAGAGTGCGAGCGTCCTCGATCGCTACCTAAATAGCGATCGAGGACGCTTGCACTCTCGTCGATAGATAGAAATATATAATTCCAATGCAACCGGAAACGATATTATTGGTTATTATTACCAACAAATAGGAACCAATAACCAACAACCAACTAATGACTAATGACTAATGACTAATGACCGTAAACTTCGAGAATTACCTTAGCGGCTTGATGACCGGAAATTGTTGCACCTTCCATGCTATCAATGTAGTCTTGCTGAGTGTAACTTCCTGCTAAAAAGAAGTTAGGTACAGGAGTTTTTTGAGCGGGGCGGTAAACATCCATTCCCGGTGCTTCGCGATACAAAGATTGAGCCAACTTAACCACGCTGTACCAAGTCATGTTTAATTCCCGTGCTGAGGGAAATAAATCCTGAACTTGCTTGAGTACGTGTTGGGCGATCGCCTCATTGCTTTGTTTGATAAACGGATCGCCCGGTGTCAGCACCAACTGCAACAGAGAACCTTGTCCTTCTTTATAGTAATCCTTGGGACTTGTCAGCGCCAAATCTGCAAAACAAGAAAAATCTGCATCTGCTGAATATAGCAAATTATCAATTCCTACAGCGTGGCTCAACTGTTTGCGCTGTGCTTCATCTTCCAGTTCCGTTACCCAACCGTCGAACCGCAATTGTACTGTAGCAACCGGCACCGCATCCAATTTGTAAATATTGTCAAATTCCGACCATTTACGCCAAGCTGGCGGCAATATTTTTTGAATTCCCGGCACGTCTAAGGCGAAAACGTAGGCATCGGCGGTGATATTTTCTTCGGTTTCGCCGTTCGCTACTATCAGGCCTGTGACGCGCGTTTCTGCTGCTTCTTGAAACTGAATTTCTCGGACTCTGCGCCTGGTATGAATTTTGGTTCCTTTGCTTTCCAAATATTCCACAATTGGTTTGTGCAAATATTCGCTGGGAGAACCGGCTAGCATCCGCATCATAGAGGCTTCGGTTTTTGTTGCAAAGAATTGGAAGATTGTCAACATACACCGGGCCGAAATATTTTCGGTGTCGATAAAACCTAGTGCGTAGGCGATCGGATTCCACATTCTTTTGAGGGAGTTTTGATTGCCGCCTTGACCGCGAAACCAGTCAGCAAAGCTAATTTTATCCAAATCGCGGATAGTTTTCATTGCTCCGTCAAAGTCGATCAAACCTCGGACGATGGGGCTAGTTCCGAGGGCGATCGCATTTTGAATTTTGTCCTGTACTGATAGTTGGGATGTAGTAAAAAATGCCTTTAAACCGTGCAACGGAGCACCCACGGGAAAGCGAAAATCTAAAGAACCAGTTTCGCCCCCTCGATTGATAAAAGTGTGAACGTGTTCTTTGAGGAGCAAATCGTCAAAAGCTCCTACTTTTTTCATCAGAGCAAATAAGTTATAATAGCAGCCGAAGAAGACGTGCAAACCCATTTCCACATGATTCCCGTCGGGATCTACCCAACTGCCTACTTTGCCGCCGACAAAGGGGCGAGATTCAAAAATTTCTACTTCGTGGCCAGCATCGACTAAATCGACTGCTGCGGTCATTCCAGCCAGTCCCGCACCTGCGATCGCAACCCGCATCTTACAATTCCTTATCCAGTATTTTTACAAATTGTAACAAATTTTAGCTAAAAACACCGGAATCCCCACGCTTGTCGCCTCGATTGGTGTGGGATCGGAGGTGCGGTGACGCGCTTGATTCCACCGACTTACAACCTTACAAGCGCAAGCGTTAAGCAGTGAGAGGGTGGATGACGACATCAAAGCACAATAAGTCTGTTTATTCAACAGATATATCTTGCTCATCGATATATTTTTTCAATTGTTCAACAGTCATGCCACCGTAAGAGGCAATAAAATAGTAGTACGAAAGCTCGATCGACATCAGCAAACAAAAATTAGAAAAAACCTATGCAGCCCATCCGACAAGGCGACGTAATTCTCACCCCGGTACCGCAAATCGCAGGAGAAAAGAAACCTCACCTAACTCTCGCCGAAGGTGAAGTCACGGGACATTCTCACCAGATAATTGAGGGACAAGCTGAACTGTACGAAAAAGACGGTACTCTGTACTTGCGAGTGCTTTCGCCCACAGCTTTATTGAGTCACGAAGAACACCATGCGATCGCAATTCCTGAAGGTAATTGGATGGTGCGAATTCAGCGCGAATATGAGCCCCAAGGTTGGCGGTATGTCGCAGACTAAGGTTTAACAAACCTTAGCCAGCACAAGAAGCTAAGATTCTAGTTTATCTCGAAAAGTGGAGGGCGAGATCGCTTTCCACTTTTCGCGATCGATCGCACGCTGTGGAAATGATTAAAGTGGGTGCTTGTGCGATCGGCATTTACAGCATTGGATGTCATTTTGTGCGATCGTATTTGTCAAGAACTAGCAGCTACAGAATTAGATATTTGCCAGGAATATATAATTTTCCACAATTTTATGTCAGAACAACAACCAAATCCCGCAGAATTCAACAGCTTTGCCGACTGGTGCTTGCACAAAGACAGCCTTTCAGAAGCAGCAAAACATACAGTTGAGATGCTGTTAAAGTGTGCTGGCACTTCCAATATTCATGAAGCGAACCGGATACTGTCAAGTAGGAATAAGCTGCATCTGTGCTGCAATCTAATATCAGACATTACACCCCTGCAATCTCTGACTCATTTGAAAGAGCTGAATCTTCAGGACAATCTAATATCAGACATCACGCCACTGCAATCTCTGATTAATTTGACTGCTCTGAATCTGTCCGACAATCAAATATCAGATGTTGCATACCTGCAAGGGTTGACTCATTTGACTTCTCTTTATCTGTCCAACAATCAGATATCAGATATCGCATACTTGCAATCTCTAAGTCATTTAAAAGAGCTGCATCTAGACTACAATCAAATATCAAACATTACACCTTTACAATCTCTAACTCATTTAACTGATCTATATCTGCAATTCAATGAAATATCAGATATCACACCACTGCAATCTCTGACTCACTTGAGCAATCTATATTTGCAATACAATGAAATATCAGATATCACACCGCTGCAATTATGCGCGGGTTTGACTGGGATATATATTTACTACAATGAAATATCAGACATCACACCGCTGCAATCATGCGCGGGTTTGACTTCTCTGGATCTTTCCAACAATCAAATATCAGACATCACACCGCTGCAATCTCTGACTAATTTAAGTTCTCTGGATCTGTCTGACAATCAAATATCAGATATCGCATACCTACAATATCTAACTCATTTAAGTTCTCTGAATCTGTCTGACAATCAAATATCAGATATTACACACCTACAATCTCTAAGTCATTTGACTTGTCTGAATCTGTCTAACAATCAAATATTAGACATCGCATACTTGCAACCTCTAAGTCATTTGAATGATCTGAAACTGTCCAACAATGAAATATCAGACATCGCATACTTGCAATCTCTAAGTCATTTGAAAAAACTGCATTTATGTGGCAATCAAATATCAGACATCGCATACCTGCAATCTCTAACTAATTTGACCGATCTCACTCTATCTGACAATCAAATATCAGACCTCACGCCCCTACAATTTCTAACTAATTTGACCGATATTGGTCTCAGAAAAAATAAAATATCAGACTTAACACCTTTACAATGTCTGACTCATTTGACTTCTCTTTATCTGTCCCACAATCACATATCAGACTTAACCCCCCTACAATTTTTGACTCATTTGACTGCGTTGCATCTGTTCAACAATCACATATCAGACTTAACACCCCTACAATCTTTGACTCATTTGACTGCGCTGTCTCTAAGCAAAAATAAAATATCAGACCTCTCACCCCTACAATCTTTGACTCATTTGACTAAACTGTATCTGCTCAAGAATAAAATATCAGATATCACACCCTTACAATCTCTGACTCATTTGACTGTTCTGAATCTGCTCAAAAATAAAATATCAGACTTCACGCCCCTGCAATATCTAACTGATTTGACTAAGCTGTTTGTAAACTTTAAAGCTGAACAGAAGAGTCTGATCGAACCCTGTCGTCAAAAGTGGGGAACTCTCGCCAACTCTACCGAACCAATCTCTCACCCCAAGGCCACTACCGCCCTTAAATCTGTCTACGAAACCCTGGGTTTAGAACTTCCAGAAATAACTTTTTACAGTAGCCCTAGCGAAGCGTTTGCACAACTAGAAACTCTGCAATATTCTATACAAAACAATGAGTGTGTCGAGCAGTTTGACAAATATATAAAAGATGAATTACACCCATTTATTTTAATATCAGAGTTGCAGCAACTTTCGCAGTCAATTGTATGGGAGGAACAGCTAAAACAACAATTGAATGCAAATTTTTTAGAGTGTGGGAACTATTCAAAGTCAATATTTACTCCGAAATACTTGGTTGAGGCTCTCGCTCTTGCTGAATTCTGTGTTTATGGCTTGGGAATTGTTGTTAAACCAGAATCACAGAAACTTTTTGAATGTCTGAACCAGCTTTTAGCAGAATGCGGCTGGGTTTTTGCGTTTGAGAATATCTGCATTGTATGCTCGCGCCCTTGTCAGCTTAGCCTTGACAGCGAATACCGCCTCCATGCAGAAGGTGAACCTGCACTGGAATTTCCCGACGGTTACAAAATCTATTCCTACCACGGTGTAACATTACCTGAAAAATACGGACACATTCACCCCAATCTGTGGCAAGCACAATGGCTTTTAGAAGAAAAAAATGCTGAATTAAGACGAGTATTAATTCAGAAAATTGGTTATGCTAGAATTTGCTCGGAACTGCAAGCAACAGAATTAGATTGCTGGAAAGAATACACGCTGCTCAAAATTGATGCTGATATTGATGGCTTCGATCCAAATGATTTCGATGGCGATGATGATGCTCCGAAAAAAGAAGATATTTATCTGTTAAAAATGATTTGTCCGAGCACCGGACACATTCATGTTTTGCGAGTTCCGCCAGATATGACATCTGCTAAAGAGGCAATTCGCTGGGTAAATTGGGATATTGACTCAGAAGAGTTTTCGGTGCAAACTTGAGTAATACTAATTTAAAAAAGCTACAATCATCAATCTGAGGCCAATTGTTAAAAGCAGAGTCCAGCGCCGGAGACGGCAGTGCCGTTTCCCTACCCGATTATGTTGTTAAAAGCAGAGTCCAGCCGGAGAGGGCAGTGCCGTTTCCTTACCCGATTATGTTGTTAAAAGTTGCAGAGTCCAGCGCCGGAGAGGGCAGTGCCGTTTCCCTACTGATAACTGCTAGATTGGCAAAATATTAATCTATAAAACACTAATCAAGATTGGGCCTGTGACACTTAAAATGGTGGAATGCACCAAGTGTCAATTTAGCAAAAACTGTGGATAACATAGGAAAGAAGCCCACCTTCAGTCAAAGTTGGGCTAAATTCATGCCAGCTTACCGACAGCTAGGCAATCGGGTCTCTTAGCGGGTAGACGTAAAAGTTGAGAAAAAGATCCGAACTTTGTCGAAAAACTTATCCCCAACAATTAAGCTCCAGTTTACCCGTTAGCGAAGCCCTCGAAGAGGATCGCACCAGCGACATCTCACCCGCAGCGATGTTCGCTGAAATTGGGAAATGCTGGAGCTCTAATTTTCCAGCATTTCCCATTTTAAAGTCCCAATCTCCAAGGGTTTAAGCGTCGTCATCGTGAGCGAAGCGGCGGAACAGGAAGTCTAGGGCGTAGTTCCGCAAATTGTAGTATTCGGGATCTTCCATCATTTGTACCCGATCGCGCGGACGGGGGAAAGGAATCTCCATAACCTCGCCGATGGTCGCTGACGGGCCGTTAGTCATCATCACGAGGCGATCGGCCAAAAACAGCGCTTCGTCAATATCGTGAGTAATCATCAACACCGTACAGCGGTGATCGTTCCAGATTTTCAGCAACTCTTCCTGCAATTCTTCCTTGGTAATTGCGTCGAGAGCACCGAAAGGTTCGTCTAAAATCAGCACCTGGGGGCGAATTGCCAAAGCGCGGGCGATGGACACCCGTTGTTTCATCCCGCCGGAAATTTGCGGTGGTCTTTTGTCAGCAGCTTCTGTGAGCCCCACCATCGCCAAATGTTCTTTGACGATCGCATTTTTTTCGACCTTCGATTTGTTAGGAAATACAGCATTAACGGCAATGTAAACATTTTCAAATACAGTCCGCCAAGGCAACAAAGCATAACCCTGAAACACTACCATGCGATCGGGGCCAGGCTTAACAATCCGCTGCCCGTTAATCGACACGGTGCCCTCGCTGGGATGGCTAAAACCGGACACCATATTTAATAGTGTGGATTTGCCACAGCCCGAGTGTCCGATCAGAGTAATAAACTCTCCCTCAGCTACGGTCAAGTTAACGTTTTCTAATGCCCTGTAACCGTTTGGATATACTTTATGAACATTGTCCATCACCAAAAACGGCTGGCGGCGATCGGTCGGTTGCTGGATTTGGGTTTTGGTGTTCGTCTGGTTGACAGCAGTATTAATCATGGGTTTAGGAAGTCTTAAGTAGGTGATTAGCGATAGCAAACACGGTTTGTAGTGTGGACTTTAGTCCGCAACATATCGCGGACTAAAGTCCACACTACGAACTAATCTTATTGCGGTCGTTTGGCGCAATGACGATCGCCTTTTAAGCAACAGCTCTGCGGCCAGAATCCAGAATCACTTCAGCCATCGTGTAATCGCGTTTGATCGCGAGATTGTTGAGATAGCCGATCGGATCGTCAGCATTAAACACCGAGCCATCAAACAAGCGGAGAGAACCCCGAGTGTAAGTAATATCAGACATCCCCAGCTCTCGGGCCGCCGTGCTGAAGGGGCCTACTCGCACTACCCGTTCCAGAATTTCTACCCAGTTGCGGGGGAACACAGTATCGCCCCAACGCGCCATCTGCACCATGTGCCACAACTGTTCGGTGCGGCTGGGGCGGTTTACTCCGTCTCCGGCGAACAAGTGGTGGGCGTATTCCCGCATCGGAGTATCCAGATTGCAAGCTGCAGATTTCGGATCGCCAATTTGGATGTAACTCTTGTCAGTAGCGACGTACTCGCGTCCCGCCACAATTTCGGAAACTTCTTCAGCATTGGCCGGATCGCTGCAATAATGGCAAGCTTCCAGCAAAGCTTTGACTAGAGCAATGTGAGTGTTGGGGTAAGCATTCGCCCACTCTTCTCGAACTCCCAGAATTTTTGCCGGGTGTCCGGGCCACAGTTCCAAATCCGTAGCTACAGTAAAGCCGACTCCTTCCATCGCGGCGCGCAGGTTCCAAGGTTCGCCAACGCAGAAACCGTCAATCGTGCCGCCTTGCAAGTCCACGATCATCTGGGCTGGAGGGATGTTTTTGAGCGAAACATCGCGATCGGGGTCAATGCCGCCGGAAGCCAGCCAGTAGCGCAGCAGCAGGTTGTGCATCGATGAAGGGTGAACGATACCCATGCGGTGAGTTTGGGCGGGGGTTCGGCGCAGCATTTCTTTGTAATCTGCAAGAGTGTAGATCCCCTGGTCGTAAAAGCGCCTCGCGAGGGTAATTGCGTTGCCGTTGCGGCTCATGGTGAGGGCTGTAACGGTTGGTATTGGCTTTTCTTGGTGGCCTCCCAAGCTCAACCACGCCGCCATCCCAGAGGGCATATGGGCTGCGTCTAAGTAGCCTGCGGCGATGCCGTCTACGATGCCGCGCCAGCTTGTTTCCCGCACGAGGTGGACTTCATCGAGTCCGTGTTTGGCAAATAAGCCTTTTTCTTTGGCGATGGCTAGGGGAGCGCAGGCGGCGAGGGGGATGAAGCCGAGTTCGAGGTTGACTTTTTCTAGGCCGTGGCGGGCGATCGCGGGTACTTTGCGCGCCCGCAGTTTTTTGACTCGTTTCTGCTGGTTGAGGAAGTAAATCATTTCGCTCCGCAGGGCGTAGTAGCTGGGGTGCGTGACTACTTCCATACGCTTGCGGGGGCGGGGGATGTCTACTTCGAGGATGCCGCCAATCTTCGATTCAGGGCCGTTGGTGAGCATGACGATGCGATCGCTCAACAGCACTGCTTCGTCAACGTCGTGCGTTACCATCAGGGCGCTGATTTCGTACTCTTGGCAGATTTCCATCAACTTTTCTTGCAAGTTGCCGCGAGTCAAAGCATCCAAAGCGCCGAAGGGTTCGTCCAAGAGTAACAGTTTGGGGCGCAAAGCTAGAGCACGGGCGATCGCCACGCGCTGTTTTTGTCCGCCGGAGAGCAGTGCAGGTTGCTTTTCGGCGTGGGGAGCCAAGCCCACCATGTCGATATGTTTTTGAATGATTTCGAGGCGTTCGGCTTTGGGTAAGCCGCTCATCACCGAGTCTACGGCTAGGGTAATGTTTTCTCTGACCGTCCGCCACGGTAGCAGCGAATAGTTTTGGAATACTACCATGCGATCGGGGCCTGGCTTGGTAATTCTTTGTCCTTCGATCGTCACCAATCCTTCTGTGGGCAGATCCAAACCCGCCACCATATTTAGTAGGGTAGATTTGCCGCAGCCGGAGTGTCCGATTAAGGAGATAAATTCGCCTTTTTTAATTTCTAAGTCGATGCCTTTGAGGGCTATGTACGTGCCGCCGTCTGACAAATTAAATGTTTTTCCGACCTGTTCTACCGCAATCAAAACTGACATGGTTTTCTTGCCTTTTTTGTAGTTGGTTATTTTGCTAGCTGTTGACTGTTGACTGTTTGTTATTTGTTTCGATCGAACAACTGCTAGAAATTTAACTGGTTTAACTGGTTCCTAGGCTCTGCCTGGGAACCCATGTAAGCGAGGCTCTGCCTCACTTTTATAGGAGTAAAATTCGAGGCACAGCCTCTGGAGCTGCGTTTCCAGGCAGAGCCTGGAAACGAGTAGACAACTGACAACTGACAACTGACAACTGCCAACTGACAACTGCCAACTGCCAACTGCCAAATTAGTTATTTGCCTTCAGAGGGAGCAATTTTGTGTTGCAACCAAGCCATCATGCGATCGAGGAACAAACCAACAGCACCAATGTAGAACACCGCTAAGAGAATTTCGCTGATGTAGTTTTGCTGGTAAGCGTTCCAAATAAAGAAGCCGATACCAACAATCCCCGACATCACAATTTCCGCTGCAATAATCGCCAGCCAAGCCAGCCCGATCGCAATTCTCAATCCCGTGAAGATGTAGGGAAGTGCCGACGGAAACAAAATATTGAAATAATACTCTTTCCGAGTCAGTTGCAGCACTTTCGCTACGTTGTTGTAATCGTCGGGAATTTGGCGGACACCTTCAGCGGTGTTGATCAAAATCGGCCAAACTGCGGTGATAAAAATCACGAACAAAGCAGCAGGTTCGTTTTGTTGCAGTGCAGCCAAGGCGATCGGCACCCAAGCCAGAGGCGCAACCATCCGCAAAAACTGAAAAATTGGGTCTAAAGCCTTGTTCAGCAACGGATTTGTACCTACCAAAACACCCCCAGCAATTCCTACAGCAGCGGCGAGAGTGTAGCCTTTTGCTACCCGTTCCAAACTAGCCAAAGTCTGCCAAAACAAGCCGATTCCGTAGGTTTTGGAATTCATGAAAGGATACAGCAACAAGATCCGAGTCCGTTCGTCAGTCCAAACGCTCGTCGGGCCCGGCAGTTTGATCAGTCCCGTACTCGACAGGAATTGCCAAACTAACAGAAATCCCAAAATTCCTAAAATTGGCGGCACAATATTTGATGAATTCTTCTTCCAAAACTCTCCAAACGCTCCTTGTGCAGCGCCTCGATCCCTTCGATTTGTACTTACAGCCATCCTATTAATCTCCTATGTTTGCGCTATTTTTTATGACCGTAATTTTTTGATGCTAAATTACGGTCAGCTTTGACCCATTAAACTTTTTTAATCGCCAAACTCTTGAGGTAATCTTCTGGCTTTTCCGGGTTAAATTCTTTGCCATCAAAGAACTTTTCAATACCGCGAGACGTACTTTTAGGAATGTCAGCATCAGCAACTCCGGCCAATTTTGCTGCGGCTTTCCACAAATCTTCGCGGTTGACTTTATCGATCATCTTTTTATCCGCCAAGGTTTTGGTTGGTAGGAAGCCCCAGCGCACGCTTTCGGTTAAGAACCACAAATCGTGACTCTTATAAGGATAGGAAACGTTGCCGAGGCCGTCTTTCCAGTACAGCGGGCTCATCTTGAAATCGTTGATTTCTGGTTGGCCGTCACCCATCATGTACTTGCCCTGGTAGGGAGGTGTCAAAACTGCCGGAGGTACGTCAAAGTAGTTTCTGCCAGAAGTAATGGCAACTAATTCGGCGCGATTTTCTGGTTTGTCGCACCATTGCTGCGCTTCGATCAGTCCTGCTAGCATGGCTTCGGTGGCTTTGGGGTGTTTGTCTACCCAGTCGCCGCGCATAGCTAGATACTCTTCGGGGTGATCTTTCCAGATTTGGGCCGTGAGGGCGGACATGAAGCCGATGTCCTCTTGGACGATCCGCAGGGGCCAGGGGTCGCCGGTACTGAAACCGTCCATGCTGCCGGTTTTCATGTTGGCTACGGTTTGGGCTGACGGTACTGTTAGCAACTCGGCTTCTGTGTCGGGATCGATGCCGTTAGCTGCTAGCCAGTAGCGAATCCAAAAGTCTTGGTTGACTTTGGGGAAGGTGTAGGCTGCTTTGAAGGGTGTGCCTGCTTTTTTGAGGCCTTTCATGTAGTCTTGGGCCGCTTGGTCTAGTTTGAGCCCGATGCCTTTGCCTTTGTGTTTTCCGGCGATCGCAATTCCATTTCCTTGAGTGTTCAACTGGGCTAGAACATACATCGGAATTTTGACGCTACCTTTGGTAATCAGACCTTCACTAATTTGATAAGGCATGGGCATTTGCCACTGGCCTCCATCAATACCGCCACCTGCAGATCCAATTTCTAAGTTGTCTCTAGCCGAACCCCAGTTGGCTTGTTTGGCGACTTCCACTTCGGTCATTCCATATTTGGCAAAAAAACCTTTTTCTTTGGCAATAATTAACGCTGCTGCTTCAACGATCGGGATATATCCCAAGATAACCTTTGTGCTTTCGATGCCTTCTACTCTTTTCTCGTTGGCCACAGCAACTGCTGATGTGGCCGCAGGTACTGCGCTGCTACCTGTGTTAGTACCGGCACCTGCAGTTGCACCGGGTTCTGGGGGATTTCCCAAACAGCCTTTGAGGAGTATTGTACTGACTGCAGATGCACCTGCGGTAACGATAAATTTACGCCGGGAAAATTGCTCTGAAAATTTTGTCATAGCCTAGCCTTCGTTCCTATTCATAAATCTTCTGTAACGACATCACTGAAGTTTATCAAAGCGCTTTTTTGCTGTTTGCTAAAGGTCTATTAGCGAAATATTTTGAGCGCACGGAAAGCAGAAGGGGTCGAAAGATTTATTGTTAGCATAAGTCTTTCAAATATCCCTGCTGATTTTACACTTTTGATTAACTCAATATTGCAATCGACCAAGTTGTGCGAACTCGCTTTAAGCGAACTCCACATTTTCTTGTCTTAGTTATTCAGTTTACCGTACTGTTGCTGCGATTATAAAACAAATATTAAATTTGAATGATAAGTAAATATTTTAGAAGACTGGTGTCAATAATGAGGGTTTTTAGCCGCGATTCGATCTAAAAATATTTCTTTTTATCGTTAAGTGTTTATCCGTAAGGCGTTTAGCAGCATGAAGTGTGGGAGTATCAAATTTTATTGTCAATAAGCTGCAAATTCTGATGCTGCGATTGATTAGTATTACTTAACAGTTTTCTAATTTTATAAAAATTACGAGTAGATGTATCAAAAGATACATTAATAATTGCATTTTTCTAAGTGTATAAGATCGTGTCCGATCGATTGCCATAACAAAAACCGATCTGTGTGGAATGCGAGTTCCCCAACGATCGAACAAACTCGCATTCCACACGCGCGATCCAATGGCGCGATCGGTCAATCGAGCGGACACTATATAGGTAAGGAATGAAAATTTAACAACTTAAGCGATTGCCCGTTACTTTCGCTCTGCGTGGTAATGCAGATAGGCGAGGAAGAGCCTCCTTCGATTTTTGTTACGGTAATCGACAGGACATGATATAGCGGTTCTCTAAAAAGTGAGGTATGCCCGGTTTGGCCTATGCCCGGTTTGGCCTATGCCCTATGCCGGATAGTACCTCATCTTTTTGAGAAAGGCTATATCAAACCTTCAAACCTTAATTTTTCACCGTTAAACGCTGCGAGCTAATATTTTCGTAAAAACACCCGGTTTCAGCCTCCCAGACTATATTTGAATGGGTTTTGACTTCTCTCTATGTTACAAGAGATATATCTGTTTTGGGCGATCGATTTGGGATTTTTTTGCGGTGCTATTTTTTTTTAGGAGTTTTTAGAAGTGGTAAAAAAAATTACTCGAATGCTTGACAAATGGCAAATTTTAAGGAAGCATCTCTTTTTTGCAATAAGCATTTTTTTACAGTGCGAGTGGGGGCGATCGCACTATTAAAAGTGTTGTTTATTTTCCAGTTTCCGGGCAATTTTCCCAATTGGCGACTGCGCCACGGACGATCGATCGCACAGCGTGTTAAAACCTAGTTAAGCAACAAAATTTTGAATTCATGGAAATATTGTTGACACTGCTACTGGGTTCGGTGCTGTTTGTCTGGGGAATGCGCTTTGGAAAGCTGTTAGTTCGATCGGGAGTGACGGCTAAGGATTTGTTTAAGGGCAGAAATTCTCTCGCCCTGCTGTTTTTGGGTTTCTACTTTGCCTTGCTGCTGCTGGCTCTAAATCTGCCGCAAATGCCTGCTTTGCCGATCGAGTGGCGCGTGCACGGGATGCAGGTTACTTGGACTTTGCTCAGGGTGATGCTGATGGGAGTCTGCGGTGTTGGGTTTAGTATAAGTTGGCTGACGGCGCGATCGCAAGTAATCGCAGTAATTTTAATTGGCTTGCTGGGATTGGGCGGATTTACCAGCGCTGAGGCTTATTTTCTCGCGCCAATTTATGATGATTTAATTGATAATTTGCAACCAAACGGTGTATTTCGGCAAACTTCTAGCAGCAGTTGTGCACCGGCGGCGCTAGCAACAGTGTTGAGACGTTGGGGAATGGATGCGACGGAATCAAGTGTAGCGCGTTTGGCGGGCACGAGTCGTTTGGGCACTTCGATGCCGCAGTTGATTGTAGCAGCGAGGGGGTTGGGTGTAAATGCGATCGAACTAGCGCCCACTTGGGAGCAAATCCAGCAAATTAATCGCCCCGGAGTGCTAGCATTTTGGCTGTTTGACGGCCCGCGCAAGCTACCGCACGCAGTAGCTTTGCTGAGAATGAACGACAGCTTAGCAGCCATTGGAGACCCGGCGCGGGGCAAGATTTTCTATTTAGACAGAGCAACTTTTGCCTTAGTTTGGCGGAATGAATACGTGCCGATTTTTCGGTCTGCCGATATCTTGTTAAGTGACAAACAGGCGATCAATTTTTTGACAAAATTAGGATATAATAGTGGCGATTTAAAAGCAGATATCGAGCGATTTCAAACCGATAAAAAATTGCCAATCAGCGGCAAGTTAGATAGGATAACTGAATTAATGTTGAGCGGCCCTTTTTTAGAAGGCGTGCCGAGATTGGATGGGAAATAATTAGATTATAGGAATTAATGAACCGCAGAGAACGCAGAGAGCGCTGAGAGAGATATAGCATTTCGAGCTCTCATATGAGGTGCCGCTGGCCTCCGCGGGCATAGGGCATAGGGCTATCCTCACCACGCTTGAGAACCGCTATAGAGAGTTTTTTGGGCAAGTTAGATTCGATCATCAATCAGTTGATAAATATTGGCGCAAAGCTGCAATGACATCCTCGGCTGACTGCTGTCGAAATTTGCCTGCACGAAAATCATCCAAGGTTTTTTTTGCATCCGCAGCTATTTCTGCACGACGATTTTCGCGGTGACGGCTTTGGAGAATTTTTATCAACATTTCCTACTGTTCGTAGGTTAGTTTTAAAGCAGTTTCTAGCACTTGGTCAAGGGTATTCATATCATTAAATACGGAGGTCATACTCATAGGCTATTGCTAACTTATCTTTATTCTAGCTGAAACTGAGTAGATTTAACCACATTCATTCCCGCCGCAGCAAATCTTTGAAAAGCCGCATCTGCTGCTTCCGTAAAATCAACAACACCCGGAACAACCACCGGCGAAGTGCAATCTTCCAGCAAATAAACTTTCTTAGCCAACTCCGAATTTCGCGCCAAAATTTCCGTTAGCAAATCATCAATCGTCCAAGCAACGCAATGACTCTTCGCTTGTCCCGCAATAATTACCGCATCAAAACCTAGCAACTTATCTATAAATTTAGCATTTTTTTTAGCAATAGAAACCCCATCTGGCCCGTCTAAAACTTCCGGCCGCAAAACCGAATAATTTTCAGTTAAGGGATTGCCGCCCTTAATCTCAAAAAGTGCTTGACTTTCGCGGGCGATGCTGTGAAAAAATATCGCTTCTTCCACAGCAGAAACCAAGGCGTGTCCGATGCCGCCTAACATTGAATGATAGGGCCAAATTGTCAAGGGAAATTTGCCGTCATCGCTGAGTTTCTGCACGTAGTGGAGAGCGTGTTTTTCCAGGGCCGAAAAATTGCCACCGCTGATGCTGTCGGCGACGGCTGGATTAACTTTCCAAATACCTTTTTGCACATCTTCCAGCGTAATTAATGTGGCGGCTGGTTGCGGGTGTTCGCCTGCATCATTTATCCAAAAAATCGGATGAAAAATTTGCATCGCCGTATGGGTGTCCATTGTCGGCGCAATAGTTGTAATTCTATCTAAATTGCGGTAAATGAACTCGCACAAGCGCAGGTTGTCGTCTACTGCACCGCTACCGGAACGCCCGCCTACAAATAGTTCAAATTCCGGCAAACAAAAAGTATTTTGGGCATCGATTATCAACAAACAAATGCGGTTTCTGTCCCTGGCTGCGGGCGGGATTTCGTGCTGTTTCGCCCAACTTTTAGCTTGAAAAGCCCGTTCTTGGTAAGGTACGCGCCAAACTTCGCCTACTTTTTTTGCCTCGAAATATTCAGGAATTGGGAGTTGCTTTTTTGCTATCATAGCCTGTCTATTTTAGAGTGAGTTGTAACAATAACTTAAATAACCTCTCATTCTCTGATATCTGTCTCAGCGCCCTCTGCGTCCTCTGCGGTTCAAAAAAAATGCTCTATACTCTCATATAATACAAATAACTATTTACGGGTGAATTACGCCACCAGAACTAAACCACAATTCTTCACCTAAAAAAAACAATCAAAAATTGTTGTTTTTGTCGATCGCCCTTTTCATCCCTCTCTTAATTGTAGCAACTAAATCTCCCTACGTTCAACAACTTTTAACAACTGTTTTAAGCCAAATCCAGGATTTAGGCATTTGGGGCCCAGTCGCTTTCATCGCTACCTACAACTTAGCCACTATACTGTTTGTACCTGGTTCCGCCCTCACCCTCGGAGGCGGAGTGCTGTTTGGCCTGTGGTGGGGCTCCATCTACGTGTTTGTCGCAGCAACTTTAGGGGCTACCTTTGCTTTTGCGATCGGGCGATACCTGTCGCGCGATCGCGTGGTAAAATACATGGAAGCTCACCCGAAGTTCAAAGCCCTCGATCGCGCCGTTGCTAAATCAGGATTTAAAATAGTCTTTTTAACCCGTCTTTGTCCTTTATTTCCCTTCAATTTATTGAATTACGCCTTGGGAGTTACCCAAGTTTCTTTAAAAGATTACGTGTTAGGTTCCTTCGGGATGATTCCGGGAACTTTGATGTACGTTTACTCTGGTTCATTGATAGGAGATCTTGCTGCAATTGGTATGGGAACTGAACCGACAAGTCCCCAAACAGAAGCTGTAAAATGGTCGATAAATTGGATTGGTTTTGCGGCTGCTGTCGCAGTAACTTTATATATAACTAAGATTGCTCGCAAGGCTTTGGATGAAACTATTTAATTAGGAGAATTTGCTCGTGTCGCAGTCAAAAGTCGATCGCGTAACCGTCCCCCCGATGGACGAATACAACCAAAAATTAGTCTCCTATTTGCATCCGTCAGATTGGGTGAATCCCCAGCCAGCTAGCAGTTACAATTTAGTAGTAATTGGCGCGGGGCCCGCCGGATTGATTGTGGCTGCGGGGGCGGCTGGTTTGGGTGCCAAAGTTGCTTTGATAGAAAAACATTTGATGGGCGGCGATTGTTTGAATGTCGGTTGCGTACCTTCAAAAAGTTTAATTCGATCTTCCCGCACAGTCGGCGATATCTGGAATGCTCATAAATTTGGCGTTCATCTTTCTAACAATCCAGAAGTGGATTTTCCCGCAGTCATGGAACGGATGCGCCGGATCAGATCGGGAATCAGCGATGTTGATTCTGTTGAACGCTACCAGCACAAATTAGGAGTCGATGTTTTCTTAGGTTCCGGTAGTTTCACTAGCAATTCTACCATTGAAGTTGCTGGTCAAACTCTGCGGTTTAAAAAAGCAGTAATTGCCACAGGTGCAAGGGCGCGACAACCCCGAATTCCCGGCTTACAGGAAGCTGGATATCTGACAAATGAAACTGTATTTAACCTCACAGAAAGGCCTCAGCGTTTGGCCGTAATTGGCGCTGGGGCGATCGGCTGTGAATTGGCTCAAGCTTTTCGCAGGCTGGGTTCGGAAGTCGTATTGCTGCACAAAAATGCTCATATTTTGGACAAGGAAGATGCGGATGCTGCGACAATTGTGCAGCAGGTTTTTCTGCGGGAAGGAATTCAACTAATACTTGAATCCCAAATATCTCGCGTTGAGCAAACAAATTTAGGCAAAGTAATTTATTATCAATCGCACAACCAGGAAGCATCGGTAATAGTAGATGAAATTATTGTGAGTGTGGGGCGATCGCCCAACGTGGAAGGATTGAATCTGGAATCTGTCAGCGTAGAATACGATACACAAAAAGGCGTATTTGTCAACGACAACTTGCAAACTACGAATCCCCGCATTTATGCCGCTGGGGACATTTGCATGAAGCATAAATTTACTCACGCTGCTGATTTTGCCGCGAGAATGGTGATTCAAAACACTCTATTTTTCGGGCGCAAAAAACTCAGTGCTTTGACGATACCTTGGTGTACTTATACAGATCCAGAAATTGCGCGCGTCGGAATGGGCGATCGCGAAATTCAAGCCCAAGGAATTGATGTCGATACATTTTTGATTCCTTTCGATAAAGTCGATCGGGCAATTATTGACGGTGAAGAGGAAGGTTTTGTGAAAATAAACGTCAAGAAAGGCAGCGACAAAATATTAGGTGCAACTATTGTAGCGCGACACGCCGGGGATATGATTAGCGAAATTACTTTAGCAATGGTTAACAATATTGGTTTAGGGAAAATTGCTAGCGTAATTCATCCGTATCCGACACAAGCTGAGGCTATTCGCAAAGCCGGAGATGCTTACAATCGTACTCGTTTGACGCCGTTTGTGAAAAATTTGTTTAACCGCTGGCTGGCTTGGACGCGATAGATAAATAATTGTGGAACAGGCATCTTAGGAATGAGAATTAAATAACTTATAATTTGATATTTCTTGTGGGATGGGTGTCCCGCCCGTCCCACAAACTTGTGTAAATTATTTAATTTGCGATCCTTTCCTGTTCATTATCGGCTTTTATGGGCGGCGTCGAAGCCCACCACAAAATAAAATTCACTCTCTGTGGAACAGGCATCTTGCCTGTTCGCGATCTAGTTGCCATAAAATGTGTATTTTTATGATTCTGTTTCTGTTTCTGTTTCAAATCCAACACCTTCATACAAAAGTGCGATCGGCAAATCAAACTCAATGCTTGATAAAGTGATAATCTCCCCAGCAGTGTAAGAATAGTACAGCCACATTCTCCCCTCTCCCCGACAGTAACGCTCAACAAAAATCTTTTGTGAATCAATCAAGATATACTCTTGCAAAGTCAGAATTTTCAGGTAACAAGTGAATTTTTCATCCCGATCTTTAGCACTTGTACTGGGTGAAAGAACTTCCACAATGATTTTAGGATTCTGAATGAATGTGCGGGAATTCAAGTCTTCTGGATCGCAACTGACTATCACATCAGGGTAGTAGTAACGGCTTTGAAAACTGACTTGCAATTTCACATCTGACACGTTCATCCGACAGCCTCTGGAACGCAGATGCGGGCGCAATGAAGTGTAAAAGTTAAGTGCAATATCGTTATGGGGAATTGTACTGCCTGTCATGGCAAAAACTTCGCCGTTGACATATTCGTGGCGAATCTCTTGTTGAGCTTCCCATTCGAGGTATTCCTCAACGGTCATTTTTTTGGGTGCTTGGGGAATGGCTATCATAACAAAATTTTTTTCAATCTTAGTTTGATTATAGCATTAGAGCTAGCTGCTGCCTCACCGGCACTCAATTGACTAATCAATTAAATTCAATCTATTTTCATACCCCCGCATTATCTTCTGTAATACGTGCCTTAATCTTTCAAAATCAGCATCTTCTAAAGAGAAAGTAATTGCGACCTCATCGCATTCTAGAAGAGCTATAGTATCGGAACCGAAACGAACAGTAAATCGATCGCGACTAAGAGTAACAAAATCGATGCCTGCATCTTCTGTCCAGTATTCCTCGTCCAATTCTGCATAGATGTTTTTTCTGTTAGGAACAGTCTCTTCTTCAGACTCTTCGTCTCGTGTCAGGAGGAAATAATGTTCGCCCCCTTCCGCTTCAGAAAAACCCACATACAAATTGGCTTCAATAGCATCAAAGCAAGGGGCAAAAAATTCAGTTTTCATAATTTTAAAAATCCCCTTCATCTACTTGAAAAACAGTCAATCCCAACGATCGCCACATATCAACAACTTGCTGGCGATCGTCCAGCACAAACTTAACATTATATTGCCCTGCAATATGCTGCTGATAGATTTCCTCCTTCATAATCGCATCTTTCCTCATATCCCCAGTTTTCCGCATATAAAGACTGTGATAATTCACCTCATACTGCTGCAACCATTGTTCAGTTTGAGGCTGACAGTCATCGGTTCTTCCCGACACTACAATAATATTAGCGCTGGTTTGCCACTTGCGGACGGTATCTAAAACTGGCTGATTCGGTAAATCGCGATCGCACTTTGAAGCATCAAAAGGATTTCTACCATTGAGAAGTGCGAGCGTACCGTCCATATCCACAATAATTGCATCCGGCAAATCCGGGTTATATTCCGGCGGCGCAACGGGAACCCGCACATACTTATTGTACATCTTCAAAATCACATCTTTCCCCACCGAATTAAGTCTTTTCAAATCCCGTTTAATACATTCCTCCACCGGAACTTGCAGGAAAGAATCATTAACTTCAACGATAGCTTTACCCTTAACCAACTCCTTGATCTGCTCGATGTGAGGCCCAAAATTAGTATCATCAACAATGACGTGCTTGCCGCTTTCCAAAGCCATCAAAATAACCGTATCTCTCAACTGCACAATAAATTTTTCATTAGCAGGCGACCAATGGGAAGCATGAGCCATTTCTCTCAACAAATCTTTATTCGTCCGCACCCATCTTGCAGGTTCAGACAGCAGCAATTCTCGCGCAAATTGAGATTTTCCCGAAGCAGGCAAACCGACAAGTACAACAACTCTTTTCATGGTAATGCGGAATGGGTAATTGGTAATTTGTTAGGAATGACTGTTAACAACTGACAACTGGCAACTGACTACTGACATCTTCTTCACAAACCTAGATGGATGTAATCCAAACCCAATAACTCCTCTATCTTATGAATTGTAACATCGCGGAGAGCTTCTTTAACTCCCGTAACTCTGCGGTTTCGCAAAGAAAACAAAATCCCCGAATACGGCAAATGTTTCACAGCAAAAGCAAAATCTTTCTGCACTTCAATCTGTTCCTGCTGTCGGTAAACTTCCTCGATTTCTTGAACTAACAATTCATATTTACTCTTAACTTTTTGATACAAATCAATCCACTCGGGAAAATAAGCTAAAAACTCTTCTCCTTCATTCATCAAAACAATTTCGATCATCCTGCGGGTCGAAAATCCTTCGCGGAGATGGGAAATCGCGACATATTGCGGAGACTTAACCTTAACTCGGTTGAAGTTAGCATCACAAATAATATACCCTTCCGAATCCATCGGATCTAAATGTTGAGATGCTTCGATAACTTCTTTCCAGCTAGTCAAAGGATAGGATTTGACTACTTTCCAGGCATATCTGTTTGCCCAAAAAAGGGGATCTGTTTCTCGCAACGTTTCAGTATTGCGAACCCCATGCAGCACGATATCATTGTATTTTTGCTGAACTACTATTCTATTATAAGGTGTCATCAACTCAAAGATAAAACACTCATCCCTTGCTTCCGGTAATTCATATCCCAATTCTTTCCAGACTTTCCAAAAAAGTTCGGCAAAGCTAAATCCAAAACCGTTAACTTCGCCGGCTGCGTCGGGAGTACCGCTAGATTGCACTCTCCATTCTTCCTGATAGAAATACATTACAATCAGAGAACCGTCTAATTTTTCGTAAACTTTGGCGCTACTCCAATCGATTGCTGCGGCGTGGCCTTCCCCGTAATTAAAAAATTTGTCGTAGGGATAAGAAACTATTTCCCAATCTTGAGATGAATCTAAAATAATGCCCCGGCACTGTTGGACTATTTTTTCGCCCAGGGGGGATTCTATCTGCGAGTATTTCAGACAGACTAAATCGGGATATTGGCGGTGGCGGGTCACTTTGATATGATAAGTTTCGCACAAAGTTTCTAATCCGTGCTGGCGTAAATACTCTTGCAGTTCCACGTTCGACTCCTAAGTTTGTCGCTTGCTCTATTTTATCGACAACTGTATATTTTGGCGAATTTGTAAACAAAAATTAAACTATTTTTTCTGGGATCCATCTGATGATTTTTGTATTGTGGAGTATCGTTGTAAATAGGTGAATTCAGTTGGGGACAAAAAGGGAATGTTTCAACATCTAGGACAAAAACAGTGAACAATAAATTATTACTTTTGGCGACTGCTGCGTGCGTGTTGACTGCTTTAGTACCTGTATCGCGAGTGTTGGGTGCGGGCGAATTGTCGCAGCGGTTGCCGGAAACCCAATCTGTGGCTGTAGCGGGTACTGCTGTCCCGGTAAGTCAAATCTTGGCAAAATTAAAAGGCAAAACACAACTGCCGATTTTTATTCCCACTCGGCTTATTGTTTCGCGGAAGCTTTACTATTACAGCCAAGCGCAACCGAATAGCTATGCTATTTCAATAGATTATACAGCAAATTGCCGGGGTGCGGGAGCTTGCAATTTTGGGGAAATTCGAGTTCAAAAAGGCGGTAAATTTTCTACGAAACTAGAAGGTGTAACTGAGAGTTTAAAAAATGTTCAACTTGCCGGCGGAATGAAAGGAGTTTTTCACAGCGGTTGCGGTGCTTACTGCACGGCATCTATTCAGTGGAAAAAACAGGGGTTTATGTATACCATATCAATTAAAAACGGAGGACAATCGGATTTAATTTTAACAGCTAATTCTGCTATTTTAGCGAGAAAAAGTTAAGTTTTGCAGTGTTGGATACAGAAAATAATTATGTAGGGTGCGTCGTTTGGGCGTATCTTACTGTTATTGTATGATATGGCAGTTAGAGTGAAAAATGAGGTATTGATATCAAGTCAGTTCGATTGACGACGATAAAATTTTGTTCATTATGCGGACTTTAGTTTGCGCTACGAACCTTTTTTATGGTGGTAATCTACCGGACAGGATATGAGCAGTCAATCCTTCAATTTCTCAATCCATTAATCTAAAACTTGTAGGGCGAAATCGAAGTATCTTAAATTTAAAATCGATTGACTTCTCACCTGTTTGAGAAAGGCTATAAATGTTAACCGACAGCAAGCCGCAGCCGAATGTAATATGGTTTGTTATACTTATCTACTTGGAGGGAAATTATGATGAGGGGAAGATGGCTATTTGGGGCGATTGTTGTTGGTGTGGTTACTGCTTTGACGATCCTCTTCGATGGCTTCGCTAACGCAGTTTTGATACCATACTCAGCCCTAGCAAGAACAGAAACGCAAATAACAGAAATTCGCTGGTTTAATTATACTTCTCAAGATGGCTGGCAATCCGCACAATTTATTGTGCCCGATCGCAATACTACACAATCTGCCGGCAGCTCCAAGTTGCGCTTGTACGATGTTCATATTGCCAAGATGTTTGAGATTTCGCGTTTTTTGTGCGATCGCGATCGCACTTGGGCCGGTTACAATTGGTCTTACGGAGCCGCCAATGGCAACATTGACATGGGAAACTTCAAAATTAGCTGCAATCTCGCCCGTACCACAGCCACAACTTACGGGTTAGGGAAACCAGAAATTACAGTAATTCGCCGCAATTTCGACCTTCCAGGCGGCCAGCCATCTGTTGCTGTAGAAAAATATTCTATTCCTACTCTGAACGTTGAGAAAACTAGAGTTGTACAATGGAGAAACTTTGTCCAAAAATTTCCCCCAATTCCCAACAATTCAGGTACAAATCAAGCTAATACTCGTTTTCCAGTAAGTAACATTTCTCAGCAAATCAAAGGCAAAACACGAGTACCTGTTTTTCTACCGAGCCTACTTCCTTTATCTGACACTCAGCAACTTGATTTTGACGTGCAAGCTGGCTCCCACGGTTACATTGTTGAAATGTATTTAGGCAAAGACTGCCGCGGCGGAGCTTGTGCTTTTGGCACAATCACAGCTAAAAAAAATGAACCGTTTTCGCCTCCATCGCAATTGCCTAGGGATACTTATAGAAGCATTGAATTAGCAGGCGGAATGAGGGGAATTTATTTCCAGACTTGTGGTAATTACTGCATTTCTTATGTGGAGTGGCAAAGGCTGGGTGTACTTTACCGAGTAAGTCTCAAAAATGGAAGGCAGTCAGAAGTTGTTCGGATAGCAAATTCTGCACTTCAAGCTGGGTCACGTTAAATTTTGCGGGTAAATGGAAAAGGTACGCGCGCGTTTCCGCATCCTAGGGAATCGATATTTTCATTACTCATAAACTTTATTCGGGACAAACTGAATGATTGCGGTCAAACCAAATGATGTAGTAAACAGACTGAACGCGAAACCCAAATATCCGTTTTTTCTCATCAATTCGCATTTCTGATAACCTCGCATCTTCAGGAATATTGTCAGGAAAAGTCGGATGCTTGTCAATCAACTTATAACCCGTTCCCACTGATTCACCTCGTTTTTTTGATCCGTGACATCGGATTTGGGCCCAAGTATATTTCTCAATTTTCTTTAGTCCTTCAATTAGGTCATTGATTTCTGATGATGTCCAGTCAGACAAAACCCAACGATTTTTATCTGCATAGGTAAATCTGAAGCTAGGATGCTCATCATCTGCAGTGCTTGGTCGATTTAACTGAGTTGCTTGCTCTGGAATTCTACTTGGTTGCTTTTTTTGAGATGGCTTTAGTATTGGACTTTTTTTCCCCACTTACGCCTCCACAAAAGGTGCATAGTAGGATTTCATATCCTCGTGGGAGATGATTTTAGTTGATTTTTCAGCAGGTTCTAATCCCTTGCGGGCGTTTAACCAAGGCATCTCTGAGTGCGTTAACTCGACCAAATATTTAGCACTTAATTCTCCATAAGCATTCCAAACTTCTTCGAGGACTTCGAGTTCATCTTCCTCAAATTCTTTTTCAAAATTATCGGGAGTGGGAATATCCTTGTATTTGTAAGCTTTGTATTCATTCCAAACATCGCGGACAACTGGGCCGGAAACCCAAGCTTCAATATCTCCATCAAATAGCGGCTGGCTTCTAAAGACTAAACTCCAAGCTTGTGCATAATACACGAGCTTTTGCAGTTTCAGAGGAGAAATGGTATCGCCTGCTTCTCGATCGACACGGCATAAAAAGTAACGAGCTACGTCAAGAGCACTTTTCATAGTTTTAGGATTTTAGTAATTTGACAAATTCACTTTTGATGCTAAGCTATTTGGTGGCTTTAGAAGTACGATCGCAATTACGATCGCTCTTTTTCCCTCCCCACTACATTTTTCTCTCCAAATCTCGCAACCTTTGAGCTAATTCTTTCTCGCTGCTGCTGAGCTAACTCCTCATACCAACCAGGTTAATCCGGCTCGACCCAAGGTAAATCTTACATCGCCAGCAGCCTTTGCTTCGGAATGTCGATCGCAAGAGAGTGCAAGCGACGCCCAATGCTGGATGGGAAACATCATCAAGGCTCACTGCTACTGGCGGTCATAAAATTTTAGATTTTAGATTTTAGGTTTTAGATTGGCAATGGCTTATTATGTAAAGGTTTGGAGCTTGCCTACCGTTGCATCCTTTTTTCAAACAGGCGCTCAAAATCTGGTACTTCTATTTTATCACGCGAATTATCCCAACCAGCAATTAAAGTCCCCACCTGCGGTACGCTAGATCAGGTGAATATACTGGCTCATTTCAAGCTATCCTGCGATCGATCTTATGTCCCCAACCACATCTGCCCCCTCCCGAACCGTCCGCATCGGTTCCCGCAAAAGCCAACTCGCTCTAGTGCAAACCCACTGGGTGCAAGCAGAGCTACAGAAACACTTCCCGGAACACACTTTTGAAGTCCACACCATGTCCACTCAAGGGGACATAATTCTTGATGTCGCCCTCGCTAAAATCGGCGACAAAGGACTTTTCACCAAAGAATTAGAAACGGGAATGCTCAACAATGAAACGGACTTTGCCGTTCATTCCCTCAAAGATTTACCTACCAATTTGCCCGAAGGTTTAATTTTAGGATGCGTCACCGAACGGGAAAATCCCGCTGACGCCTTGGTAGTTAACTCCAAGCACAAAGACAAGCAACTAGACACCCTCCCCGCAGGTTCCGTAATCGGCACTTCTTCGCTGCGGCGGCTGGCTCAACTGCGGCACCATTTCCCTCATTTTGAATTTAAAGATATTCGCGGCAATCTCAATACTCGACTCGCAAAATTAGATGATGGCGGTTACGACGCCATTATTCTAGCAGTTGCAGGATTGGAAAGATTGGGAATGGGCGATCGCATCCATCAAATTATCCCTGCTGAAATCTCCCTTCACGCCGTCGGCCAAGGTGCCTTGGGCATCGAATGCCGCGCTGGAGATACAGAAATCATGGCAGTGATCAAAGCTCTCGAACATACGGAAACCGCCCAAAGATGTTATGCCGAACGCGCATTTCTGCGGGAATTAGAAGGCGGCTGTCAAGTACCAATCGGCGTCAATACCAAAATAGAAAACGGTCAATTAACCTTAACCGGAATGGTATCGAGTCTCGACGGCCAGCGCTTCGTCAAAGATACTGTTTCCGGCGCTGCCGAGACTGCTGAAATGCTGGGAATTGATCTCGCTCACCGCCTGCGCGAACAGGGAGCCAGCGAAATTTTGGAGGAAATTTTTATCGAAGTTCAACGCGGTTCCTAAACCAAGTCAGCATTTATTTGTCAAGGCGCTTAAACGCGAAATATCGCCTTTTATTGAAAAAAAATAACTGGCGGTTCGCTTTGACAAAAACGAGTAAATTAGCAGTATTTTTCTAGGTGTTGGATGGGAATTTTAGAGAAAATTGTGGATGATTTCACAAATATCTGACTAATTGAGGGCTGCTGTTAAGAAACCAGGTTTATGGATGAATGCCGGGGTGCAAAGCCTAGGATTTTTAGGAAAAACCGGGTTTCTTGGGTCTTAGTCTGATTCTTGTCAACATACCAATCCAAAATCTACAATCAAACATCCAAAATAAATCAGCAATCTATTTTAGGGAAAGGCAAAAACATGAGCGCTAGAGCAACTCAATTAAAGCTGGAAGTGAAAAAAGTTCAGGAACTTTATCGCAAAATGCAGGCTGACCAAAAAGCTTTGCAGCAGCAATTGAAAGAGTTCAAAACTCAAGCAGGAAGTTTCTCGGATGTCGTCGAACAAATCTTGCCGTCGATAGTTTCAGTTTACGTGATGGATTGGGATACAAAACAAGAAATTTCTTCGGGAAGCGGCTTTTTTGTATCGCCGGATATAATCGTCACTAACTATCATGTAATCGAAGATATTGCGGATGAAGATTACTTCTATGAAGAAGATGAAATCGAACAGGTTTTAGTGGAAACTAATGATGGAAAGTTGAGATTGGCGGAGGTGGTGTTTACTGGTAATGCCGAAGAAGATTTAGCATTACTCTTGATTAGCGATTTTACCTTCGATCCGGAAACAGGGGAACAAGTGGAATCTCCCCAAGAGCATCCTCCTTTAGAGTTATCTTTTGATGTAAAAGTGGGCGATCCGGTAATTGCGGTGGGTAATCCTTTGGGACAGTTTGCTGCAACTTTAACTCAAGGTATTATTAGTGCAATTCGCGAACCTGACGAGTCTGAGGAAGGGGAGGAAGAAGATCGGGTTGCTGAGGTGAAGGTGTTGCAAACTGATGCGGCGATTAATCCGGGAAATTCCGGCGGGCCGCTGATTAATATGGCAGGTCAAGTGGTTGGGGTGAATGTGTGGGGATTGGAGGATGCTGATAGTATTAATTTGGCGATCGCTTCGGTCGCTTTGGATGACTTTTTAGCTGGATTTGAGGAAAGTTTTGAGGAAGATTCTCAAAATTAGTCGGGAATTGTTGATAGATTTTCCAGATTTGTAGGGGCGGGTTTACGCAGATATTTGACACCAAACGACAAATGATCAAAACCCGCCCCCACCCATAAATTAACAATTAATTGAATTTAACGCTGAGGTGAGGATGATTGTTCGGGGTTATTTGATAAAAACCCCATAGCTTTTTTATCCCCAAATTTCAGGAGATGTAGGTATTTAGGAAAAAGCCTTTTATTTTTACGCACAGTGCGAATTTTTGTAACAATAATTTACACGATCGCCCCAGCGACATAGATAGTCAGGTGCAATAGGTGCGATCGCTACTGGCAATTGGCAGTGTTTGTATCCCAACTATCTGCCGGCATCCGATATGGCAGAAACTCCATACTTCCTACCTTGAAAGTCGATTGCAGACTGGAGATTTGAAACTTGAGATTTGATATTTCCTTCACAGCCTCGACTAACTGTTTAAAGGGATCGCTAACATTTTTTGCTTAACCACCGACAATAGAGATTTATACTTGTTTTTGGACAGCGCGTTAACATTGTGTCCCTCGCCATTTAAACTTAATCTAGACTAACTATCCCAAGGAACACACAAAAATAATGCGAATTTTATTTGTATCTGCCGAAGCAGCACCCCTGGCCAAAGTTGGTGGCATGGGCGATGTCGTCGGCGCTTTGCCTAAGTTTTTGCGGCGCATGGGACACGATGTCCGCATCTTCATGCCCTACTACGGCTTCGTTCCCGACAAAATGGACGTTCCCAAAAAACCTGTTTGGAATGGGGCGGCGATGTTCCAAAATTTCTCAGTCTTTGAAAGTGTTTTGGCGGGAACCGATGTACCTTTATACTTATTGCAACATCCATCTTTCTTGCCGCGCCGCGTTTACGGCGGTTTAGATGAAGATTGGAGGTTCACTTTTTTTGCTAATGCTGCCGCTGAATTTGCCTGGAATTACTGGAAACCCCAGATTATCCACTGTCACGACTGGCACACGGGGATGATACCTGTTTGGATGAAGCCTGACCCCGATATCAGCACGGTTTTTACTATTCACAATTTAGCTTATCAAGGGCCGTGGCGCTGGCGTTTGGAACAGATGACTTGGTGTCCTTGGTATATGCAAGGCCACAATACAATGGCTGCTGCAGTACAGTTTGCCGATCGCGTAAATACAGTTTCGCCAACCTACGCCGAGCAAATCAAAACCCCAGCTTACGGCGAAACTTTGGAAGGTTTGCTGTCTTACATCGGCGGCAAAGTTTCGGGAATTTTGAACGGAATTGATACAGAATCTTACAACCCAGCAACTGACAAGTACCTCCACCAACAATTCAGTGTTGATACGCTAGAAAAGCGCCCAGCTAACAAAATTGCCCTGCAAGAAGAAGTCGGTTTGGAAGTGAATAAAGGTGCCTTTTTAATCGGCATGGTGACGCGGCTGGTAGAACAGAAAGGATTGGATTTGATCATTCAAATGCTCGATCTGTTTATGGCCTATACCGACGCTCAGTTTATTGTACTCGGAACGGGCGATCGCTACTACGAAACCCAACTCTGGCAAATGACAGCCCGCTATCCCGGTCGGATGTCCACCCAATTGCTCTACAACGAAGCCCTCTCCCGTCGCGTTTACGCAGGCTGCGACACCTTCCTGATGCCCAGCCGTTTCGAGCCCTGCGGCATCAGCCAAATGCTCGCCCTCCGCTACGGCTGCGTGCCAATGGTGCGCCGCACCGGCGGTTTAGTCGATACCGTTTCCCACAATAACCCGATCGACAATACTGGTACAGGTTACTGCTTCGATCGCTACGAGCCCCTCGACTTGTTCACCTGCATGATCCGAACATGGGAAAGTTTCCGCTACAAAGATAAGTGGAAAGAACTGCAACAGCGCGGCATGAGAGAAGATTTTGGGTGGGATATTTCTGCCAAGAAATATGTCAATTTGTACAGCGACATTTTGGGGATATCGCCCGAAGAAAATGCACCCTAACCAGAAGAGCCAGAATTAATCGTTGGTAAGGGTTAATCTTAGTACAATAAGGTTCAGTTAAAACTATTTATTCCTCGGAGATCCCCCTCGCATCCCCCTTAAGAAGGGGGACTTTCAGTAAGTTCTTGTCCCCCCCTTTTTAAGGGGGAGTAGGGGGCAAGCTAAGGGGGGATCGAGCTGAACTGAACCGTATTGAATCTTAGTAAGGTGCGTCAGTCGGTGTTTGATTCGACTGAATCGAGGGGCGATCGGCTGACGCACCCGAAAGCTTAGTCCGCAGTCGGTTTTTTATTCAATTTAATTGATCGACTGACTACTGACTACTGACTACTGACTAATGACTGCTGACTCCTGACAAATTAATCAACAAATAAATCGAGAGGTAAATGGCCGTAAGTCCCGCTAACTCCATCTTCAGAGGAAAATTGACACGACACTAAAACTCCTCGGTAAGTTCCCGGATAACCATCAACATAATAGGAACCCTTCAAAGTATTGAACTTAATATAAACCGAACCGGTAAAGGTCGAACCAGTATTTGGATCTAAAACAGCTTGATATCCGAAAGCTTTCAAATAAGCTTCTAAAGCTAAAAAACCCTCATCCGTCGAAGCAGCGCAAACTCCCAGCATTTGATAATCCGACAAACTTGCTACTAGCAAAATCGCTTGACGCAACGCCTGTTTTTCCAGCGGCGACGCTACAGATTGCATATCCAGACAAGTAAAATCTTTGAGGATTTGCTGTGCTGCTTCAACAGTCAGGGTAGTCGGGTTTTGAGTAGACATGAATTGCTCTGATATTTACCAAAAGTACGATCGACACTCGGGCACTCGTCAACGGATTTCTGCCATTGCAACCCTCGATCGACGGCGGTAACACTCGCGCCAGCCCCGATTATAGCCTAATTGTGGATCGGGAAATCATTTTGGGCGATCGGCCTACTGCCTCGCACAATCTACCTAGATTCCCCAAAAATATCACAAAAATGTCAACTTAGCTAAATTTTCCTCTGTTAAAAGTATACACAAAAAGCACACAAATTAGTAAATAAATTATGAAGTTCCAGCAATTATCGAAAGACCTAAAACTTGTGAGGAATTTTATTGTTAGGTTGCTAAAGAAAGCCAAACCCCTCTACTTATTCCTAATATTTGGCATCTGTATAGGTATTTCTGGCTGGACAGTAGAATCTAATTTCATCAAAATCCCTTTAATCGGCTTTCACGACATTGTAGACACTCGCAATCCCGCCCAATTGCCACCAAAGCGCCTTGCTTTTTCCATAGACTACACCAAACAAGATTTTTCAGTATTTTTAGAATATATAATGAAAGAAAACTATTGGTTATTATCATCTCAAGACCTGTACGTATACTTTATCAAAAAGTCCCAGCCAATACCAGCTCAAAGATTGGGTCAAAAACCGATTATGATATCCTTTGATGACGGGTATAAAGGCGTTCATGTAAATGCACTTCCCGTCTTAGAAAAACTTTCAGCAATCCATAAGAAAAAAGGCAAATTTGTGTTATTTGTCAATCCTCAGTTCTTAGGTGTGGATATGGGTAAGAAATTCATAGCCCACGCTAGTTGCAATGATTTAAGAGACGGATATAAACAAGGTTTTTATGACGTTCAATCTCACGGTTTTGCTCACAAAAACTTCACTCAAATTAGCGGAAAAGAATTAGAATTTGAAATTGCCCAATCTAAGTCTGAATTGATAAAATGTATGGGAGATTTGGACAAAAATAAGATTATTGGCGCTCACATAGCTTATCCCTACGGCGCATCCAACAGACAAGTGGAAAAGATTTTGCCTAAATATCATTTAACTGGTTTTTTGTACAATGACAATTTCTTCAGAGCAAACAGACTCAAAAATAACTACCGTATTTCTCGCATCACTGTGGATAAATATATGTCGCAGCAAGGTTTAATTCAGATTGCTAAAAAAGCTTCTACTCTCCGAAAGAAAGAGTAGCTTTAGGTAGCATTTTGTTGTTGTTTATTTGCTTAATTTTGCTCGTTTATCCGCAGGTTGGGGAAGCGCGCCCCATTGTGTCATCGTGCAAAAAAGCTAGTAGTTGTTACTGATATTTGCACGTTTAGATCAGTCCGCGTTTTTTGAGCTTTGCTAGCGCATCTTCTGCCGCATTTTTCTCAGCATCTTTCTTGCTTTTGCCTTTCCCTTCTCCATAGCATTTCTCTGCAACATAAACCTTAGCGAGAAATTTGGGCTGGTGGGGTGTACCTCCTTCTTGGACTGTCGCATATTTGGGCGGAGTCGCTTCACCGTTGGCTTGTACCCACTCCTGAAATCGGTTTTTCGAGTCTACAGTCGATCGCGTTTCCACAACATTTTCGGGCACAGAATCAAACATTTGCCACACAAAGTTGCGAACTTTGTCCATGTCTTGCGTATCGAGATAGTACGCACCAATGAATGCTTCCAAGGTGCTGCTGAGCAAATTTGGATTGGTAATCCCGCCTTCTCGATAAGCTCCTTTTCCGAGCCGCATTTTTAAGTCTAAATTGATTTCAGTAGCAAATCTGGCTAATTGTTTTTCATCTACCAATGCAGAACGGCGGCGAGTCATTTGATCTTCTCCCATTTCTGGGTGACGCTGATAGAGATATTCGCCGCTGAGAAATGTCAGCAAAGCATCGCCGAGAAATTCTAAGCGTTCGTTGTCTTCTTCGCGAAATGTGGGGTTTTCGTTGACGTAGGAACGGTGGGTTAGGGCTTGGCGCAAGAGTTTTTCATTCTGGAATTGGGGAATGGTTATTTCGATTTCTTGTGTTGTGTTAGTTAGTAGCATGGGAGTTTGATAAATGTGATTGATTTTGGAGTTTCGTGTTGTTATGTTGCGGACATGAAAGAGCCGCAGATAGCGGTTTGCTTGGAAAATCTAGTTTATCAAATAAACTGGATTTTTGCTATCTGCGACGAGGTTGATTTTAACAGATATTTCGCGTTTTTGCCGTTAGTCCGCCAGGGGTTTAAACCCCCGGCTAATAGCTGAAGTCCTCTAAAGAGGACTGAAGATTATATTTTTTTACACTGTTTTTAGTCGGTTTAAACCGACTTTCGCTATTAGCCAGGGAATTAATTCCCTGGCGGACTGTGCTGCTTTATGCAGATAATCGGTTGGTTTCTATTGATAACTGTTTTTGATTTTTAAGTTGGGTTTCCATCCTGCACACAAACTAGACAATTCGTCTACATAATGAAAGTTATCCTCACCAACGAGCTTAATCAGTTTTTTCCTTGCACTTTTGCGCCGTGCAAAAACGATGACTGTTTTACTTTCGCGGCGTGCAAAAACGATGACTGTTTTACCCAAAGCCATCAAAACGGCGATTAAACCTGCAAAGTCCCGATCTCCTGAGACTAAGATAACTATGTCAGGAGAAGGCTTAATTGCAACTCGTTTAATACAGTCAAACACCAATTGTTTATCTGCACTATTTTTACCATCGGGAACATCAATGCCTTTAAAACCAAGCTTTTCGGCCCGATTTTTGTCGTTAACTTGATTTTCGTACTGCGAGTTATAGTAAAAATTTTGGCAATCTAAACGCCCTTTTGATTTGGCAAAATCGACCAATAATTCAGCTTCCTTTTGCTTTAAGTGGACGTTCTGACCATCCCAAAACATAGCAACTGGTTGAGACTGGCTTTTTTGTTGGCCTGTGGTTCGATGATTGTCCGCCATTGTATTATTTCCTAAAATTAGGTTGACTGGACAGCCTCGACATATCACGCATCTAGGATTAATGGAACGTTGCCTGTGGATTTGCTCAAAAATGAACATCTCAGCACAGGACAATCTGTTACCACAAAACACTGTAATTTTGTTGGGATTTGATTAGCGTCTTAGCTACAGGATTTATAGAACTGGAAGGAGCTTAGTAGCAGCCCGTTGAAGGGAAATATAACTCTATAATGTTTCGGTTTTCTCAAGCTTGTATCAACTTGTTAACACGACATTAGACTTACTTTCCGCTCAACGGGGTGCTAGAAACTTGTTCCAGTTCTATAAACCCTGTAGCTAAGACGACTCAATCAACATTCCTTAATTTTGAATGCGATATTTAGTTTTAGCTCTGCCTTTAACATAACCTTTTAACTATTGGATGTCAAGTATTAACTAAAAATAATTTTTTTGACATCCTTATATCTGATGTCACGAAGATTTTCGCCCACCTGATACCGCCAGTTACGCACCCTCAGAAACCGGGTTTCTACGAGTTTTTGCCACGACTCACCGAAAATATCCCAAGAAACCCGGTTTCTCGCCTGACAAGGGCGATCGCCCACAAACTCCTCTCCCCGTGGGCCCATCCCGCTTATCGCCAACATTTGAAAACTAAATGTAAAAATATGTTGCAATGTTTCTACTGTTGTGTTAAGTTTAGTTACATAAGGTTGAAATTAAACGAGGTATCCGATCGTGCAAAACAAAGACGCAAAAGTAGGCTTCACAGAGTTTGCTGAAACTTGGAACGGTCGTTTGGCAATGCTAGGTTTTGTGATCGGCTTAGCTACCGAACTCCTCACCGGTCAAGGCATTCTCTCTCAAATCGGTTTGATGTAATCAGCTTAACTCTATACAAGAGCTGTAATTTGTGGCGATCGACCCCCTTTACAAGTGCGATCGCCCCCCCGCTAATAAGTCCCCTTCATTGATAACGAAGGGGCTTTTGCATTTTTTATTAAAAATTAAAACCGATGGTACTATCATTTTTTTTTCGTCTGAATATTTATCCTCACTAAGCAATTCCTACCGAACCCAACATCCTCGATTTAGGAGTCAAAGCAGGAAGCTTCACTAAACCGTCCCGTTGGCGAGACCGCAGACTGTTATTTAAAATCATCTCCAACAGATCCGGCATTTCTTGCCTGCAATGGGAGCAGAACCAGTAAATGCGATTGTGGCGAGCGTGGCGGAGCAGTGTAGAAGAACAACAAGGGCAACTATTCATGATATTTTAAACCTTATTTAAGATGTGGAGCGATCGGCAATTCATTGCAGAGATTCACGAATGCAGGCGGATATTAATTTCACACACAACAATTTTTTTTTCACTCACAACGTTGAGTGTCTCGTAAGTACCACTTTTGAAGACTCAGCAGTAACATCACAATCAGAAGCTGAACCATCCAAGGCGCAACAGAAAAACCCCAAAGAAAACAACCTAGTCCGGCCACAGCCACAAGCACAAAAATATCTTGAGAGGTTTGCCAGTAAATCCAGACGGCTGCCAGAGAAACTATCAGTAGTAAAATGTAAGCTGAGGGCATAGTCGTCTTCTCCAAAGGTGTCTGCCAACAGTCAGGAGCGATCCCCGACCATGTAATAAAACTAAAACTAAAAACTGAAGAACTTATGAAGATGAGCAACTTGTTACAAAAAGCAAAATACTCCTGCTAATTATTATTTATCCGATCGCTCAGCAGCAGTAATTGTTTTAAAGGCTACAGAATTCAATAGGGGCGATCGACCTATGCTTCCTCCCAGCCCAAAGCTTGAGCCACCATAGCAGCCAAAACCATCGGTTCAAAAGGCTTAGCAATCACACTGACAACGCCCAAATCTGCGAACATTCGCCTGTCGCTAGCGAGAGCCTTAGCCGTCAATAAAATTACTGGAATGTGCCGGGTAGCATCATTAGCTTGTAACTGTTTAAAAGTAGTAGGCCCGTCTTGATCCGGCATCATCACGTCCAAGAGAATAGCATCAGGCTGTTCTGCAAGAGCCTTAGCCACGCCCTCGCGGCCAGAACTCGCCGTCAGGACTTCCCAGCCCCCTACTACCTCAAGACTCACTTGAGCCACTTCCCGAATATCTTCCGCATCGTCAATTACCAAGATGCGCTTGGCATTCAAAATTAACATTTTTTTTAACAATCAGAACTTATTCTCAGATTAAAGGCGAAATGTGAATGTTTGGTAAAGCAAAGTGTTTTGCCAGATCGAACTTTACACTAAATTTTTAAAACAGTAAAATCTTTCCCCCCTAAAAATCGGCTTTTTGACCTCAAATCCCGATTTTAGGCCGTTCCGGCGCATCTATCCTCGCAAAAATGACAATCTTGGACGCACTGCAATTACCAAATAAACCTGGTTTTTTTAATATAACTTTGCCGGCCTTAGCTTTAATATCGTATCCGGTCAATTGACAGCAATAAGATTGGTTCGATCGTTCGGACTTTAGTCCGAAAAAGCTGCTGACTAAAGTCCACACTACGAACCCTGCTGCAAGTAAATCTAAAATCAAAAACTTGTACGCTCGCGACTTGTCGGCTGGCGTAGCCGAAGCAAGCCGAAGTATCTAAAATCTAAAATCGAATACCTTCTGCCTTCCCTTAACTTTGCCCTTCTCCGAGAATTGGCAGACTTAAGAAAAAAGTGCTGCCCTCATCCAAAACACTCTCTACCCAAATCCTGCCCCCGTGCTGCTGCACGATACTGCGACAAATAGCCAGCCCCAAACCAGTACCTCCTTTCTGGCGAGAATCAGAACCATCCACCTGTTGAAAGCGTTCAAAGATAATCTCTAGCTTGTCTGCCGGTATGCCCCGCCCTCGGTCTTTGACAGCAATCACGATAAACGAACTCACTGACGACAAGTGCGGATTGGTGGCGACAGCATGAGGAGACGATAGCGACTTCAAGTCCGATCGCGCTGTCAAATCCCGATCGTGCATCAACTCCCCGCTCAGCCAAACCGTAGCCCCGGGCGGAGAAAATTTAATAGCATTGCTGAGCAAATTTGTCAAGGCTTGAATTAGCCGATCGGGCACAGCCCGCAACAGAGCTTCCACAGGCCTGACGGACAAAATAACTCCCGCCTGTAGCGCCATGCCCTGCATCTCGTCAGCCGCCTGCAACATCAGCTCAGCAACATTGCAAGTTTGTTTGACAGCAGTGCTGTAACTCGACTCCATGCGCTCTAAATCGAGAATGTCGTTGATCAAGCGCACCAAGCGGTCAGTATTAGTGACAGCAATCTCCAGCATCCGCTTGGCTTTGTGGGGGTGAACGTCAAGCAAGCCACTGTTGAGGAGGCCTAGAGCGCCGTGAATCGAAGTCATCGGTGTCCGCAGTTCGTGGCTGACAACGGAGATGAATTCATCTTTCATGCGCTCGACGGCAAGCCGATCGGTGATATCTTTAAAAGTCACCACGGCTCCAATAATTTGGTCTTGTTCTCGCATCGGAGCGACAACGTACTCCACCGGAAAAGTGCTGCCGTCAACGCGCCAAAAAACTTCATCATTAACGCGCCGAACCTCTCCGTCTGCTAAGGTGTCTAAAATTTGAGAACTTACCCGCAAGGGCAGTTTTCCCGTTGGCGTGGCGGCGTAGTCGGCGACAAGTTCAGAAGCAGAATTGATGACTGTTGCAGGCGACAAAAGCTCGATCGCCCGCGAGCATTCTTCGTGAGAACGGTTTATGGTTTCATAGAGCGGTCGATCCATCCATTCCTTCGAGCCGCAGCCGGCCATTCTCACCGCCGCCGGATTGACAAAAGTTACTTTTCCCTGTTTGTTCAACCCGCAAATGCCTTCCCCGGCGGAGAACAAAATCATTTCTGTTTGGTGGCGGAGTTGTTCTAGGGCTTTTTCAACTCGCTTGCTGTCGCTGATGTCGCGAGCGATTGTCGAAACCCCCGTCACCATTCCTTTAGCGTCTTTAATCGGAGAAATCGTCAGGGACACATCTATCTGTTCGCCGTTTTTGTGCAAGTGTACGGTTTCGTAATGGTCGATAGTAGTTCCAGCCCGAATATTTTCCAGAATTTGGGGCATTTCCTTGGGGCGTTCGGGTATTGCTAAAATTTCGATCGACTTCCCCTTAACTTCCGCCGCACAGTAGCCGTAAATCTTCTGGGCTCCTGCGTTCCAGCTTTGAATTGTCCCGGCGAGGGTTTTGCCGACTATCCCGTCGTCAGAGGACTCGACAATGGACGCTAAGCGGACGAGTTCATCTCTAGCTTGCTTGTATTCGGTGATGTCGCGGCCCAAAATCACGATACTTTTGCGTCTGCCGTCAGGGTGAAATAGAGGTACTTTAATCACGTCGTAGATTTTCACAGTACCGTTCGATCCGGGAATCACTTCTTCACCCCTAGAAAGCGTACCTTTTTCCCACGCGGCTCGATCGCTCACCTCGCACGCCTGCAGCGCCTCCAGATAAAAAGGGCTGAGTTTTCCTAGCTGAGAATCTGTCAGGCCGCGGTATTCATCTGCTGATAGCTCGAACAATTCCAGTATTGCTTGATTTGCCTGCTGCCATCTGCTTTGGCCATCTTTGAAGCAGACAATATCTGGCATGGCATTCATTAGCAAGTCGAGATAGAGGTTTTCTCGCAGTGCAGCTTCCGCCTCGGCCCGCTTAGCGATTTCCTGTTGCAGGTTTTTGTTGGCCGTTTGCAGCGAATCAATTAACAAACTTTCGCTAACAGTGTGTTGTTTAATTATTTCTTGGAGTCTGTGAACTTCTAACGACAGCTTCCTGCGGGCCAACAAATTTTCTACCCGCAACTGCAGTTGGGCTGCATCTGCGGGAGTTGCGATTAAATCGTCAATTCGGCGATCGAGTTTTTGTGTTTGCTGCCCAAAATGCGGCTCGGTGAGGGCGGGGGTTTGGGATGTGCCGAGGAGCAAAAACGGTAAAAATATCGGCTCGGCGGCTGTTTTTAATGCTTCTATCAGCGGCCAGAGGCGATCGAAATTTGCCTCGTCGAGAATGCACAAGTCAAAAGCAATTTTAGGAATGTGAACTTCTAAGTTTGGTTCGCAAGTGCGATCGGGTACGATCACCTCATGTTGAGTGTTGAGGTGTGCGATCGGCAAATTAGGTTGTTGGTGGCGATCGACCAAGAGCAAAATGCGGTTCATTGAATTTGATTTATTTCCTCATAAATAATGATTTAATTTCATCTGAATTCACTTGCTATCTGGTTTGTCGTTCGGACTTTTTTCCTCGGAAAATGCAGGACTAAAGTCCGAACGATCGAACCTCTTTTCTAGCTGGTTTGTCGTGAGAACTGAAGTCCTCGGAAAATACAGGACTAAAGTCCGAACGATCGAACCTCTTTTTTCGCGATCGACCTACCGGACACAATCAAACATAATCTGACAACTGACAACTGACTACTGACTCTTTACGGCATTCCGATCGCAATCAAAGAATCGAACGGCATACAACTAGAATAACGCTCCCCTTCCGATAAAACCGCAATCAGCTTCATTTGCCAGTCTGGCATAATTTGCAAATCCGCCCAGGGTACTGCTATCTCCAAACATTTATCCAGTCCCACTTGGGTTCTGCTGATGCGGGGATGCCACTCATCGCCCTCTCCTGCTTCTTGAAACCAAATCGATTTCGTCAGCAAATTAATCTCTAACTGATGGTGGAACCGATAGTTGAGCGGTGCTTCGTCGGGCAAACCCGACAGTGGGATCGGACTGTTGTGCATCGTGCGATCGGGATAAAACCAGAACAAGTTTAACTGCGGCGGGCAATCAATACCTGGCCGCACCCCAGCATTGAAGTCGGCGCGCAGGTAAAAATTCAAGTGATCGACTCCATACCAAAGCCGCTGAATTGCCGAACTCCGGTGCATTGTACCCCTTGCTCCTCCAATTTCAATGCGGCCGGCTTTGTCCCAATCCTGTTCGTTGCCGATACCGTCGATAATCGGGTGAATAAAGCTCAGCGGTTCGCGATCGCCAGCCGCGTGATGCGCCTCTACTTGCCGCCGCACTTCCGGGGGTACAGCCTCGCCGAGAGCTTCGTAAATTCCTGCTACGTGTTCGCGAAATAACTGATCGAACATAGCATCTTGATTTGACGTGTGGCCTTCGCCAAACCACCAAAACCAGTCGGAACCTTCGGCCGCATAAAGCGCTTCCCAAGCTTCGGGATTGCTTTCTTCCGTGGCTTCTGGATGGTTCGCCAGCATTTGTCTCGCGGCCCCTAACAAGTCCCAAGCGCGATTTTTTGCCGGATCGCCGATCCAAGTTGTCAGGGAACCGTCTACCCAGGAACCAGTGTGCAGTTGGGCTGCGGGTATTGTTTCGGTGGCTGGGAATTTGTCGAGAAATTCCGAAACTGTGACTAATTTGATATCTGGATTGTCGCTGAGAGTTTGATAAAGTGATTCTAAGAACGGTTTGCCGTCTTCGGGATAGAATTCCCAGCAATTTTCGCCGTCAAGGGCGATCGTCACCAACCAGGGATTTTCTAAAGCTGTTTCGCCGCTTGACTGTCGGTGTTTGAGAGTTCTGCCGATCGCCTCCAAGTGTCCCACCAAATCTGAGGCTGCTTTTTCCGGTTCCATCGAACTGTAAGTAAACCCGATCAAATCAGACAATCTGTGGTCTCGAAATACGATCGCCAAATCGCCATCAGGAGTTTCTAAACGATAAGGACGATACAACAATTCTGGCTCGTAAACATTCCCCGCCCCATCCCGGTTAAAAAACTGTTTAATTGTCCACCCCAATACTGCCTCATCCGAGACAATCCATTTAAAACCTTGTTTAGCAATGTAGGGCAAAATTTCCGGGCTAACCGCCTGTTCCGACGGCCACAAACCGCGCGGTTTGCAATCAAACCTTTCTTGATACATTTCCCAGGATTTTCTCAAATGTCTGGGAATATCTTCTGCCCACTCAAACCGATGTTTTGGCAGAGTCATGTTAGGAATAGCTACGCGGCCGCTGTTGGTGTCGGCAAGCAGCGGTAAAATCGGGTGCGTGTAGGGGGTTGTGGAGACTTCCAACTGTCCCTCAGCTTGCATTTTACGGTGCTGGGGAATGATTTTTGACAGTATTTCTTTTTGTTTTGCGTAGATGTTTTTTCGGTCTGCCAAGCGGAAACCTTGTCCTTGTTTCAGCCACCCGGCAATCTCGGGGTCATCCCAAAACAGCGGATCGATCCAAGCTAAATTGTGCCACGCCAGCAAATCCCCAAAATCCTGGACAGTCCAGTTTTCCAAGCACCACTGAATGCCTTTTTCCTGTCGCTGAGTGTAGAGTTGAGCGTACCGGGGATGGGGCTGAATCAGGGTGTGGTAATTGGCATCAAAGAAGTGTTCTAAAACAAACTCTTTTTCTTCGATGTTTAAATCATCGGCTCGCTTGAGAGTTACCGCCAAGTAAGGGTCTAATGCTTTGTCTGCGATGCAGTCTTCTATCTGCAAAATTAAGGACGGAACCAGATTTACTGTTTGATGCAGTTTGGGATATTTTGCCAGAATTAGCACTAAATCCAAGTAATCTTTGACTCCATGCAGGCGCACCCAAGGCAGTCTGTATTGAGCTTCTTTTGCTGTAGCGGATACTCGGGATTTATACAGCGGTTGGTGTTGGTGCCAAATGAAGGCTACGTAAAGGGGGTGAGACATCGCATTTGGTAATGGTAATTCAAAAAAAGGTAACAGTCAGTTGACTGTTGACTGTTGACTGTTGACTGTTGACTGTTGGCTGTTGGCTGTTGGCTGTTGACTGTCGGCTGTTATTAGTTAATGCTTTCGGGCCAATTGCCAACAACCAATTGCCAATTACCAATTGCTTTCCTACCAACAACCAATTGCTTTCCTACCAACTGCCAATTGCTTTCCTACCAACTGCCAACTACCAACTGCCAACTAACTAATTACATTACCTGTTCGACTTCGGCAATTTCTGGAATTGCTTCGCGCAGGCGGCGTTCAATACCCATTCTCAGAGTCATTGTGGAACTCGGACAAGAACCGCAAGCTCCTTGCAGTCTCAAGTGTACTACCGGGCCGTCGATTTCTACGAGTTCGACGTTGCCGCCGTCGGAAATCAGGTAGGGACGCAGTTCATCGAGAACTGTTTCCACGTTATCTCTGGTTAGTGCTAGTGTCGTCATAGTTTGCCTCTGAAATAATTTCTTGATATTGGGTTTATTCGATCGTAGCCTGAGTTGCTGCCAAATCCAGCCGTCTTGGACGCGCAACTTCGATTTTTAGGGTGGGCGACGGGCCGCGCACCCCAGTCTGTAAGATTAAACTACTGCTGGTTGCAGCAGTTTGATGTTGGAATAGTTAAATTCGGTTGTTGTCAGTTGACCTTTTTCTTTCGATCGCACTACTTGCTTCGTCATGACATAATAGTCGTCTATTTTGTCAAAGGTATCTTCAAATTCTAGTTCTTTGATGATTTCGTTGGTTTCGGGGTTGCGGAAAACCGCATCGTAGTGGCTAGCCAAAGAACCTTCGGGAGTCTCCAAGCTTTTGTGCGTGTCAATGACGAAAGCCATGCGGCCCATCACCCGGCTGACTTGACAAATTGACAGACCTCGGATTTTATAATTCGAGCCCATTGAGTCGCCTTTCACTAGAATATCCACAGCCTCGCTGCTGTCCTTCTCGCCGAGGGTGAAGCTATTTTTGCCGTGAGATTGTTCAAATGATGAGCGCTTGCGGTGGGTCACAATGTCCCGCATTTGGGTGTAAACGCTCTGCTTCACTTCCTCGTCTGCAATACCGCTGACTTCTACGCTCATGTCTGGTTTGATGGAAACATGGCCCGTATATACTTCGTCGCCTTGTTTGAGTTCAATATCGGCACTGTAGCCGGGAAAGTTCGCATCCCAGGTGTAGCGGTGTTCGTAAGCAGCGCGAAACAAATCGCGAGCGTTGGCTTGCTCTGACATAAATTCCTCTTTGTGTTGACACCCATCTAGTTTAGCTTAAGGGCCGGCTGGCCCCACATTCAGCGCATAGGCGGTTTCCCGACTCTCGCACTAGCACTTCTTGAGGTTGCTGCTGCAATCTTGATTTGAGCGCAACAAAAATTTACTTTTTTTGTCGGTTGCTACGATCGAAAATAAACTTAAAACATAGCTGGTTGTTGAGTTCGCGATCGATCGCGATACACTAATCTTAGTTATGGGTGATCTTGAAAAAAACTTTAGTCTGCTTGATAGAAGTTACACCTGTGACAACTATTAGATTCTCCCCATTAATAAAATGCTAGAAATAGTTTACAAATACTTAAAAAAGTTGCAGGAACAAGCTAGCGAATTGCCGCCCCCACAACAGGCTATTTTCACAAAAACTGTAGAAAATTTATCCAATTGTTTGCAGGAAGTGGCAGCCAGCATCCAGTTAGAAAATGCGAGCGATAACGAGGCCAAGCTGGTTGAACTAGAAAAAAACAATCGCCTCTTGGAACGCACAGTAGCGCAGCAAGCAACGCAAATCAGACAGCTACAAGAGCAGTTAGAAAAAGAAATGAGACAGCACCGCAGGGACAATCAAGCATTAACTAAAAGCGAAGCCAAGGTGCAAGCTATCCTGCGGAATTCTCCCGATATCATTAGTATTATCGGCTCCGACGGGGGAGTCCGATACCACAGCGGAGCTCTGCAGCGGGTTTTGGGTTACAACTCCGAAGAAAGAATTGGTAAGTTTCACGGCGAGTTAATCCATCCAGACGATTTACTGGCTTGGCAGACCTATTTTGGCAAATTGCTACAAGAGCCGGGAATTGCCGGGCCGATCGAATATCGGAAACGCCACGCTGACGGTTCTTGGATCTGCATGGAGGCGACAGGTAATAGTTTGGTTCACGATTCTAGCGTGCAGGGAATTATAATTAACTCGCGGGAAATCCGAGAGCGCAAGCAAGCAGAAATCGCACTCCGAGAGTCGGAATCGCACTACTTAGTTATGTCGAAAATCACTTCGGATTTTGCCTATTCTTTTAAGGCACTCCCAGACGGCAAGTTTGTGGGCGAGTGGGCTACAGAAGCTTTTGAGCGCTTCACGGGCGTGCTTCCTGAAGAATTAGAATCGTTTGGTTGGTGGAATTCCCAACTCGTTCATCCCGATGACAAGGAAAGGTTAATTAAACAGTTAGAAGGTTGTAGTTTCAGCCACACGGGAGCAAACGAGTACCGAATTGTTAATAAAAAAGGCGAGGTGCACTGGGTGCGCGATTGCTGGCAAGCGGTTTGGGACAAAGCTGAAGGGCGGGTTGTTCGTTTGTGGGGCGCTTGTCAGGAAATTACCGATCGCAAGCAAGTAGAATTGAAACTGCAACTCGCGAACGAATTAATGATAGCGCAGGTGGCATCAGCACCGATAGCGATTAATTGTACCGGCAATGATGGCCGTACTATTATCTGGAACCGTGCCGCCGAAAAACTTTTTGGCTGGACTGCGGCGGAGGCTTTGGGGCAACCTTTACCGAATATTCTTCAAGGACAAAAGCAGAATTTTTCCGCGCTACTGACATCGGCGCGTAATGGCTTACTGCACAAAGGTTTGGAAGTGTGTTTGTTGAAAAAGGACGGTAGTTCGATCGATGTTTGGCTTTGGGCGGCACCGGTGCGAGGTGCTGGCGGCGAAACCATTGGCATTATCAACATATTTTCTGACTTTTCAGAACGCAACCACATAAAGGAGGAACGCCAAAAACTAGCAGCGATCAAAAATATGAAAGAACCTTTTTGGGCGCGCTATGTCAGCCCTCCCGAAACTACAAAGAAAAAGGGCGATTCTTAGTTCCATCAAGCAGAGTTTAAAGATATTAAAGGTGCGAAATTACAATCTTCGCATAGCAATATCATTGGGATAAAATAATGCTTACAAGTTTGTAGTGAGGACTTTAGTCCTCTGAGCTTTATCAATATTTCGGACAGTTTTTAAGCAGCAAGAGTACCATAGGATAGGACTGACGAGAGGTTAGGGTGATTTAAAATCAAGTTAGGGTCTAAATCTAACTTGTTAATAAAGGTGTAAAGTAGATGGCTATTAAATTCTAAGCGTTTGTAAGATGCCATGGAAAACACAAAGGGAGCCGGAGATGAATGACGATTATAAGCTTCATATTTTGCCAAATTTAAAGCAATGAGACTGGAGTTAAAATGAAAATCAAGCCGTTGACTACCACGACATTGGCAGTCGGATAAACCTGTAAATTGTTTGCCATCACGAAAAATGAACTCAATCTGGAAACGGGCCTGATAATACTCAAGTATTTGCTCGGCTGGCAGAGCAATATCGGTGCTAAACAATAAAATATTTTTGCTCTTACCGTTAGGTTGAAGCTCTGAAATCACAGCTAAACGTATTTCACATTTTCAACAATAACTCCCTACTACTAATGAATAAAGATTAACTCCCGGTCGAAATTTTTTGACAAAATTTAAATTCTTTAAATTATTGCAGTCAACCTTTCCATCATATTTGCGAGGGGCACCTCGTGGATTTTTTCACCTATATAGAGGTAATTTAAGTTAGCATCAATCCTTAATTTGCTAATTAAATTTAAATCTGCATCCCGTACAGCATTCCAGAATTTTAAGCGACAATAATAACCATCAGCTACCAAGTAACGGACAGAATCTGGCAACAAAGAACGAGTTTTTTTTAAAGGTTGAGCATAGTCATCAACTCTTGTTATTTCAGGCGTTAAGCTTAATAACTTCTGTTTTTTGCCAAGTTTTTTTGAATTATTTTTGACTTGAGCAGTTAGGGGATTTTTCGGTAGTTCTGTGGTCGGACGCAAGGGCATTTGTTGTACACTTAGGCTATAAGATAAATGAGTTTCAACTTCGACCACAGAAATTACAGAAATTTCTAATCCCTCTTCAGGTCTGCCAGCTACACCATTAGAAAAACTAGCTTTGCCTTCAGTTTTTTTGCCACTTTTGGGGATAAAAGAACAATCGATAACGGCAATAAGTGTTCGC